>NZ_JBRJGP010000003.1:0-293949 GCF_053628555.1 Roseovarius sp. MBR-79 | reverse complement strand
CGCCCTCCATTCAAGGTAGGACAATCGAATCATGCAACGCAAAACCCGTCAAGCGCTCCGCGAAAACCAAACCTGAAGATGTGTGCATCCCCTAGCGCCTGCGCGGGGGTGACGGGGCGCGGGAGGAGAGGCGCGCCGTCAGCCGCGCATCCGCTCCGATTTCGGGTCATACATCGGCCGCAGGCTCGCCTCGGCCCGCACGCGGGCACCCGCCACGTCGATCTCGTAGCATGACGCCAGCACCTCATCCGTGCTCTCGCCGGGACACGGCACATATCCCATGCCGATGGCCGCGCCGAGGTGATGACCGTAAGCGCCGGAACTCAGATACCCCACGATCTCACCGTCCCGCAGCAGCGGCTCGTTGTGATAGAGCATCGGCGCAGGCTCGGTCAGGCGGAATTGCAGCAGGCGCCGGGCCAGCCCAGCCTCGCGCTTGGCCAGCACCGCCGCGCGTCCGATGAAATCGGGCTTGGAGGTCTTGACGGCAAAGCCCAGCCCCGCCTCCAGCACGTGATCCTCGCAGGTGATGTCATGGCCGAAATGGCGAAAACCCTTTTCGATCCGGCAGCTGTCCATCGCGTGCATCCCGCAGAGCGTCAGGCCGTGATCCGCGCCCGCCTCCCACAGCACCTCGAAGACATGGCCGCACATGTCGGCGCTGACGTAGATCTCCCAACCAAGCTCGCCCACGTAAGACACGCGATGCGCCCGCGCCAGCCCCATGCCGATCTCGATCTCGCGTGCATGCCCGAACGGGTGGGACTCGTTGGAAAAGTCATCCGGCGACACCGCGCGCATCAGATCGCGCGCCTTTGGCCCCATCACCGCCAGCACGCCCTCACTTGCGGTCACATCGGTGATCACGACCATCCGCCCGACCGAATGACGCCGCAACCACGTCTCATCGGCCAGCCGGGTGGCGGCGGGGGTGACGACCAGATAGGCGGTCTCGGAAAGGCGCGTGACGGTCACATCCGCCTCGATGCCACCCTTGGCGTTCAAAAACTGCGTATAGACGATCCGGCCCACCGGCACCGCCATATCCGCCCCGCAGACATGGTTGAGAAACGCCTCCGCCCCCGGCCCCTCGACCCGCAGCTTGCCGAAGCTCGACATGTCATACATGCCCACGCCCTGCCGGATCGCCCGCACCTCGGCCCCGGCATTCTCGAACCAGTTCTGCCGCTTCCACGAATACCGATACGCCCGTTCCTGACCCGGCGCGGCATACCAGTTGGCCCGCTCCCAGCCCGCCAATTCGCCCATGACTGCCCCGCGTTGCAGCAATTGCGCGTGAAACGGCGTGCGCCGCACGCCGCGCGCGGTGGCCTTTTGCCGGTAGGGGTAGTGATCGGCATAGAGCAGGCCGAGCGTCTCCTTCGAGCGCTCGAACAAATACCGCCGGTTGCCCTGAAAGGGCTGCATCCGGGCAATATCCACATCGCCCAGATCAAAGGGCTTTTCGCCGCTGTCCATCCACTGCGACAGCGCATGCCCTGCGCCCCCCGCCGATTGAATGCCGATGGAGTTGAACCCGGCGGCGACCCAGACATTGTCCATCTCGGGGCACAGGCCAAGGTGATAGGCATCATCGGGGGTAAAGCTTTCGGGGCCGTTAAAGAACGTGTGAATTCCCGCCTCCGCCAGCATCGGCATCCGGTTCACTGCCGCTTCCAGTATCGGCTCGAAATGATCGAAATCTTCCGGCAACTGATCGAATTCGAAGCTCTCGGGGATACCGTTCATGCCCCAGGGCTTGGAGACCGGCTCGAACGCGCCGAGCATGATCTTGCCCGCATCCTCCTTGTAATAGGCGCATTCATCGGGCACGCGCAGCACCGGCAATTGGGTGAGCCCTGCAATCGGTTCGGACACGATATAGAAATGCTCGCAGGCATGGAGCGGCACGTTGGTGCCCGCCATGCGCCCCACCTCGTGCCCCCACATGCCCGCGCAATTCACGACATGCTCGCAGGCGATATGGCCGCTTGTGCCATCCTCGCCCTGCCAGTCGACGCCGGTGATGCGACGGCCCTGCCGCGTCATGCCCGTTACCTTGACCCGCTCCTGAACCCGCGCGCCGCGCATCCGCGCGCCCTTGGCCAGTGCCAGCGCGATATTGGCGGGATCGGCCTGCCCGTCGGTGGGTAGCCAGACGCCCCCCGTCACGCCATCAAGGTTCAGATGCGGGTAGCGCGCGCCGATCTCGGTGGGGCTGAGTTCTTCCACCGGCACGCCGAAAGCGCGGGCCATCGCGGCGCTGCGCTTCAACTCCTCCAGCCGCTCGCCCGTCAGCGCCGCCGAGATCGAGCCCACCTGCCGGAAGCCGGTGGCGACGCCGGTCTCGGCCTCCAGCCCGGTGTAAAGCTCTGCCGAATACCGCGCGAGGCGGGTCATGTTGGCGCTGGCGCGAAGCTGCCCGATCAATCCGGCGGCGTGCCATGTGGTGCCCGAGGTCAGTTGCTTGCGCTCCAGCAAGACCACATCGGACCAGCCGAGTTTGGTCAGGTGGTAAGCCACCGAACAGCCCACCACGCCACCGCCGATGATGACCACGCGGGCGTGGGTTGGAAGATCGCTCATTGGGTCGCTCCTGTCAGGGGGCGGAGCGAGGGGCCAGCCCCTCGCGCTCCCCGGGATATTTTGGGCAAGATGAAGGGATCAGACGATGTCATGCCCCGCCTCGCGGATGCGGCGCGCCAGTTCCGCGATGTGGGTGGGGCCGACCTCGCAGCAGCCGCCGACGATACTGGCCCCTTGCGCGATCCAGCCCATGGCGTGATCGGCATAGGCGGCGGGGGTGAGGTCGTGGCGCGCTGTGAGTGCATCGACAGTGGGCGCATCGGTGAGAAATCCCTCGGTGATCCGGGTGAAGCCGTTGGCATAGGCCCCGAAGGGCAGGCCAAAGCCGCGCAGGCGTTCAAGCGCGGGGGCGACCGATTCGGGCCGCGTGCAGTTGATGAGCAGCGCGTCGGGCCGGTGTTCGGCCAGAAGCGGTGCCAGCGCGCCCACAGGCTCGCCCGAGCGCAGGCGGGTGCCGTCCTCGTCCATCACCGAAACGGCGAGCCAGACCGGGCAGGCGGTGCGGCTCGCGGCCAGCAGCGCGCCGCGCGCCTGATCGACCGAGGACATGGTCTCGAAGAGCAGGAGGTCCACATGCGGCGCGAGAAGGGCCACCGGTTCGGCGTAGATTTCGGCGGCCTCAGGGCTGGGCGGGCAGAGATCGGGGCGGTAGGAGGCGACAAGCGGGCCGATGGTTCCGGCGATGCGGCCCGAACCATGCGCCTCGCGCGCGCCGCGCGCTGCGGCGAGTGCGGTCTCGGTCAGGTCTGCCAGACGGTCGGCGATCCCGGCGCGCGCCAGACGGTCGGGCAGCACGGCATAGGTGTTGGTCGACGCTAGGGTCGCCCCGGCGGCGAAATAGGCGTCATGGACCTGCCGCACCAGATCGGGGTGGTCGATCATCGCCTGCGTGGACCAGAGCGGCGTGGGCCGGTCGCCCGCGCGTTTCACCAGTTCCTGCCCGATAGAACCGTCGAGGAGGGTGATGTTGCTCATGCGCGCAGTCTTTCGTTTTGCGGATCCCAGACGGGCGCGTCGGGCTGCACCGTGGCCGCGAACCGTTCCCCGTAAATCTCGACCTCAAGCCGCGTGCCGGGGGTGGCGAGATCGGCGCGCAGCATGCCCAAGGCAAGCGAGGCATTGACCCGGTAGCCCCAAGCGCCCGAGGTGGTTTCACCCACGATCCGGCCCTCATGCCAGAGGGTGGACATGTAAGGCGCATCCGCCGCCCCCGCCTCGACGATCAGCGTGACGAAGCGTTTGGCCACGCCGCGCTGCCTCTCTGCCAGAAGGGCCGCCTTGCCCGGAAACTCCTGCGGCTTGTCGAATTTCACGAAGCGATCCAGCCCGCCTTCCAGCATGGAATAATCGGTTGAAAGATCGCCTTTCCACGCGCGATAGCCCTTCTCGATGCGCAAGGAATTCAGCGCCCACATGCCGAAGGGTTTCGCTCCGGCGGCCAGAATGGCCTCGTAAATGGCCGGTATATCGGCGTTTTCCGCGTGGACCTCCCAGCCGAGTTCGCCTGCGAAAGAAACCCGCAACAGCGCCGCCCAGCGCCCGGCCACCTGTGTCTCTTGATAGCTGAGCCAGGGCAGGTGCAGGTTGGCATCGGTCAGGGGGGCAAGGATGTCACGCGACGCGGGGCCGGTGACGATCAGGGTCGACATCCGGTCGGTCCAATCCTCCAGCGTGAACGTGGCCGCCTCGGGCATGTGCCGCTCGAGCCATTCGCGGTCGTGCCATTGCGCGGTGGCGGCGGTGACCAGCACGAACAGATCCTCGGCCTCGCACGTCACCGACATCTCGGTGACGATGCGGCCCCGGTCATCGGCGAAATACACCAGCCCCACGCGCCCGACCTTGGGCAAGGCCCCCGTGACCAGCCCGCGCAGCCAGTCATCGGCGCCCGGTCCCTTCACCTTGAAGCGCGAGAACCCCGGCAGGTCGAGCACGCCGCAATGATCGCGCACCGCCTCGCATTCTTGCCTGATGCGCGGCTCCCACGGTCCCGCGCGGTCCCAGGTCTGCGTCGCGGCCTCGGATGTGTCGTCACCCGGATGCGCGAACCAGTTGGCACGTTCCCAGCCGTTATAGGCGCCCATCTGCCCGCCAAGCGCCTTGATGCGGTCATGCAGGGGCGACAGCTTGCGATCGGGTGCGGCAGGCCAGCGATGCCACGGGAAATGCATGGCATATTCGTGGCCGTAAACCTCCATCCCCTTTTGCACGCAATAGTCGTGATCGGTGTAATCGGTGTAGCGGCGCGGGTCACACGACCACATATCCCATTCCGTCGCGCCCTCGGTGATCCATTCCGCCAGCACCTTGCCCGCGCCGCCGCCCTGCGCAATCCCGAAGGTAAAGACACAAGCCTCGAACGCATTGGGCACGCCAGGCATGGGGCCCAAGAGCGGCATCCCGTCGGGGGCGTAGGGAATGGGGCCGTTGATCACCTTGCTGATCCCGGCGGTGCCCAGAAGCGGCACGCGCTCCATCGCGTCGGTCACGATCTCCTCGATCCGGTCGATATCCTCCTGCCAGAGCTGAAAGCTGAAATCCTCGGGCATAGGATCAGACGGGTCCACCCAATGCGCGCGGCAGCGCGGCTCGTAAGGACCCAGATTGAAGCCGTGCTTTTCCTGCCGCAGGTAATAGGACACATCGACATCGCGCAGAAGCGGCAGCTTGTGGCCCACCTCGCGCGACCAGGCCTCGATCTCGGGGATTTCCTCGGATAGCAGGTATTGATGGCTCATCACCATCATCGGCACCCGCCGCCCGCCATGGGGGATGAACCAGTCTCCGACGCGCTGCGCATAATAGCCTGCGGCATTGACCACGATTTCGCAGCGGATATCGCCCTTGGCGGTCTCGACGATCCATTCGCCGTTTTCGCGCCGCACGCCCGTGGCGGGACAGAAGCGCAGCACCTTTGCCCCCATCTCGCGCGCACCCTTGGCCAGGGCCTGCGTCAGTTGCGCCGGGTCGATATCGCCGTCGTTGGGGTCGTAAAGCGCGCCCTTGAGGTCATGCGTCTCGATGAAGGGATAGCGCGCCTTGATTTCCTCCACCCCGAGGATCTCCAGATCCATCCCCTGATACTTGCCCATGCCGCGCGCGCGGGCGAATTCCTGCATCCGTTCCTTACTATGCGCCAGACGGATCGAGCCGGTCTGGTGGTAATTCATCGGGTAATCCACCTCCGCCCCCAGCCGCGCGTAAAGCTCGGTGGAATAGCGCTGCATGTTCATCACCGACCAGCTTGTGGAAAACGTGGGCACATTGCCCGCCGCGTGCCATGTGCTGCCAGCGGTCAATTCGTTCTTTTCCAGCAGAACGCAATCGGTCCACCCGGCCTTGGCCAGATGGTAGAGGCACGACGCCCCCACCGCGCCGCCGCCGATGACCACGACCCGCGCGGTTGTTGGTATCTCGGCCATGTCTTGCCTCCCTCAGCCCTTCTGCGGCACGCCGTCCGCGATGTTGTAATAATCACCCTTGTCCTTGACAAAGATGTGCTTCTCGAGCCGCAGCCCGGTCGGTGCCTCCAGCGCACCCAGCGCGAAACTCATCGTGTCCTCGGCATCCGCCGCCCAGAACAGGAACGACCCGCAGCGCGGACAAAAGCCGCGCTTTGCCGTCGCGCTCGCAGCATACCAGTTCACTGTTCCACAAATACTCAAATCCGACCGCGCCACATAGGCCGACGCCCAGGTATGGCCCGACTGCTTGCGGCATTGCCCGCAATGGCACACGCTCGGCCCTTGCGGTGTCGATCTCACCGTGAATGTCACATCCCCGCACAGACACGCCCCCGTCAGCATCATCCCCTCCCCGGTGTTGCGGCGCTGCCCAGGGCCACGCCGTAGATCACGAAGGCGGCGGCCATGATGCGCCGTAGCCAGACGTTGACCACCGCCCCCAAGGCCGCGCGCCCAAGCCCCGCGCCAAGCGCGGTAAAGCCGGTGTAGCTCATCGCGGTGATCGTGAGCGCGGTGGGAAAGATCACCCACATCTGCGCGCCGATCGGCACATCCGGTTGCACGAATTGCGAGAACGCCGCCAGATAGCCCGCAACGCTCTTGGGATTGATCGTGGCAATCGCCAGCGCCCGCCAATAGACTGATCCGCCGGGTCGCTCATCGGCCCTGACGGGCCGCCGCGCCAGTATCCAGCCTCGCACGCCGAGATAGATCAGGAACCCCGCCCCGATCAGCTTGGCCACCTGAAACGCCACCGGCGAGGCGGCAATCAGCGCCGTCACCCCAGCCGCCGACAGGCTCAGGAACAGCGTCGCCTGCGTCAGGATCGCCAACACCCCCCACAGGCTGCGCCGAAATCCGAGGGTCATGCCATTGGTGATGCAATTGACCGCATTCGGCCCCGGCGTGGTGACAAACACCACCCAGAAGAGCGCAAACACGGTCCATGCCTGATAGCTCATGCGCGCGCCCTCAATAGACCGGCGGGGCGATCACCCAGATCGCCACGCAAGCCGTGTCATAGGGGTTGGACCAGCAATAGGGTTCGCCGCGAAAGCGAAAGCTGTCGCCGGGGCCTACGGTAAACCGCTGGTTTCCGATCTTCAGGTCAAGCCGTCCGGAGACGATATAGCCCACCTCCTGTGTCGGCCGCTGCGCCGGACGCTGCATCTTCGAGCCGGGGCGAAAGGTCGAATGGATCACCTCGAAATCGTCGGTCAGATCGGGCGAGAGCAATTCCTCGATCAGCCCCTCCTCACCCGAGCCCATGGGCCGCCGCGCGCCTGCCCGCACCACATAGCCCTGTTCGCCCACAGGCGCGCTTGCATGTCCGAACAGAAGCGACATCGGCACGCCCAGCACCTCGGCCACCTGCCGCAGATCGCTGATCGACGGTTCCGACAGATCGCGCTCGACCTGAGACAACCAGCCAACCGACCGCCCCAGCCGCGCCGCCAGCGCCGCCAAGGTCAGGCCGCGCGCCTTGCGCAGCGCGCGCAGATCGGCACCAAGGCTGCCCGGCGTCTCGATGCGGTGCTCGTCCATATGCCCTCCGATGAAAAAAAGGCTAATTTTTTCATGCTGGCCCGTGTGTCGTGAAAACGCAAGCGGTTTTCGCGGTTTCGCGGATGACGGCCCTCGCGCGTCGTGCTAGGTGCGGGCCATGAGCCAGATGCCCTCCAAGGCGGAGATCCTGCAATGGATTTCCGACCACCCGACCCTCACCTCCAAACGCGACATCGCCAAGGCCTTTGGCATCAAGGGCGCGTCGCGGATCGACCTCAAGCGCGTCCTGCGCGAGCTTGAATCCGAAGGGCATCTGGAAAAGCGCAAGAAAACCTACCGCGACCCCGACCGCCTTCCGCCTGTAAGCGTGCTGCAAATCTCGGGTCAGACGCCCGATGGCGAGTTGCTGGCGCGCCCCCTCGAATGGCATGGCGAGGGGGTGGAGCCGGTCGTGCTGATGCTGCCGCGCGCCGCCGATCCGGCCATGGCCAAGGGGGACCGCATCCTTGCCAAATTGCAGGAAGTGCGCGGCGAGGCGCATCATTACGAGGCGCGGCTGATCCGGCGCATCGGCACCAACCCCCGAAAAGTGCTGGGTATTTTTCGCAAGAGCACGGAGGGCGGGCGCATCCTGCCCATCGACAAGGGCGAGGGACGCGAATGGCTTGTGGCCGCCGAGGCGACCGGCGGCGCGAAAGACGGCGAGTTGGTCGAGGCCGAACAGGCGGGGCCGGCAGGGCGGATGGGCCTGCCGCGCGCGCGGGTGCTTGACCGGCTGGGCGACCCCTCTGCGCCGCGCGCCGTCTCGCTCATCGCCATTCATCAGCACGGCATCCCGGATGAGTTTCCCGACGCGGTGATCGCCGAGGCCGACGCGATGAAACCCGCCGGGTTGAAGGGCCGCGAGGACCTGCGCGACCTGCCGCTCATCACCATCGACCCCTGGGATGCGCGCGACCACGACGACGCGGTTCACGCCCATGCCGATGATGACCCCGAGAACCCCGGCGGCCATGTGATCTGGGTCGCCATCGCCGATGTCGCCCATTACGTGCGCCCCGGCTCCCCGCTCGATACCGAGGCGAAAAAGCGGGGCAATTCCAGCTATTTCCCTGACCGCGTGGTGCCGATGTTGCCCGACCGGCTGTCGGGCGATCTGTGCTCGCTGCACGAGGGCGTGCCGCGCCCCTGCCTTGCCGTGCGCATGCAGATTGATGCCACGGGCGAGAAGATCAACCATCGCTTTGTGCGCGGGTTGATGCGCTCTGCCGCGTCGCTGACCTATGAAGAGGTGCAGGCGGCGATGGACGGAGCGGCCGGCGACAAGGCCGGTCCGCTGCTTGATCCGGTGATCCGCCCGCTCTATGCCGCCTATGCCGCCCTCCGGGAGGCGCGCCGCCGCCGCGCGCCGCTCGATCTCGACCTGCCCGAGCGCAAGGTGGTGCTGAGCGAGGCCGGAGAGGTCACGTCGGTGCGCTTTGCCGAACGGCTCGACGCGCATCGGCTGATCGAGGACTGCATGGTGCTCGCCAACGTCGCCGCCGCCGAGACGCTGATCGCGCGGAAGACACCGCTCCTCTTTCGTGTCCACGAAGAGCCCGCCCCCGAAAAGCTCGACGCGCTTCGCGAGGTGGCGCAGGCGGCGGGGCTGGTGCTGGCCAAGGGGCAGGTGCTGCGCACCGCGCATCTCAACGCGCTTCTGCACGCGGCCCGCGGCACCGATCATGCCGAGATCATCAACATGTCCACCCTGCGCTCGATGACGCAGGCCTATTACGCGCCGCAGAACCTCGGCCATTTCGGTCTCGCACTGCGGGCCTATGCGCATTTCACCTCGCCGATCCGGCGCTATGCCGATCTGGTGGTGCATCGCGCTCTTGTCGCCGCCCATGGCTGGGGCAAGGACGGCCTCGGCGCCGAGGAAATCGAGCGGCTGGAGCAGACCGCGCAGCACATTTCGGACACCGAGCGGCGTTCCATGATGGCCGAGCGCGACACCAATGACCGCTACCTCGCCGCCTTTCTCTCGGAACGTCTGGGCGAGGAATTCACCGGGCGGATCAGCGGAATCGCGCGGTTCGGCGTGTTCGTGAAGCTGGACGAGACCGGGGCGGACGGCCTTGTCCCGATGCGCGCCCTGGGGCACGAATATTTCCATTTCGACCACAATAGCGGCACGCTCATGGGGGCCGAGACGGGCCGGGTGATCGCCCTTGGCCAGCGGGTCACGGTGCGCCTGGCCGAGGCGGCACCGGTCTCGGGGGGGCTCGCCTTCGATCTTGTGGAACTCGACGGCGTGCATATGCCGCGCGGCCCGTCGAAATCGCGCGGCAAGCCGCCCCGCCGCAAGCTTGCCACCGCCCGCGCCAAGGCCGCCAAGCTCAAGCGCAAGGCGGCCCGCAAGCGCGTGTGACGCTTACACCGCCGCCAGCAGCACCGCGAGATAGGCCGCATAGGCCAGCACCATCACCGCCCCCTCGCGCCGCCCGACCCGCCAGCCGGTGCGGGCAAAGAGCAGCATGACCACCGTCGCGCCCAGCATCACCCAGATATCGACCCCGGCGATACCCGGCGGCACGGCAAGCGGTTGAACCAGTGCCGTCACCCCGAGAATCCCGAGGATGTTGAAAATGTTGCTGCCCACGATATTGCCGAAGGCGACATCGCCATGGCCCTTGCGCGCAGCAATGACCGAGGTGACAAGCTCGGGCATGGAGGTGCCGATGGCGACGATGGTCAGGCCGATCACCGCCTCGGACATGCCAAGCCGCGCGGCCAGCTCGATCGCACCCGTCACGAGGAACTTCGCGCCGATCAATGTTGCGGCCAGCCCCGCCAGCAGGATCAGCGCCGCGCGCCCGGTGCCGAGCCGCACCTGTGGCACGCTCTCGGCCTCATGCGCATACATCGCGGCGGCGGCACTCTGGCGGCGACGCTCGAACAGCACGGTGGCCAGCAGATAGGCCAGAAGTGCCACGACAAACCCCGCGCCAACCCCGCGACCAATCCCGCCCGACAGGGCCACGGCGACAAAGCCGAGCGTCGCGGCAAGCATCACAACCCCGTCGCGGCGAAGGGCCTCGGGGGCCACCACCACCGGCGCGATCAGCGCGGCCAGCCCGAGGATCAGCAGGATATTGCCGATATTGCTGCCGACGATATTGCCGACCGCGATGCCGGGCGATCCGGCAAAGGCCGCCTGAAGGCTTGTCACCAGTTCGGGCGTCGAGGTGCCGAAACCCACCAGCGTCAGCCCGATGATGAGGGGCGAGATGCCAAAGCCCCGCGCCAGCGTGACAGCCCCCCGCACCAAGAGGTCCCCGCCGATCACCAGACCGACCAATCCGCCCAGAATGTACAGGATATCCACCGCTGTCCCCTTGATGGGCCGCATCCCTCTCGGGCACGGTAACGCCTGATATGGGCCGCTCCCCGCCCCCGGTTCAAGGTCGCGGCAAAGATAATTCCGGCGCGGGCGGGATTGCTTTCGAAACGGAAACAATCGCGCTATCATGGCGCAAATGACCGGCAAGCGGAGGCAGGGCAATGCGGGCAGGACTGATCGGGGTTACGGGGCTTTTTCTCGCATTTGGCGGGGCGGCGCAGGCCACCTTGGCAGAATCGCCACGCCCGCAGATGCGGCCCGGCTCCGGGGTGATCGTGGCGGCGGCCGTGGTCGCGGTGGATGGCCCCGTGCGCAGCCTGCGGCCGCAGGCGCGCCCCGAGGGCGCGGAGCGGGTGGTGCTGGCGAGCGGGAATGCGAATTTCGATCGGTGGATAAACGGGTTCCGGGGCCGCGCCCTCTCTCAGGGGATCAGCGCGCGCGTGTTCGACCGCGCGTTTCAGGGCGTGCGGTATGACCCCGAGGTGGTGGCCAAGGACCGCAACCAGTCCGAATTCAAGCGCGAGATCTGGGATTATCTCGACAGCGCAGCATCGCCTGTGCGGGTCGAGAACGGGCAAAAGGCCCTGCGCCAGCACCGCCGCGCGCTGGAGCGGATCGAGGCGCATTACGGCGTTGAAAAAGAGGTGGTTGCCGCCGTCTGGGGCATGGAGAGCACATATGGCGAGCGTCTGGGTGATCTTCCGCTCATTCAGTCCATGGCGACGCTGGCCTTTGACGGGCGGCGCGGGGCCTTCTTCGAAAAACAGCTCGTCGCCGCGCTGCAAATCCTGCAATCGGGCGATGTGACGCCGGAGAACATGAAAGGCTCCTGGGCCGGGGCCATGGGACATACCCAGTTCATGCCGACATCCTACCTCGCCTACGCGGTGGATTTCACCGGCGACGGCAAGCGCGACATCTGGTCGGACGATCCCACCGACGCGCTCGCCTCCACTGCCGCCTATCTCAAGCGGTTCGGCTGGCGCAAGGGGATGCCCTGGGGGGTGGAGGTGCGGGTGCCGCGCGGCGCGTCCTTTGGCGAGGCAAAGCGGATGCCATCGGACTGGGCCGCGCGCGGCGTGACCGGGATGGACGGGCGGGCGGTGCGTGATTTTGGTGCGGCGCGTATCTTTCAGCCTGCGGGGGCGGCGGGGCCGTCCTTCATGGTCTTTGCCAATTTCGACGTGATCAAGCGCTACAACAATTCCAACGCCTATGCGCTCGGGGTTGGGCACCTCTCGGACAGGATCGGTGGCGGGCCGGAGATCAAGGCCGCCTGGCCGCGCGGCTACGACCCGCTCAGCTTTGACGAGCGCATGGAGATGCAGCGCCTGCTTCAGCGCAAGGGCTACGCCGTGGAAAAGATCGACGGCATCGTCGGGCCGAACACCGTCAACGCGATCCGCGCCTTCCAGCAGTCAAGGGGCGTGGCGCAGGACGGTTTGCCGTCGCAACAGCTTCTGGCGCTGTTGCGGCGGTCCTGAGGGGGCAGGGCCAACGATAACGGGTCCGGCTGCGTCTTTTTCAGAGGCATGGACAATCCCCACGCTTGAACGTGGTGGAAATTTACCACACCGTGTCGGCGCGACGGTTCGCAACAGGATCCGTAGCCGCCGGCGCGGCAAACCACGGTGGAAAGCATCATGAGCGGATTACTGGCCCTGTTCGACGATGTCGCGGCGATTGCCAAGCTGGCGGCGGCGCAACTCGACGATGTGGCCGCGCAGGCCGCCAAAGCCGGGAGCAAGGCTGCCGGTGTGGTCATCGACGATGCTGCCGTGACGCCGAAATACGTCACCGGCCTGCCCGCGGCGCGCGAATTGCCCATCGTCTGGAAAATCGCGCGGGGGTCGTTTTTCAACAAGCTGGTGATCCTGCTGCCTGCCGCGCTTCTGTTGCAGGCGTTCCTGCCCTGGATGCTGACGCCGCTTCTGATGATCGGCGGGGCCTATCTGTGTTTCGAGGGGGCCGAAAAGGTCTGGCACCTGATCGTGCCGCACAAGGATCACGGGCCGCAACAGGCGCAGACGCTGAGCGCGGCGCATCTGGAAGAGCAGCGGGTGAAAGGCGCGATCAAGACCGATTTCATCCTGTCTGCCGAGATCATGACCATCGCGCTGTCTCAGATCGAGATCGACAGTTTCTGGATACAGGCCGTGGTCCTCGCGGCGGTGGCCATTGGCATCACGGCGCTGGTTTACGGGGCGGTGGCCCTGCTGGTGAAGGCCGACGATCTGGGGATTTTCCTGACCCTGAAGGGGCGCTTCGCCCTGACCCGCGCCTTGGGGCACGGCATCGTCAAATCCATGCCCGCGGTGATGGGCGTGATCGCCACCATCGGCACCTTTGCCATGCTGTGGGTGGGCGGCAGCATCCTCGTGCACGGGCTGCACGATCTGGGCTGGCACCTGCCTTATGAGCAGATCAAGCACGCGGCGACGCTGGCGGCGGAGGCGGTCGTCTCGGCCAGGGGGCTGGTGAGATGGGCCGTGACCGCCGGGCTTGATGGCCTTGTCGGGTTGGCCGCCGGGCTGCTGCTGATCCCGGTTGTCACGCGCGCTGTCATTCCGGTTTCGGGCTGGTTGTTCCCGGAAAAGGCGTGATAACCTCGATGAATGTTATTCCTCGAACCGCCGCACCCTGTTTGAAACGCTGGTGAGATCCGGGAATCATTGGTCGGAGTGAGAGGATTCGAACCTCCGGCCCCTGCCTCCCGAAGACAGTGCTCTACCAGGCTGAGCTACACTCCGACCGTGAGACGGGCGCATATACCCCAGCCGGGGGCTTGGCAAGGGGGTTGGGTGGAGCGGCGCGTGATTTCTGTGGTTCAGGGGACAAGCCCCGCCGTGGCCATCAACCGCGCGGCTTCCTCCGCCAGAAGCCGCTCTTGCGCCGCGCCCGCCACCGGCACGCGCCCCGCCTCCAGAAAGAGCGGTGCGGCCAGCGGCGAGATGCGCGGCAGGCGGCGCAGGGTGATGCGCGGGCCGATGCGCGCCAGCATCTCCTCGATGCGGCCGAAATCGACAAGGCCGCGCATCGCCTCGGCCCGTGTGATCCGCAACAGAAGGTGGTCGGGGTCGTATTTCACCAGCGTGTCATAGAGGATATCCGACGAGACCGTCGCCTGCCGCCCGCTCTTGCGCGCGCCCGGACTGTTGCGCTGGATAAGGCCCGCGATGGTGGCCGAGGCGCGGAAAGTCCGCTTCATCACCGCGTTGCCCATGAGCCAGCTTTCCAGCCCCCCGCGCAGTCGGCCAGGGGCCAGAAGCGGCGCGGCCTCAATGAGCGGTTCCAGCCCCCAGATCAGCGTGGCGTAATCGGTGGCGACAAAGCCCATGGGTGCCAGCCCCTCGGCCTCCATCTCCTTGGTCAGCAAAAGCCCCAGCGTCTGCTGCGCGTTGCGCCCCGAGAAGCCGTAGACGCAGGCATGTTCGCGCCCCTCATGGGCAAAGCTCTCGATCAGAAGCCGCTCGCGCGCGGGCATCTCCGACACCTCGCGTTGCAGGTGCAGCCAATCGCGCACCGGCGCGGGCAGATCGGGCCAGTCGGGCCGGGCGAGCAGCGCAAGAATTCGGTCTGAAAGCTGGGTCGAGGTGGCGAATTTCGTGCCCATATAGGTGGCGATTTTCGGCGTGCGCCCCGGATCGCGGCTCACCTCCACCACCATCTCGCGCAAACCCTCGAACCGCACCACCTGACCGCCCATCAGGAAGGTGTCGCCGGGGCTGAGCGTGGCGGCAAAGCCCTCTTCGATCTCGCCCAAGGGCGCGCCGCCGCGCGCGCGCTTCATCCGCACCTTGAGCGTATCGGTATCCTGGATCGTGCCTATATTCATGCGGATAAGGCGGGCGCTGCGCGGGTCGCGCAATTGCCAGAGCCCGTCGGCGCGCTGTTGCAGGCGCTGCCAGCGGTCATAGGCGCGCAGAGCATAGCCCCCCGTGGCGCAGAACTCGAGACAGGCGTCGAAATCCGCGCGCGAGAGCGTGGCATATGGCCCCGCGCCGCGCACCTCCTCATAAAGCGCGCCCGCGTCAAAGGCCCCCGCACAGGCACGGATGAGGATGTGCTGGCACAGCACGTCAAGCGGCCCCGCCCCGCGCGGCGCGCCATCGAGATCATGCGCGCGCACCGCCTCGAGCGCGGCCAGACATTCCACCACCTCGAAGCGGTTGGCGGGCACCAGCCGCGCCTTGGAGGGTGCGTTATAGCGGTGATTGGCGCGCCCGATGCGCTGCACCAGCCGCTTGACGTTTTTCGGCGCGCCGATCTGGATCACGAGGTCCACGTCGCCCCAGTCAAGCCCCAGATCGAGGCTGCCGGTGCAGACGACCGCGCGCAAGGCACCCGCTGCCATCGCCGCCTCGACGCGGGCGCGCTGTTCGCGGTCAAGGCTGCCGTGGTGAATGGCGATGGGTAGCGCATCATCGTTGGCCAGCCACAGGTTGCGAAAGAATATCTCGGCCTGCGCGCGGGTGTTGTGAAAAACAAGCGTGGTGCGATGCGCGCGAATGGCGTCGAGCACGGCGGGGATCGCATGGGCCGCGCCGCCCCCGGCCCAGGGCGGGGCTGCGCCCACGTCGAGCATGGCGATATCCGGCTCGGGGCCGGGGGCGGCCTGAAGGATCGCGCAAGGCTCCGCCCCGTGACCGAGAAACCGCGCAAGTGCCGGCGGATCCTCGACCGTGGCCGACAGGCCCACGCGGCACAGGCCGGGGCAAAGCGCCTGAAGCCGGGAGAGCGCGAGCATCAGCTGATCGCCGCGCTTCGATTCGGCCAGCGCGTGGATTTCATCGACGATCACGCGGGTGAGGCCGCCGAAGATGCGTGGTGCGTCCTCATAGGACAGCAGAAGCGCAAGGCTTTCGGGCGTGGTGAGCAATATATGCGGCGGGTCGGCGCGCTGACGGCGCCTGACATGCGCGGAGGTGTCGCCGGTGCGGTCCTCGACGCGGATATCAAGGCCCATCTCGGCAATCGGGCCGGTCAGGTTGCGCCTGATATCGGCGGCGAGCGCCTTGAGCGGCGAGATATAGAGCGTGTGCAGCCCCGCGCGGGGCGTCTCGCAGAGATCAACCAGCGTCGGCAGGAACCCCGCCAGCGTCTTGCCGCCCCCGGTTGGCGCGATGATCAGCGTCGCGGGGTCATGCGCGCGCGCCAGCATTGCCGCCTGATGCGAATGCACCTGCCAGCCACGGGCGGCGAACCATCGGGAAATCGGGGCGGGCAGGGCGTTCATGCCGGCCAATCTAGGGCGCGGTGGCGCGGCGGGAAATGGGGACCGTCAGCGCGTCTCGTAAAGTTTCTTCGTCACCAGCCACGTGACCGGAACGGCGACGACAAAGCCGAGCGCGGCGGCGATCATGATGGGGTAAAGCGTATCGAACCCCATCACCAGCGCGGCGATGACGGCCGAGCCCGCAAGTGTGGAGCCGATGAAGAGATGCAGGATAAGGCCGAGGCGAAACATTGGGTCCTCCGTGTGCGCGACGTTCGGTAAACCATGGCGCAAACGGCATGAAGACCGCCTTGATCTGTGTCATGACAAGGGCGAGAGCAGGCACGCCCGTGGCCGCTCTCGCCCCGGCTGCGGGAGAGATCAGTTGATCCCGGGAACGGCCCTGGCCTCGACAAGTGTTGCCACCAGCGCGGCATGGCCGCCCGCCTCGTGCTCCTCGCCGGGGCGCGCGGCTCCTTCACTCTGGCCATCCTGCTGACCCGCGGTAGGATGGCCTCCATCCCGGAAGACCTTGGGCTCTGAAATGTGCGCCCCGGAAGAAAACCGCAAAAATGATCGAGGGGGAGATCCTGACAGACCTGAATGGGCGGGACTTTCACCACCGGTGACGGTCAGACCCTGACCTTGCGCAAATCCGTGCTATTCTCCTCGGGACAAGAGGAGATGTGCCATGATCCGGCTTGCCCTGACCCTGACCCTTTTCATCCTGACCACGCCCGCCTTCGCGCAGGACCGACGCCCGAGCCATTGCATTGCCGTGGCGGAGAATACGCCGGGGGTGGCGTATCTGCACAAGACCAGCTTTCGCGCGCCGCTGCCCGATTACACCGTGCGCATCCGCTATGTCAGCCATGCCAGTTTTCTCATCCTCGGGGGTGGGCTTTCTGCGGTGACGGATTACGCCGGCTTTTTGGGCAGTGCCGATTTCATCCCCGACATTGCCACCATGAACCACGCCCATTCCACCCATTTCACCGCCAACCCAGATCCGCGCATCCCGCATGTCCTGCCGGGCTGGGGCCCGTTCGGGGAGGGGGTCGAGCATCATCTTGACCTTGGCGCCATGCTGGTGCGCAACGTGCCGACCGATATCCGGCTGGGCGAGACCGGGCGCGAGCGCAATGGCAATTCGATCTTCGTTTTCGAGACGGAAGGGCTCTGTATCGCGCATCTTGGCCATCTGCATCACGAGCCCACGGACGAGCAATATGCCGCGATCGGGCGCATGGATGTGGTGATGGTGCCGGTCGATGGTGGCTATACCATGGCGGTGGACAGCATGATCAGCGTCATGCGTCGGGTAAAGGCCAGCGTCATCCTGCCGATGCACTGGTTTACCGACATGACGCTGGAGCGGTTCCTGCGCGGGATGGAAGATGAGGGGTTCGTGATCGAGCGCCCCGGCGCGAACGAGGTGGAGGTGTCGCTGCGGTCGCTGCCCGAGCGGCCCACCGTCATCGCGCTGCGCCCCGCCTGGCTGCGCGACAACGAATGATGATCACTCCGGGCGCGGCACGGCAACGAGGCCGAGGCTGCGCGCGGTCGAGAGCGCGAGCGTGTCGCTGTCGATGCCGAGCGGCACTTGATGGCGACGGATCGCGTCGCGGGTGGCGGGGTCGAGCGTGCCGGTCACGGGGCCGCGATACTCACCCCGCACCGCAAGCGCGCGCTGCACCGAGGAGATGAATTCGGGCGTCATGACATCGGGGCAGGGGGTTTCGATCCAGAGCACCTGACGCTCGTTGACGATCACCTGCCGTGTTTCCGTGGCATAGCGCGCAGGGGCTGTCATCCTGCCGTCCGGGCCATAGCTGGGCGGAGCAATTTCGATCTGTTCGGTCACGGTCTCGATCACCGCCGGGGCGACCTCCTTGCCCCAGCAGGTGCCGGGCGGCGCGCCGGGCGGGGCCGGGGCCAGGTCTGCGGGCGCACGGGGCGCGGGGCCCTGTGGCGCGCAGGCCGCAAGGGCGAGCGCGGCGAGGACGGGGAGGAGCAGGCGGGGCATGACGGGTTCGCGGCGCTCGATCTGGTTGCGCAGACCCTAGGCCGCGCGCGCCTTTGGGGCAAGCGGCACACGCGGGTGTCCGCTGATACAAACCCGTTACCGTTCCCTCATCCCGCTGTCACAGAGCGACACTATCACACCCGCAGCTTCATTCTCAAACCGGGTGGGATTTCCTATGGCCTATACGCTTCAACTGCTCCATGCGAGCGACCTTGAAGGCGGCGTTGCCGCACTCGAGAACGCGCCGAACTTTGCCGCGATCATCGATACGCTGGAAGACACGTTCGCCAATACGCTGCTGATCTCGGCGGGCGACAACTTCATTCCCGGACCGTTCTTCTCGACCGCCGCCGATCCGACGCTGGCCCCGGTGCTGAGCGATGCCTTCGTCCGGTTCGTAACCGAAGTGCAGGGGGTCGAACTGGGCGAGGTCAACGTGAACCTTGGTGCGGGCGTGGGCCGCGTGGACGTCATGATCATGAACGTGCTCGGCTTTGACGCCTCGGCGCTCGGCAATCACGAGTTCGATGCGGGCACCAACGCGCTTGGCGGTCTGATCAACGCTGCGGGCGGCGGCGGCACGATCGGCTGGGTCGGCGCGCTTTTTCCCTATCTGTCCTCGAATATCGACTTTTCCGGCGACGGGTCTCTCGGGCGGCTGTTCACCGACGAGATCCTCGATGCCGAGAGCTTTGCCGAATCGGTCGCTGACCTTGCGGCGCGCAATATCGGGCCGGCCATCGCGCCCGCGACCATCGTCGATGTGAATGGCGAGATGGTCGGGATCGTGGGCGCCACGACCCAGATCATCGAGAGCATTTCGTCAACCGGCGGCATTCAGGAAAGCACCGGCGGTGCGACCGACATGGCGGCACTCGCCGCCGCGATCCAGCCGCAGATCGACGCGCTGATCGCCGCAGGCGCGAACAAGATCATCCTGACCTCGCATCTTCAGCAGATCGCGCTGGAAAAGGAACTGGCCGGATTGCTCGACGGGGTGGACATCATCATCGCGGGCGGGTCGAGCACGCTTCAGGCGGATGCCGAGGACCGGCTGCGCGAGGGCGACACGGCGCGCGAGGGCTATCCGTTCCTGACCACCGACGCGGGTGGCAACCCGGTCGCCATCGTCTCGACCGATGAGGAATACAGCTATGTCGGGCGTCTGGTGGTCGAGTTCGACGACAACGGCGTGCTGATCGTCGAGTCGATCGACGCCGCCGTGTCGGGGGCCTTTGCCACCGATGCGCAGGGCGTGCTGGACGTGACCGGGGCCGCGACGCTGGAGGAGGCCATCGCGGGATCGGTCAAGGCCGATATCGTGCAGGACCTCACCACCGCCGTGGGGGCCATTGTCGAGGCCGCCGACGCGGTGATCTTCGGCAATCACGACGTGTTCCTTGACGGCCGCCGCGAGACGGTGCGCACCGAGGAGAGCAACCTTGGCAACCTGACCGCAGATGCCAATCTCGAGGCCGCGCGCGAGGCCGATGATACGGTCATGATCTCGTTCAAGAACGGTGGCGGTATCCGCGCCGAAATCGGCTCGTCGACCGATACCGGCACCGATGAAGGGGACGGGCAAATCTCGCTGCTCGATATCCAGAACTCGCTGCGGTTCGACAACCAGTTGATCATGGTGTCGCTGACGCCCGAGGGTCTTTTGATGATCCTCGAACACGGCGTGGCGGCAACCAATACCGCCGCAGGCGCGACGCCGGGCCGGTTCTTCCAGATCGGCGGCTTCCGCGTCAGCTTTGACGAGAGCGCACCGGCGCAGCGGCTTGTGACCGACGATACCGGTGCTTTCGTGGTCGATCCTGACACGGGCATGCCCGCGGTCGAGGTGGCGGGCGAGCGCATCCAGACAATCGCGCTCATTGACCCCGCGACCGGCGATGACATCGTGATCTACCGCGACGGGGCATTTACCGACGCCGCCCCCGAGAGCATCCGCATGGTCACGCTCGATTTCCTTGTCGAGCAGAACGGCGACGGCTACCCGTTCCGGGAACTGGCCACCGACATTTCCTATGTGACGCAGGATCGCGGCACCACCACCAACCCGGACGATCCGGCGATCCTGGGCGAGCAGGAAGCGCTTGCAGACTTCATGACCAACAATTTCTCGGACGGCGACAGCTTTGCCATGGCCGAGACCGATGTGGCCAACGATCTGCGCATCGTGCAGCTTGAGCGCAACGGCGGGATCGACCGCATCCTGCTCGACGAGACGGAAAACCGGCTCGATATCGAGATCGGCGCGGAATTCCTCAGTGGCGAGACCGAAACCTTTACCGGGGGCTCGGAAGTGGTCGCCGTCGAGGACGGGCGCGCCTATGTCACCAATGACGCGCAGGACGTGATCGACGTGTTTGACATGGCGACGGGCGAAAAGCTCGAGTCTTTCGACCTGACGCAGGTGGCGAATTTCGACAGCGTGCAGTCGGTGGCCGTGCAGGGCGGATTGATCGCGGCGGCAATTTCGGTGACACCTGCCGAGGCGAATGGCGTCGTGGCGATATTTGACACCGAGGGCAACCTGCTCAACACGGTCGAGGTGGGCAACCTGCCCGACATGCTGACCTTTACGCCTGACGGCACGCGCATCCTCGTGGCCAATGAGGGCGAGCCGACGGGCGGCGTCGATCCGCTGGGCGGGGTGTCGATCATCGACGTCTCGGGTGGTGCAGCGGATGCCACAGCGACCACGCTCGACTTCACCGCCTTCGACGGGCAGGAGGATGCTCTGCGCGAGGCGGGCGTGCTGATCGAGCCGGGCAAATCGGCCTCGGAGGACCTTGAGCCGGAATACATCACCGTCCTGCCGGGGGGCGAGACGGCCTGGATCGTGTTGCAGGAGGCCAATGCCTATGCGGTGCTGGATCTCACCACCAACACCGTGACCGAGATCCGCAGCTTTGGCCTGGTCGACCGGTCGGTGCCGGGCTTTGAGATCGACGCCTCGAACCGCGACAACGCGATCAACCTGCAAAACTACGACAACCTTTTCGGGATGCGTCAGCCCGATGCGATTACGGCGGTCGAGATCGGTGGGGAGACCTTCATCTTTACCGCCAACGAGGGTGACGCACGCGACGCGACCGAGGCGCGTGTCCGTAGCCTCGATCTCGATCCGACGGCCTTTCCGAACGCAGACCTGTTGCAGCTTGACGAGAATCTCGGACGGCTCAACGTGCGCACCGATATCGGCGACACCGACGGCGATGGCGATTTCGACCAGCTTTTCCATTACGGGTCGCGCTCGTTCACGATCTACAACGAGGCGGGCGAGATCGTCTATGACAGCGGCTCGCTCTTCTCGCAGCTCATCGCGGAAATCCGCCCGGACCTGTTCAACCAGTCCAACGGGGATTTTGACGGGCGTTCGGACGACAAGGGCGTGGAGCCGGAGGCCATCGCCGTGGGCGAGGTCGGCGGGCGCTATTATGTCTTTGTCGGGCTGGAGCGCGACAACGGCATCCTGATCTTCGACGTGACCGACCCGACCGCGCCGGTCTTCGAGCAGTATATCGACGCCGAGGCAAACGGGAACATCAGCCCCGAAACCATGCAGTTCATCCCCGCCGAGGAGAGCGCCACGGGCAATGCCCAATTGGTGGTGGCCTTCGAGGGCGATGGCAACACGGTGCTCTATGATCTCGACTTCGGGCGCGATCTGCTGCTTGAACCGGGCAGCGGTGTGGCGCTTGGCGGGCGCGCGGGTGATACGATCACCGGCAGCGGCGCGGCTGACACGATCTTCGGGCTTGATGGCGACGACAGCCTTGTGGGCGCGGGCGGGAATGATCTCATCGGCGGTGGTGTCGGCAACGACACGGTCGAGGGCGGTGCGGGCGATGACGACCTGTTCGGCGGCGCGGGCAATGACCTGCTCCGTGGCGGCGACGGCAACGATCTGCTGGGCGGCGGTGCGGGCAACGATACGCTCGACGGTGGCGCAGGCGCCGATCAGATCTGGGGCGCTGCGGGCGATGACAACCTGTCGGGCGGTGCCGGAGACGATACGCTGGGAGGTGCTGCCGATAACGACACGCTCGATGGTGGCGCGGGCGATGACGAGATGTGGGGCGGTCTGGGCGATGACAGTCTCATCGGCGGCGCGGACAACGACACGCTTGGTGGCTTTGACGGTGACGACACGCTGGATGGCGGCGACGGCGACGATCAGATCTGGGGCGCTGCGGGCGCGGACAGCCTGTCGGGCGGCGCGGGCAACGACATCCTCGGCGGCGGCACCGGGTCTGACACAATCGACGCCGGGACCGGGTCCGACACGATCTGGGGCGGCGCGGGTGCGGATGTGTTCGTGTTCTCCGGCGTCGCAGCGGGCGATCTTGATCTCGTGCAGGATTTCGAGGTCGGGCTTGACCGTATCCGCATCGAGACTGGCGGCGCAGCGCTCGATTTCGCGGCGCTTGGCCTTGCCGATGTCGGCGGCGTGGCCGAGTTCACGCTGGACGGGGCTACCGTGCGCCTTGTGGGCCTGACCGCCGCTGAAATCGGGGCAGACAGCTTCGACTTTGTCTGACACCTGCCAGCAATGAAAAAGCCCCCGGCCGCTCGTGCCGGGGGCTTTCTTGTTGGCGGCGCAGACGGATCAGGGTTTGTCGCCGATCTCGCCGGTGAGCGTGAACAGGCGCTTGGGCCCTTCCGCAGGTTCGATCTTGATCACGCCGACGCCGCGCTTGCCTTCGAACTGGCCGGTGCCGTTCACAAGTTCCCAGAACCCGTCATCGTGCAGTTCGGGCTTGTCCGCACCCTTCATGAACACGGCGCGCACGGTGAACTTGACGATGGCCACATCGCCGTTTTCCGCCTCGAAGCGCAGATAGCCGCGCGGGTCGCCGCCCATGGGGGGCTGAATGTCGTGCCAGCCGAATTCGGTGACCTTTGCCCCGGCAAGCGCACCCTCACCCTCGGAGACGCCCTCACGGCGCACGGCGAGGACGAAATGCGGCGTGCCGTCGCCCATCTCGAAACGCATCTGCTCCTGCGGGTCGAGAACGGTGGTGACGGAGACGGGGGCGGCGAGCGCGGCACTGCTGATGAGCATGAGGCCGGCGGCACCGAGAAACCTGTTGAATGGCATGTTGGATCACTCCCTGAAAACGCTGTCCGCCCAGATCGGGCAAATGCAGAAAACCGTTCCGGAGATGTGATTGCAACGGGAAACCCGTTCCCGACCTTCACATATGCGTGTCTGAATGTGTCGCCTCAGTCGGGCGCGAGCATATAGCCCTCGCCGCGCACGGTTTGCAGGTAGCGCGGCTGTTTCGGGTCGGTCTCGATCTTGCGGCGCAACCGGGTGATCTGCACATCGACGGCGCGTTCCTGCGCCTGCCCGTTATCGCGGCCCAACTCCTCGACAAGGCGGGCGCGGCTGATCGCCTGGCGCGGATTGTCCGCGAAGATGCGCATGAGCTGCACCTCGGTCGCCGTGAGCTTGACCGGCGCACCGCCGCGCGTCAGCTCGGCACGCTCGATATCGTAGCGAACGGGGCCCATGCGCAGGGCGCGGGGCTGGATTTCCTCGGGTTCCGGCTCGGGCATTCGGCGCAGGATGGCGTTGATCCGCAGCAAGAGTTCGCGCGGCTCGAACGGTTTCGGGAGATAATCATCGGCCCCCGCCTCCAGCCCCTCGATGCGGTCGGCAGCCTCGCCCTTGGCGGTGAGCAGCAGAATGGGGGTGGTGCGGCTCTCGCGCAGGGTGCGGGTCAGATCGACGCCGCTCTCTCCGGGCATCATCACGTCGAGCACGATGAGGTCGAAATCAAGCCCCGCGAGCACACGCCGCGCATGGCCCGCATCGCGGGCCACGGAGACAAGAAAGCCGTGCCGCATGAGGAACTTGCGAAGCAGGTCCCGGATGCGTTCGTCATCATCGACGATCAGAAGATGCGGCGCAGGTTCGCTCATGTGTCGGACTCCCTGATGGCATGGTAGCGGCGGCGCATGTCGGGGTCCATCATTGCTTCGAGCACCTGCCGAAAGCCCGCGACCGCCTGCGGACCGGCGGCGCGATAGGCGGCACGCATGCGCGCGCGCTGGGCATCCGACAGCTTGCGTTCCAGTGCCAGGCCCGCCTCGGTCAAAGTCAGGTGCCGTTCGCGCCGATCGTTCGCGCCAACCCGGCTTTCGACCAGACCATCCTCGATCAGGGTGCGCAGCACGCGGTTCAGCGATTGTTTGGTCACGCCGAGAATGGTGAGGAGGTTGTTCACGGTGGTGCCGGGATTGCGGGCGATGAAGTGGAGCGCGCGGTGATGGGCGCGGCCATAGGCCATGGTGGCAAGGATGCGGTCCGGATCGGCGGTAAAGCCGCGATAGGCAAAGAACATCGCTTCGATGCCCTGACGCAATTGCTCATCGGTGAGAAACAAGAGGTTTTCGCCGCCCTGTATCTCGGCCATGGCACTGCTCCGTTCACAATTCACCTGTTACAGCCTGATATTAAGTCAGCTTTATTGACATTCCAAGATCGAATCGGTAGCAACTTTCAGAAACTGCGTAATTTAATGTCCGTTATGGCCATAATTCACGCAATAAATGAAAAATTTAACCCGTGAGGATGGGATCATGGCAAGTTACGACGACCGCGACGGCAAGATCTGGATGGATGGCAAACTCATCGACTGGCGGGATGCCAACGTGCATATCCTGACCCACGCGCTGCATTATGCAAGCTCGGTCTTCGAAGGCGAGCGCTGCTATGATGGCAAGGTGTTCAAAAGCCGCGCCCATTCCGAACGCTTGCTGAAATCGGGCGAGCTGATGGATATGCCGATCCCCTACACGGTGGACGAGATCGAAGCGGCCAAGCGCGCGGTTCTGGAGGCCAACGGGTTCAGCAACGCCTATGTTCGCGTGGTGGCGTTTCGCGGCGCGGGCGAGGATATGGGGGTGGCCGCCGCGCGCAACCCGATCCGCATGGCGGTGACGGCATGGGAATGGGGGAATTACTACGGCGACGCCAAAATGAAGGGTGCCAAGCTCGACATCGCCAAGTGGAAGCGCCCGAGCCCCGAGACGATCCCGGTGGCGGCCAAGGCGGCCGGTCTCTACATGATCTGCACCATGTCCAAGCACGCCGCCGAGGCCAAGGGCTGCTCGGACGCCATGTTCCTCGATTATCGTGGTTACGTGGCCGAGGCGACGGGGGCCAATATCTTCTTCGTCAAGGATGGCGAGGTGCACACGCCGCTGACGGATGCGATCCTCAACGGGCTGACGCGGCAGACGGTGATCGGAATGTTGAAGGATCGTCAGATCAAGGTGCATGAGCGCCATATCATGCCCGAGGAACTGGAAGGTTTCGAGCAGTGCTGGTTGACCGGCTCTGCCGCCGAGGTGACGCCAGTGGGGCAGATCGGCGATTACACTTTCGAGGTGGGCGCCATGACCCGCGAGGTCTCTCAGGCCTATGAGGCGCTTGTGCGCGCCTGATACCTGCGGCCCAGAGAGACGCGCCGCCCGGTCCCTGCCGGGCGGCTTTTTCGTGCCTGCACGCGAGTGATTCGCGCCACTTCCGGGGCGCGGGGGCGTTCTGTCGCGCGACGGCGGCTTTTGGCACTCGGCTTAAAATTGTCGAAAATGTGACGATCCCGGGTCGCGGTCATCCGCCGCCCCACGCCCGTGCCGCACCCGTCCCTTTTGGAGCGAAATGCGGACGTAACGCTGCGTAATGGGGAGTTTTACTGCCGCATTCTCCGTTCTCAGGAAACAGTCGAATACATATATCAGCGCTGACCGAAAATCGGAAACAGTTTGTCGGTCCGGGCGGGAAAACTGGTGTGGAGATGGAAGCGATCGAAGATCGAAACCAGGCAACAATGTGGCCGTTTTTGGGCTGATCGTTTGGGCAGGCACGCCAGTCAAAATGGCAAAGTCATGGCAGGGAAACTCGGGGGAGTTATATTTTTCACGATGGCAGATATCGTAAAAGTTGTATTTTTCTCAGAGTCTTGACCGCGAAAAATGGCGGGGGCATATTGCCTAAGTCTACTTGGTTCTTGGATAAATTCCTGTGACTGGCATGTGGGGGCATGACGTTACTGGAAGGCCGAAGCGGCGAGCCGGGTGATGCCATATGCGGCTGGGGTTCGGAATGCGTGTGTAATTCGTCGGGGTCGTCCGACACGGTCTTGCCTCATTTCGATCCACGAAAGGTCTTGTTTCGCCGGGGGGTCGGCGAGGCGTCATTTATGGTGTCAGAAGTCACGAGAGTGCTGGTTTCTGCTGGGGAGTTGCTGCCATGTCGGTCGTGGATACTGCGGGCTCGAACCGCGTTGATCTTTCGCATTTTATTCAAAACGGCCCTGTTCGGCAAAAAAGTGATGGTGTTTATGACCGTGTGGTCAAGCGGGTGTTCGATATCGCCATTGTCCTCCTGCTTGCGCCGGTCGCACTTGTGATTGTGGGGGTATTTTGCCCGCTGATCATGCTCGACGGGAAATCACCCTTCTACACCCAGCCGCGCGTCGGGCGTAGCGGGCGGCTCTTCCGCATGTGGAAGTTGCGCAGCATGGTGGCGGATGCCGATGCGCGCCTTGGGGCCTATCTCGATGCGAACCCGGAGCGCCGCCGCGAATGGGACGAAAACCAGAAGCTGCGCGATGATCCCCGGATCACGCGGGTGGGGCGGATCATCCGGAAAACCTCGATCGACGAGTTGCCCCAGTTGTGGAACGTGCTGAGGGGCGAGATGTCGATGGTGGGTCCACGCCCGATGATGCCTGACCAGCAAGCCATCTATCCCGGCACGGCCTATTACGCGCTGCGCCCCGGTATAACCGGGTTCTGGCAGACCTCGGTGCGTAACGAAAGCAGCTTTGCCGACCGGGCGAGGTTTGACGCGCAATACTTCCGCGACCTGTCGCTTGGAACCGATCTGATGGTGATGCTGCGCACGGTGCGGGTGGTGCTGTGCGGCACCGGCTGCTGAGCACGATCGCGCGGCTTGCCCTGAAATCGTTGGAATGCTGCCCTCTTGCTGCGTAAGAACTGAGGCACGCTTGGCCTGTGGGACGGGTGATCCCGGTCCGCACGGCAAGAGAAACGAGGTGCCCGGCGCATCATGCCCAACGGGTTCGCATATCTGATGCTGGCGCTCTGGCCGCTGGTGACGCTGGTGATGTTCCGTCGCTGGCCGTTGGAACGTGCGCTGGTGTGGTCGCTGCTGGGGGCGTTCCTGTTCCTGCCGCCGCCGCCTGCGGCGTTCGATTTCCCGATGATGCCGCCGCTGTCCAAGGAGTCGCTGCCAAGCGTGGCGACCTTTCTGATCTGCCTCTATCATTGCGGCAAAGAGCGCGTGCGCCGTCCGCTTCTGCCGGAGGGGGTTCTGGCGCGGGCGCTGGTGGCGCTGTTTGTCCTGAGTCCCATCGCAACCGTGGCGACCAATACCGAGGAGGTGTTTTTCGGACGCATCGGCCTGCCGGGGCTGGGGATCAAGGATATGGTGGCGCTCGTCCTGCTGCAATTCATCCTGCTCATGCCGTTTCTTCTGGCGCGCGCGCATCTGGCCACGGCGCGGGGCCTGCGCGAACTGGTGCTGGCGATTGCCGTCGGGGGGCTGATCTACTCGGTGCCGATGCTGGTCGAGGTGCGGCTGTCGCCGCAGCTCAACATATGGGTCTACGGGTATTTCCAGCACATGTTCGACCAGATGATCCGGCAAGGCGGGTTCCGGCCCATCGTGTTCCTGTATCACGGGCTGTGGGCGGCGTTCTTTACCGTCATGGCGATCACCTGCGCGCTGGCGCTGGCGCGCAAGGCCGATGGGCGGCAGCGCGTTCTTTGGCTGGTGGCGGCGCTCTACCTGGGGGTCGTGCTGGTGCTGGCCAAGTCGCTCGGATCACTGCTGTTCGGGCTATATCTGGCGCCGCTGGCACTGTTTCTGCCGACGCGGCTACAGGTGCGGATCGCGGGGATCATGATGGTCGTGGCGATTTCCTATCCGGTGCTGAAGGGGGCGGGCCATGTGCCGGTGGACTGGCTGCTTGAAAAGGCGGCGGGGATTGACCCGGATCGGGCGGCGTCGCTGCAATTCCGGTTCGACAACGAGGATATCCTGATGGCGCGCGCGCAGGAAAAGCCCGTGTTCGGCTGGGGAAGCTGGGGGCGCAACCAGATTTTCGACCCCGTCAGCGGGGCGATCATGACCGTGTCGGACGGGCGCTGGATCATCCTGATCGGGATTTTCGGCTGGGTGGGCTATCTGGCCGAGTTCGGTCTGATCGCGCTGCCGGTGCTGCTGCTCTGGGCGCGGGGGGCCGGGCTGGCAAGTTTGGGCGCGGGGCCGCTGGTGGGGCCGGTCGCGCTGTTGCTGGCGATCAACCTGATCGAGTTGATCCCCAACGCAACGCTGATGCCGCTGACATGGCTTCTGGCCGGGGCGGTGCTGGGGCTTGGCGAACAGGTGCGCCAGGTGGCGGGGCCGGTGCAGCGCCGCCCGCTGGGCTGGAAGCCGCTGATGTGAGGCCGGACATGCCCTACCCCCGTGTTCTGGTCCTTGCCGAGGCGGCCAATCCCGAATGGGTCTCGGTGCCGCTGGTCGGCTGGTCGCTGGCGACGGCGCTGCGCGCGGTGGCGGATGTGCATATCGTCACGCAGGTGCGCAACCGGGATGCGTTTTTGCGCGCAGGGCTGACGGAGGGGCAGGATTTCACCGCCATCGAGTCCGAGGCACTGGCGCGGCCGGTCTGGGCGCTCAGCGAGCGCTTGCGCATGGGCGAGGGCAAGGGCTGGACCATGGTGCAGGCGCTTAGCGCGCTGAGCTATCCGTGGTTCGAGCATCTGGTCTGGCGGCGCTTCGGGGCCGAGATCCGCGCCGGGGCATGGGATATCGTGCACCGGATCACGCCGCTTAGCCCGACGATCTCCTCATCGCTGGCGGGGCGCTGTGCGGGGGCGGGGGTGCCATTCGTCCTTGGGCCGCTCAATGGCGGGGTGCCATGGCCCAAGGCATTTGACGCCGAGCGGCGGCGCGAGCGGGAATATCTGAGCTATCTGCGCGGCGCCTACAAGGCGCTGCCGGGGCGCGCATCGACCCTGCGCCACGCCACCGCAATCCTCGCAGGCTCTCGGCACACGCTGGGAGAGTTGCCGAAATGGGCACAGGCCAAGGCGGTCTATCTGCCGGAAAACGCCATTGATCCGATGCGGTTTTCGCAGCTGGCGGCCCATGCCGAGGGCGGCCCGCTGCGCGCCGCGTTCGTCGGGCGGCTGGTGCCCTACAAGGGGCCGGACATGCTGATCGAGGCGGCGGCGCCCATGCTGCGCGACGGGCGGCTGGTGCTCGACATCGTGGGCGACGGGCCGATGATGGGCGATCTGCGCGCGCAGGCGGCGGGCCTTGGTGTGGCGGACCGGGTCAGGTTTCACGGCTGGCTGGCGCATGAGGTTGTGCAGGATGTGCTCGCCTCCTGTCATCTCTTTGCCTTTCCGTCGGTGCGCGAGTTCGGTGGTGGCGTGGTGCTGGAGGCGATGGCGCTGGGCGTGCCGCCGCTCATCGTCGATTATGCCGGACCGGGCGAATTGGTGGCCGAGGGGCGCGGCATGAAGGTGCCGCTTGGCACGCGGGCCTCGATTGTTGCCGGGTTTGCCGGTGCGTTCGAGCGTGCGGCGCAGAACCGCGCGGGGCTGGCCGCCATGGGTTGGGCGGGCCGTGATTGGGTGAGGGCGCAGGCGACATGGGAGGCGAAGGCGCGGCAGGTGCGCGCGGTCTATGATGCGGTGCTGGCGCGCGCGCCCTTGCCGGCGGTGTTCGGTTGAGGGCTCAGGAGCGTGCCCTGAGGCGCAGCGCGTCAAGCGCGAGGCCGGGCAGCAACGCCGCGCAGCGCGCGTAGCGCGGCCCGAGGCGACGCGGCTGCGAGAGCATCCGCCACAACCATTCAAGCGCGAGGCGGCGCACAAGGCGCGGCGCGCGGTGCTGTGTCCCGGCGAGAAAGTCCAGACCGGCCCCGATCCCGGCAAGGCCAATCTGTGGCAGGGCGGCACGGGTGCGGGCGGCGAAAATCTCTTGCTTCGGTGCGCCAAGCGCCAGCAGGCAGAGCCGCGCGCCGGATTGCCGCAGCGCCGTGATCACCGCCGCGCCCTGCGGCCCCGCGGGATCAAACCCCATGGGCGGCGCGATGCGGGCGGCAACACGCAGCCCGGGCACTTCGGCGCGCAACCCCTCTTCGGCCCCTTGCAGGGCCGCCTCGGTGCTGCCGACAAGCGCAACGGTGTGGCCCGCCTCGGTGGCCAGGCGCGCAAGCGGCGCAACCATATCGGCACCGGGCACAAGCCCGACCGGACGGCGCGCGAGCCGCGAGAGCCACACCACCGGGTTGCCATCGGCCACGATCAGGTCATGGCGCGCATAGGCGTCGAGAAACGCAGGATCGGCGCGCAGCTTCACAAGGTGGTCGAGGTTGAGCGTGGCGAGCGCAAACCCCTCACCCGCAGCGAACCGGCGCGCCACCTCTGACAGAAGGGCGGCGCGGTCGCGCGGGGCGATGCGCAGGGTCTGGTCCTTGATGCGGAATTCCACGCGGTGCTCCTTTGCCACAGGTGGTATAAGGCGCGCGGGATCGCGTTGGCCAGAGGGCGAAACCGGGGAGATTTCGGGATTTCCGCGCAATGGCTTGGCTTTGCGGAAATATTGTCGGATTCTCGCCATGTTGGCATGGTGAATGGGCGTGTGATGGCAGGCAGATCGGGATCAGGCGGGCAGGATGTGGCCGGGCGCGTGGCGCTTGTCGGCTGTGGCTTCGTGGCCGATCTCTACATGCGGTCGCTGCGGCTTTATCCCGATGTTGCGGTGGTGGGCGTGCATGACCGCGACGCCGCCCGACAGGCGGCATTCGTGGCACATTGGGGGGTCGAGGGCGTGGCCTCGCTCGCGGCGCTGCTTGACCGGTTGAGACCCGGCGATGTGGTGCTCAACCTCACCAACCCGGCCTCGCACGCAGAGGTCAGCCGTGCCGTTCTGGCGGCCGGCCACCATGTCTGGTGTGAAAAGCCGATGACACTCGATCTGGAGCAGGCGCAGGCGCTGCACGATCTGGCCGAAGCGCGCGGCCTTTGGCATCTGTCGGCCCCGGCCTCGGTTCTGGGCGAGGCGGCACAGGTGATGCTGGCGGCGGTGCGGCGCGGTGTGGCGGGCCGCGTGCGGCTCATCCATGCCGAGATGGATGACGGCTATATCCCGCAGGCACCCTACCGGCTCTGGCAGAGCGAGAGCGGCGCGCCCTGGCCCGCAGGTGACGAATTCGCCGTGGGCTGCACGCTGGAACATGCAGGCTATGTTGTGGCCTGGCTCATCGCGATCTTCGGGCCGGTCACGCGGGTGGTGGCGGCCTCGGCGCAGGTGGTGCCGGAGACGGGTGCGGGCGCGCCGGATGTCTCGGTCGCGGTGCTGATCTTCGAGGGGGGCGAGGTGGCGCGGCTCACCTGCTCGATCGTCGCGCCGCACGACCACCGGTTGCGGATGATCGGCGACAAGGGTGTGCTGGCGCTGCGCGAGGTCTGGGACAATGGCGCGGCGGTGCGCTTCCACCGGCGGTTCACGCTGCGGCGGCGGCTGATGGAGGCCCCGTTGGGGCGTCGGCTGCGCGCGCGCGGGCCGAGCCATCCCAAGGTCGGGCGCTGGGGCGCGGCGGCGATGAATTTCGCGCTCGGACCCATCGAGATGCTGGCGGCGCAGGCCGAGGGGCGGTCCTGTCGGTTGACGAATGCCATGGCGCTGCACCTGACCGAGGTGGTGCTGGCGATTCACGAGGGCACCGGCGCGCGCGAGATGGTCACGCGCTGCGCGGCGATGGAGCCTGCGCCATGGGCCTGAGGCTGATCATCACGGGCGCGGGCGGGTTTCTCGGCCGGGCGGTGGCGCGCGCGGCGGCGGCGCGGGGGCACGAGGTGCGCGCGCTCACCCGCGCTGATCTGGATCTTGCGCGCGACGATCCTTCTGCGGTGCTGGAGGGGGCCGAGTGCGTGATCCATCTCGCCGGATCGCTCTCGGGCGACGTGGAGGTGCAGGCGCGCGATACGCTGGGCGGCACGGCACGGCTGATCGCGGGTTTGCAGGCGATGGCGCTGCCGCCGCGCGTCGTGCTGGCAAGCTCCATCGCCGTCTATGACGCGGATGCGGGCGGGATCGTGACCGAGGCCACGCCGCTGGAGGCGCGGCCCTCTCGGCGCGATGCCTATGCGCGCGCCAAGATCGCGCAGGAGGCAATGCTGCGCGAGAGCGGGTTGCGGCACACGACCCTGCGGCCCGGTGCCATCATCGGGCCGGGACGGGTGTGGAACGCGCATCTGGGGCCGGTGATCGGCGGGGTTCTGCTGCGGATGGAGCGACGCGGCGAGGTGCCGCTTGTCTCGCGTGACGATTGCGTGCGGGCCTTCGTTCTGGCCGCCGAGATGCCGGGAGAGGGGCGCGCGCTCAATATCCTCGGGGCCGACCGGCCGACGCGGGCGCGGTTCATCGCGGCGCTGCGCGCGGGCGGCTGGCCACGGCATGTGGTGCCATTCAACTGGCGGCTCATGATGCCGCTGGCGTGGCTGCTCTCGCCCTTGGGGGACCGGGTGCCGGGGCTGTTGCGGCCTGCCGTGCTGCGCGCTCGGATGGCACCCGTGGCCTATGACATCGCGGCGGCGGAGGCGGCGCTCGGTTGGGCGCCGCAGGAGGATTTCGACACCGCGCTGCGGCGCGCGCGGGAGGGGGCGACATGAGCCTGCGCATCGCCTATCTGACCGGCGAATATCCCCGCGCCACCGACACCTTCATTCAGCGCGAGGTGGCGGGGCTGCGGGCGCTGGGCCTGACGGTCGAGACCTGTTCGGTGCGGCGCACGGGGGCGGAGCATCACACCGGCCCCGAGCAGCGCGCAGAGGCCGCGCGCACGTTTCACGTGCTGGAGGCGACGCTGTCGCTGCGCCTGATACCGGCGCTGTTGGCCGCGTGGCGGCGGCCCGGTCGCTGGTTTGCCGCGCTGCGGCTGGCGTGGCGGACAAGTCCCGGCGGGCTGCGGGCGCTGGCCTATCAGATGGTCTATCTGGCCGAGGCCACCGCGCTGGCGCATCATCTGCGCGCGCGCGGCGTCACCCATATCCACAACCATATCGCCAAGTCGAGCGGCACGGTGGCGATGCTGGCCTCGGAAATGTCGGGCATCCCCTACAGTTTCACCCTGCACGGGCCGGATATTTTCTACGAGCCGCATCACTGGCGGCTGGATGAAAAGATCGCGCGGGCGCGCTTTGTCGCCTGCATCAGCCATTTCGCCCGCTCGCAGGCAATGGTGTTCTCAGACCCTGCGCATTGGGACAAGCTGCATATCGTGCATTGCGGGGTGGACCCGGCGCTTTACGACGGGGCGCGCGGCGGGGGGCCCGCGCATCTGGTCTTTGTCGGGCGGCTGGCGGCGGTGAAAGGCGTGCCGGTGCTGCTGGAGGCCATGCAGGGCCTGATCGCCGATCACCCCGGCCTGCGGCTGACGCTGGTGGGCGACGGGCCGGAGCGCGCGGCGCTCGAGGCGCGGGCCGAGGTCTTGCGCGGCCATGTCGATTTCGTCGGCTACAAGTCGCAAGACGAGGTGGCGGCGCTCTTGCGGGAGGCCACCGCGCTGGTGCTGCCAAGCTTTGCCGAGGGGTTGCCGGTGGTGCTGATGGAGGCGCTCGCTGCCCGCGTGCCGGTGGTGGCGACGCGCATCGCAGGCGTGGCGGAACTGGTCGAGGACGGGGTGAGCGGGCGGTTGGTGGCACCGGGGGATGTGCGCGCCTTGCGCGCGGCGCTGGCGGAGGTTCTGGGCGACGGCACGTTGCGCGCGGGCATGGGCGCGGCAGGGCGCGCGCGGGTGGTGGCGGAATTTGACAGCGCGCGCGAGGCGGCGTGGCTGGCGCAGCTGCTCAACGGCTATTCGCGCGGCACCCCGCCCGCGACGGTGCGCCCGGAGGGCAGGCCATGAATGTGGCGGTGGTCATTATCGGGCGCAATGAGGGCGCACGGCTTCTGGCCTGTCTGGACTCGCTCAAGGGCCAGGGGCTGCGGTTGGTTTATGTCGATAGCGGATCGAGCGATGGCAGCGTGGCGGCGGCGCGCGCCGCGGGGGCAGAGGTGGTGGAACTGGACCGCGCGACACCCTTCACGGCGGCGCGGGCGCGCAATGCGGGGTTTGAGGCGCTGGGCGCGGACCTGCCCGAGGCGGTGCATTTCATCGACGGCGATTGCATCGTCGAGCCGGGCTGGATCGAGGCGGCGGTGGCCGCGCTCGCAGCCGATAGAAGCCTTGGCCTTGTCACCGGCTGGCGGTCGGAGATTTATCCTGAGGCGTCGGTCTACAACGCGCTGTGCGACCACGAATGGCACCGCCCGGCGGGCGAGATCCCGGCCTGTGGCGGTGACATGCTGCTGCGGGTCGCGGCCTATCGCGCGGTGGGCGGCTTTGACGGGCAGATCATCGCCTCGGAGGATGAAGAATTCTGCCAGCGGCTGTGCAAGGCGGGGTGGCGGCTCATCCGTCTGCCCCTGCCGATGACGCGCCACGATGCCGCGATGACGCGGTTCGGGCAATGGTGGCGGCGCGCGGTCCGCTCGGGGCATGGATTCGCGCAGGTGGGTGATATGCATCCGGGCTATTTCGCGCGCGAGCGGGCGCGGGTCTGGGCCTATGGCCTGGCGCTGCCGGTGCTGGCGCTTGGCGGGCTCTTCTGGTGGCCGCTCTTGGCGGCTGTGCTGGCGGTCTATGCGCTGTCCTATGCCAAGACGGCGCAGGGGCTGCGAGAGGGCGGGATGGGCACGCGCGCGGCGCTGCATCAGGCGATGTTCCTCAGCCTTTCGAAATTTCCCAACCTGATCGGTATGCTGACCTACAAGCTCCGAAAATGGCAGGGGGTGGCAATGCAGATCATCGAATACAAGTGAGCGATTTGAAGGACGGAAAAAGTGATTGATGTTGGTTTGATTGGAGCGGGCTATATCGCGGGCTGGCACGCGGATGCGCTCAAGCTCACGCATGGGGCGCGGCTGGCGGCGGTCTGTGACCTGTCTGCGTCTGCGGCGGAGGGTCTGGCGGGCGCGCATGGGGCGCGGGCGTTCACGTCGCTGGACGAGATGATCGCAAGCGGCGCGGTCGAGGCGGTGCATATCCTCACGCCGCCCGACAGCCATGCCGCCTTGGCGCGCAAATGTCTGGCGGCGGGGCTGCATGTGCTGGTGGAAAAGCCGGTCGCACTCTCGGGCGAGGAGGCGGCCTGTGTGGCCGAGGCGGCGCGCGCCGCCGGGCGGCACTTTGCCGCCGGGCATAATTTCCTCGGGCTGCCTGCCTATCAGCGCCTCAAGTCGCTGGTCGCGGCAGGGGAACTGGGCCGGGTGTCGAGCGCCGAGATCACTTGGGCGCTGCCGCTCGCGCCGCTGCGCTCTGGCCCCTATGGCCTGTGGATGCTGCGCGAGCCGGGGAACCTGTTGCGCGAGTTGGGACCGCATCTTTTTGCCTTCGCGCATGATCTTTTCGGCCCTGTGACGGTGACGGGGCTGCACCTGTCGAAACCCGTGCAACTGCCCGGTGCGGGCACGCGCCCGCAAAGCTGGCGGATCACGGCCGAGGCGGGGGGCGTCGATCTGGCGCTCAACCTGCAACTCGTGGAGAGCATTGACGACCGTTCGCTCACCCTGCGCGGCTCGTCCGGCCTTGCGCGGCTCGATTATGCCGCCGATGTGTTGACCGTGACCCGCGAGAACACCGCCGATCTGGTGCTCAACCCGTTCCTGCGCGAGACGGGCGGGGCGTGGGCGCATCTGCGCGAGGGGGTGGCCAATGCCGCGCGGCAGGTCGCATCGCTGAACCGTAAATCGCCCTATGCGCTTGGCTTCATGGGCCTATTTGAGGCGTTCTATGGCGCGATCCGCGAGGGCAAACCGCTTGATCCGCGCTTTGACGGCACGGCGGCGGAGGGGGTGATGCGGGCGATCGACGCGGCGATTGCGCTGATGCCCGATCAGGGGCGCGAGACCGTGCAGCGCCCCAAACCGCGCCGCAAACCGAAACCGACCGCGCTGGTGATCGGCGGCACCGGGTTTCTGGGGCGGGACCTCACGCGCGCGCTGGTCGCGCGGGGCGAGGATGTGCGGGTGCTGTCGCGGGGCGCGCACGGGCCCTTCGACGATCTGCCCGAGACCGTGGAGACCTGCGCCGTTTCCTTGCGCGACGAGGCGGGGCTGGCCCGCGCGATGGAGGGGACCCGCGCGGTCTATAACCTCGCGCGCGCGCTTGGCACCTCTTGGGCCGACTGTCTGGAAAACGATGTCGGCGTCTCGGACCGGATCGCACGGGCGGCGCTGGCGGCGGGGGTGGGGCGGCTTGTTTATACCGGCACGATTGCGTCTTATGACATGTCGAACCCCGCGACGGTGATTACCGAATCCACGCCCTTTGCGCAGGATATGAGCGACCGCAACCTCTATGCCCGGTCCAAGGCAGAATGCGAGCGGCGGCTCTGGGAGATGCGGCGCGAGCATGGCCTGCCGCTGACCATCGCGCGGCCCGGCATCGTGGTGGGCAATGGCGGGCCGTTGCAGCATTGGGGGATCGGGCGCTGGCACGGGTCCGGCGCGGTGCGGCTCTGGGGGGCGGGGGACAACCCGCTGCCCTTCGTGCTGATCGGGGATGTGTCGGAGGCGCTGATCCGCATGGGCGAGGCGCGCGCGGCGGAGGGACAGTCGTTCAACCTCGTGGGCGATGTGCAGATTTCGGCGCGGGCCTATTTCAACGCGATCCACGCGCGGCTTGGCGCGCGGCTCCGGGTGAGTTCGGGGAACCTCACGGCGATGTGGGCGGCGGATGCGGTGAAGGCGGCGCTCAAGACATATGCGTTGAAGCGACCCGACGTGGTGCGCGCCTCGCTGGCGGACTGGCGTTCCCGGGGGCATTACGCGCGCTTCGACACTGCCGCGCCAAAGGCGCTCCTGGGGTGGGCCCCGGTGGCAGAACGAGAGGCTTTCCTGCGGCAGGCGGTCGATGAGGCTGGGCTGTTCGGATTTTGAACGGCCCACAATCCCTGCGTTTCTGTCGCATTGTTGCCGGAATTGCGGGGCATATCTGAGCCCGATGGCAGGAGACCCGGCAATGAGGCAGGCCCCGGAGGCAGAGACGGAGGACGCGACCCTGTCGCGTCACGAGGCGTATATGCGCCGCCGCGCTGCGCGTCTGGAAGCAGAGGCGACGGCACCTGATGAGACGGAGCCGGAGGCTGCGCTGGAAAAAGTGCTTGCGCGCAGGGGCGATCCTGTGAGGCTGCCTGAGCCTGAGCCTGAGCCTGAGCCTGAGCCTGAGCCTGAGCCTGAGCCTGAGCCTGAGCCTGAGCCTGAGCCTTTGCGATCAGCGGCAGGGGAGGTCGAAGCGCCCCCCGATGCGGGCGCGCATGTCGCGGCCGCCTGGGCGGCGCTTCGGCCTGTGCCGCTCGATGCCCGTCATCTTGCACGCAACCGGCTCATTTCGGCGACTCGGGACGAGCCTGCGCATGTCGCCTTTGACGTGCTGCGCACCAAGCTGGTGGCGGTCCTGAAGCGCGAGGGCTGGCACCGGGTGGCGATCACCTCGGCCACGTCGGGCTGTGGCAAGAGCTTTGTCGCGGCCAATCTGGCGATCAGCCTGTCGCGCAAGGCGGGGCTGCGCACCGTGCTGATGGATACCGATTTGCGCCGCCCGTCGCTGGCCAAGCTCTTCGGCGTGAAGGAGCCGGGCACGATGGGCCGCTTCCTGAGCGGCGAGATTGCGCCCGAGGATCACCTTGTGCGACCCGCGCCCAATGATCTCAATATCGGCGCGGGGCTGGCGCTCGGCCTCAACGACCGGGCGGAAAGCTATGCCGCAGAGATGCTGCAATCGCCCGCCGCTGCCGCGGCTCTGGCAGTGCTGGCGGCACGGTTTGATCCCGATGTGGTGATTTTCGATCTGCCGCCCGCGCTCTATCACGACGATGTGCTGGCCTTGCGTCCGCAATTCGACGGGGTCCTGATCGTGGTGGCGGGCGGGCGCACGACAGCGCAGGAGGTGCGTGATCTGAAGGAGCGGCTGGGCAGCGACACGCCGCTTCTGGGCGTGGTCATGAACCGCGCCGAGGGCGAGGATATTACGCGTTACGAGTATTGAGCCGTTCAGTTCGTCGCAGGCAGACGTAGCGCGGGCAGGCGGTCTTGCACCAGCCGCACAAGGAGTGGCAGCACCAGAAGTGCGGCGATCACCGTGGCCGCGATGCGCAGGGCGCGGGCGCGGCGTTCGTGGCGCAGGCGCACCACGGGGATGGTCACGACCGGGATGATGTCAAGTTCGTCCTGCATCTGCGTGGCGGTGCGCAGCTTCGGATTGAGGATTTCCAGCGCCAGCGCCAGACCAACAGCCAGAAGAAGGCTGGCCACGCCGCCCGCCGCCGCGAGCTTTTTGCGACTGGCCGAGATAGGTGTGACCGGCGGTACCGCCGTTTCCAGAACTTCGAACCGTTCCTGCTGCTGGCGGTTTTCCAGAACGCTGGCCATTTCCGCCTCGACCCGCGCGCGGGTGATGGTGCCAAGCTGGTCCTGAAGCTGGGTCAGGTCGCGGTCGAGCGCGCCTAGTTCGCGCTCGACGCGGGGGGCGGCGGCTATCGCCTGTTCGATCTCGGTCATGCGGGCGGTCACGAGGTCGCGCTGTTCGCTCAATTGCTCCACCTGACGGGCAAAGACCTCCTGCCGCTGGCGGCTGATCTGGGTCTCCAGCGTCACGATCTCGCGCTGGATGGAAAGCAGCGTCTCGCGCAGGCTGGCAAGCTCGAGACGCTGCGACGCGATGGCCTCGGGCAACGCCTCGGCATTGGCGCGCTTGAACTCGACGATGCGGGCCTCGAGCGCGGCGATGTCGGAATTCACGCGCGCCTCCTCCGTGGTGAAGAAACTCAGCGTCTCGCGCACGCTGGCAAGGCGGCGCTCGCGATTCTGGGCGAGGACGGCGGCGACGAAATCATTGGCCACGGCGGCGGCCTTGTCGGGATTGTCGAGCGCCACGGTCACCCGAAGCCCCGAGGGGGTCGCGGCCTGCGGGGCATAGCCGGGCACACCGACCGTGATCGGCTCGATCCGCGCGGAGGAGCGCAGGCGGAACACCTTTTCATCCAGCGGCCAATCGGGATTGTTGGCGAAAAGCCCGTGTTTCTCGATCATGGCGATGACATGGTCGCGTGCCATCAGCCGCTGTTCGATCAATTGCAGGCGCAGCCGTGCATCGGTGGCGACAAGCTGGGCGCTGGTGCTCGGGTCCACCTGTGGCGTCTCGATCTGGATCACGGCGGTGGCCTGAAACACATGTGGGCGGCTGAGCGCGAAGGCGACCGAGAGCACGCAGCCGACCAGCGTCACCACGAGGATGAGCCATAGGCGGCGGCGCAGGAGCCGCAGAATGCCGGAAACGGAAGTGATCGAACTCATCGGGCGCGCACCTGTCGTTCATCGGGGGACGATCCGCCGGGGGCCGCATGACGAGGTTGGCAGGGCGATGCCCTGTTGTCCCTGTCGGCCGGATGCCCCCAAACGGCCCTGACAGAATTATGTCCCAATTCCGCCCCAATCTAGGCGGTCGGCCTCATTTACGCCACAGTTTATTGGGGCCTTGGCGGAAACACTGTGTTCAGGCGGCGCGGATGAGAACAAGCGCGGCCAGGTGCGCGGGCGTTCTCAGCAGATGGCCGTCGATCCGCGCGCCCGCCTGAAAGGGCGGGAAAGGAGGGATGAGGCGGGCGGCAAAACTGCCGTCGGCGTGCAGGGTCACGGTCATGTCGTGGAATGCGGGAATGGTGCGGATCTGGGCGGAAATGGCCTTGTAGGCGGCTTCCTTGGCGCAAAAGAGCGCGCGCGCCGTGGCCGGGTCGGCGCTCTCGTCGGGTGTGCAGATTGTGGCGATGAGATCTGCGGGCAGGGGCATGGCCGGTTCGATATCAAGGCCGATGCCGGCCCAATCGCTGCGCCATCCGACCAGCGCAAGGCAGGTGGTGGCGTCATGGCTGATCGAGCCGGTAAGGGTGGCGGGCCAGAGCGGCGCGCGGCTTTGGCCCATGGGCAGAGGCGAGGGGGGCACGCCGAGCGCGGTCATGGCGGCGCGGGCGGCGCGGCGTCCGGCGGCGAACTCGCGCAGGCGCGCGGGCACCATCCGGGCGGCGGCCGCCTCTTCCTGCGGCAGGAGGCCGGTGGCGGGCGCGGTCGGGTCGGCCCCGGCCAGCGCCACGCCTGCGGGCAGGTATGCGCGCAGCCTGTCGCGCAGGCTCATCCCTGCCGCGCGGCGCGCATGGCGCGGCGTTTCGCCATGGCCTCGGCGCGCGCATCGGCGCGATTGTTTGCGGCAGGCGCGGGCGTGGGGGCGGGCGCCTCGCCGCGCAACTCCGCCACGCGCGCGGCCAGCGTGCCAAGCTTCGGGCAACGGAAAATATCGGTGATGCCGAGGCGCTCCACGCCCAGTTCCGCGCGGATCTCTCGATGCGCCTGCACCGCCAGCAGCGAATGGCCGCCGAGGTCAAAAAAGCTGTCCTGCGGGCCGATATCCGCCACGCCGAGCACCCGCGCCCAGATCGCGGCAATGGCGCGTTCGATGCTGTTGGCCGGCGTCACCGTCTCGGGGCGGGCGGCGGATACCGTTTTGCGGGTTTTGGGGGCGGGCAGGGCCTTGCGGTCCACCTTGCGGTTGGGGGTCAGCGGGAAGGCGTCGAGCCGCACGAGATGCGCGGGGCGCATATGCGCGGGCAGGCGCGCGGCGAGGGCGTTGCGCACCGTTTCGGGGCTGGCGGTGCCGCGCAGATAACCGACAAGGCGCGGATCGCCGGGCACATCCTCCCGCAGGGTCACCACGGCCTGTTCGACACCCGGCACCGCCTCCATCGCGGCCTCGATCTCTCCGGGTTCGATCCGGTGTCCGCGCAGCTTGACCTGCGCATCGGCGCGGCCCACGAAGTCGATCCGCCCGTCGGCGCGCCAGCGCACGAGGTCCCCTGTGCCGTAGATGCGCCCGCCTGCGCGGAACGGATCGGGGCGAAACCGCTCGGCGGTCAGATCCTCGCGGCCCAGATAGCCGCGCGTGACACCCGCGCCGCCGATCCACAACTCTCCGGGTTGGCCCACCGGCACGGGCTGCATGTCCCGGTCGAGCACGTAGACCTGCGTATTGGCAATGGGCGTGCCGATATCGGCGATGGCGCTGCCCGCCTCGGCCGGGCCGCAGGTGGACCAGATGGTTGTCTCGGTCGGGCCATACATGTTGTGGATTTGCGCCGATGTCACCTGTTGCAGGTCCCGCACAAGGCCGCCCGGCAGAGCCTCGCCGCCCAGCATCAGGTGCTTGACGCGGCCAAGGGCATGACGCGCCTCGTCATTCATGGCGATCATGCGCGCCATCGACGGCGTGCATTGCAGATGCGTGACGCCGTGGCGCAGGATTTGTGCGGCGATGGAGAAGTCATCAGGTGCGATGCCGCCCACGCGGTTGGCGCGCTCCAGAACCTTCGCCAGCGGGCGCAGCCCGTCGAGCACCTGCCGCGCGGGAATGCCGTAGTCGATCAGGCAGGCCACCTCGTCGACGCCGATGCGCTTGAGGTCCTCGACGCGGGCCACGCAATCCTCGATGGTGCCGAAAAGACCCGACTCCTCGAAATATCGCTCGAAGGCGAAATCGAGGATGCCTTCAAGCTCGTCCTCGTTCAGTGAGCCGAGATCGAGTTGAAAGGCGTTGTCGACGCCCTTGGGCCGCTTGAAGGCCGGGAAGGCCCAGGCATATTGCTTGATGAGACCGGCGGCCGAGCGCAGGTAGTCCTTCATCGGCTCGCGCGCCACGCGCCGCGCCTCGTCGCGGGTCTCGGCGACATAGGTGTGCAGCATGAGCGTGACGGTGAAATCGGCCGGGTCATGCCGCGCCTCGCGCAGCGCCGCGCGGTAGAGCGTGATCTTGTCGCCCACCTCGGCGATGGACTGCCCCAGAAGATGGGTGAGCACATGGGCCCCATGCGCGCCGGCCTCGCGCCATGTCTCGGGATTGCCCGCCGTGGTGACCCAGACGGGCAGCACCTTGGACACCGGGCGCGGTTGCGTGACGACCGCGTGCATCGTGCCATCGGCGCGGGGATAGGCCACCGCCTCGCCCTTCCACAGCTTGCGCAAATCGCGGATCGCGTCAAACATCGCGGGCTTGTTGTTGGGCGGCGCGTTTTCGGGGCGCAGGATGAAATCGTCGGGATGCCAGCCGCTGGCAATCGCCAGCCCCGCGCGCCCGTTGGTCAGGTTATCGATCACCGCCCATTCCTCGGCGATGCGGGCGGGATGGTGGAGCGGGGCCACGCAGCTTCCGGCGCGCACCGACAGGTTTTGCGTGACGGCGGCCACGGCGGCACCGGTGACGGAAGGGTTGGGATAGGGGCCGCCGAAGGCGTGGAAATGCCGTTCCGGCGTCCAGACCGCGCAGAACCCGTGCGTGTCGGCGAATTGCGCGCCTTCCAGCAGGGTCTTGTATTTGTCGCGCCCCGTGCCGTCGTCATTGCCCCAGTAATAGAGGCTGAACTCCATGCCCCGGTCCGAGGTCGCCAACTGCCCCGAGGAGACCAGAGCGCGGCTTTCCTCACCGCTGAGCACAAGGGTGTAGCCCTCAGCCAGCGTATAAAACAGCTCCAGAACCGAGATGTCGAAATTGAGGCTGGTGACGGCGAGCCATGTCGCGCCTGCCTCCTGCGGGATGCGTGCGGCCATGCCCGCGCAGAAATTCGCAAGGTTGCCATGCGTGACCATCACCCCCTTGGGCCGCCCGGTCGAGCCGGAGGTGTAGATCACATAGGCCAGATCCTCGGGCGTGGTTGCGTCTTCGGGGGCGGTTTCGGGGACGCTTGCCAACCGCGCGTCGGTGTCAAGATCGAGCCGCGCCACGCCCCCCAAGGCTGCGCCGGTATCGCTGCGGCTGATCACCACCCGCGCGCCGCTATCCTCAAGATAGAGCGCAAGCCGGTCGGCGGGATAGGCCGGGTCCATCGGCACATAGGCCGCGCCCGCCTTCCAGATACCCAGCACGGCCGCCACCATATCCGCCGAGCGCGGCAGGCAGAGGCCGACAGGATCGCCCCGTGCCACGCCCATCTGGTGCAGCACATGCGCGATGCGGTTGGCGCGCGCGTCGAGCGCGGCGTGGCTGAGACGGTCGGCCTCGAAAATCAGCGCCGTCGCTTCGGGCGTCGCACTCGCGCGCGCGGCGATGCGGTGATGGACCGGGCGCGCGTCCGTCGGCGTTTCGGTGGCGTTCCATGTCTCGGTGACAAGGCGGCGCTCGGCCTCGGGCAGGCCGGTCTCGCCGCGCGCATGGGCCTCGAGGCGTTTGGCCAGCAGATCGACCATGCCAGGCGAGAGGCGCGCGGGATCGTAGAGCAGCGCGGGTGCGCCGGTCAGGTCCACCGTGAGGGCGGTGCCGGGAACAAGGCCCGCCCCCGCCTGACGCAGGCCCAGAAGCGGGCGATGCGCGGCGTCAAGGCCCGGGTCGCGTGCGAAGATGTCGCGCGCGAATGGCCCGCGCGCCTCGGCGTCGGTGATGCTCCGGGCAAGCGTGCTGGCCGCGACGGGAACCCAGGGGCAGCTATGCCCCGGCACCTGCCCCCCCAGGATGGCGGGGCCGCAATAGGCCAGATGGTCGGTCTCGCCGCCACCAAGATGGCTGGCCCAGACCGCGATTGCGTCAAGCGGGTCGGCGGGGCCCAGATCGAGGGCAAGACGCTCGGTGCGCGCGCTCTCGGGGCCGTCGAGCGGCAGGGTGATCGGGCGCAGCGCCGCGAGGGCGCGGCGCCAGGCCCCGTCCTGCGGCGCAAGGCGGGCAAGGGCGGCTTCGGCCTCGGTATGCGGTGGGTCGATCGCCATGCCGGGGGTGATCCCGGCGAGGATCGGCGCGCGCCCGTCCGCCGACATGAGCCCCGTCAGCCGCAGCGCACCCTCCCCCGTGGCGATGGTCAGCCCGCGCTCTTCGGTCGCAAGGATGGTGCCGGGACGCGCGGGCGCGGTTGCCCGGACGGGGGCTGTCACCTCGGCGCGGGGCACGAGAAAGACCCGCCCGCCGATCACGATCCGCGCCATGTTGAGCGGGTTGCGATATCCGCCGTGATCGAGCGCGCGGACAAGACGCGCAAGGTCTTCGGCGGGGCGCGCGGCATCGAGGATCAGGCCCTCGGGCCGCTTGTCGCGCCCGAACCAGCTTCGCGCGCTTGGGTCCTGCGTCCGTGCCTCGGGCGCGCCGCGCGCAAGCTCTGCCACCACCTCGGGAAAACTGTCGAGCGCCGCTGCATAGCATTTGGCATTAAGGGTAAAGGCGGTCTCGTCCGGGGCGATGTCGACGGCACGCTCGGCCACGATCCGCCCCGCATCCACCCCGCCCTCGATGAGGTGCCAGGTGACGCCGTGCCGCGTCTCTGCGTTCAGGATCGCCCAGACCGGCGCGTTGAGACCGGCATAACGCGGGAGCGGCCCGTCGTGGAAATTGACCGCGCCGCGCGTGGCTTGCGCCAGCACCGGTTCGGGCAGCAGATCGAGATTGGCGATGGAGAGGAGCCAGTCAAAGTCCAGCCCCTCGATCCGGTCTGCGAGCCCCGCGCCGGGCGCAAGGACGCGCAGACCGGCAGCGCGCGCCCAATCGGCCACATCCGCATGACGGGTGGCGACGGCGGCAATCTCGTGTCCGGCCTCCAGCCACGCCTTGCCGCATTGCAGCGCCAGCGTTTCGTTGCCGATCAGAAGCGCCCGCATCATGGCTTGATCCTTTTTTGCATGTTCAGCGCCGCGCGCATGTCGCCCGTCACCAGGTCACGCAGAAAATGCGGCGGCGGCGGCGCGCCTTTCTGCCGGATCACCCGCCAGAGCGCGCCCGCGCCCGCGCCGCAAAGATGCGCCAGCGTCACAGCCCCCAGATAGGCACGGCCATGATTCTTGACGAAATAATGCCGCCGCGAGGCGAACCAGTAATCGGGCACACGGCCCCAGCCCTTCATGCCGGTGGAGACCGAGCCAAGATGCTCGACCCGGCTTTCGTGGACATAATCAGTGCGCCAGCCCGCGCGCGCGGCGCGCAGGCAGAGGTCGGTTTCCTCGAAATAAAGAAAGAACGTCTCGTCGAAACCGCCAATCTCGTCGATCACCGCCTGCCGGATCATCAGGCTTGCGCCCGCAAGCCAGTCGACGGGCCGCGTTTGCTCCGGAAGCGGCAGAGGGACGGCATGGCGGCGCAGAAGCCGCGAGAGCGGGCCGATGCGCGCGGCCCCTTCCAGCTCTCCGAGGATCGAGGGAAAGCGGAACGTGGTGACATGGGGCGCGCCATCGGGGCCGTGGATATGGCTGCCCGCCAGACCGGCCCCGGGGGTGATCTCCAGATGCGCGAGCAGCGCGGCGATGGCCTCGGCGGCGGGAAAGGCGTCCGAATTGAGGATATAGACGTAATCGGGGCGGGTGCCATCCGACAGCCCCGCGCGCATCCCTGCATTCATGCCTGCGCCAAAGCCGCCATTGCGGCCCGATTGCACCACGCGCACCCGGTCCATTCCGGCACTCCCCGCCTGCATTGCCTCGAAGGAGCCGTCGCCCGACGCGTTGTCGACGATCACGATCTCGCCCGCGATGCCCGCCATGGCGCGATGCGCGGCGGTTGCGGCCTTGAGGCTCATCTCGGGCGTGCGCCAGTTGAGCACGATGGTCAGGACACGGGGGCCGGTCATTCGGCGGCCTCCCGGCGGTCCGGCGGGGCGTCCTGCGTGCCCTCGGCCGCCTCGATCACGCGGCGCATCCGGGCAGCGAGGACGCGGACATTCGGTTCCAGCACCATCGAATCATGGGTGCCGGGCACCTCGGTGACGCTGAGGTTCGGGGCAAAACCGGACCAGTCATTATCGGGCAGCACATAGGCGCGCTCGGAACTTACCCATTGGCCGTTCGACACCCGCCACTTGCCCGATTGCGGCGGACGGAAAAGGTGGAGCCTGCCGCCCCACGGGCGGACCTGATATCTGGCGATGGCGCGGTAAAAGGCGGCCTCGATTGCGTGATCATGGAACTGATGCTCGGCGGTCTCGGCCTGTGCCTGCGGGCGACGCCTGGCGATCTCCCATGCCACGCGCCGCGCCGCCCATCTGACCGGGTAGAGCGGGCCATTCGATTTGAATTCCTGCCATTGGATCAAGGCCCTGTCGCGGCGCGACAGCGGGCGGCGTTGGGGCAGTGGGGTGTCGAGCAGGATCACCAAACCCACCTTTTCGCCCGCCCCTTCAAGCTGCTGCGCCATCTCGTAGGCGGTGATGCCGCCGCCCGAAAAGCCGCCCAGCAGATAGGGCCCGTGCGGCTGCACCTGCCGGATCTCGGCGATCATGTCGCGGGCGGCCTCGGTCAGGTCGTCATGCGGGGCGTCGTCGCCGTAAAGCCCGCGCGCCTGTAGCCCGAAAAACGGGCGGTCATCGCCCAGAAGATGCGCCAGATGCCGCAGGTTCAACACGTTGCCGAACATGCCCGCGACAAGGAAGAAGGGCGTTTTCGCCCCACCTTCGCCGCGATGCATGGGCACCAGATGGGTAAATCGGCGGGCGGGTTCCGCCTTGGCGGGGGTGCGCTCGCCTGCCTCCTGCGGGCCGATACGCGCCTCGATCAGCCGGGCACAGGCGCGGATGGTGGGGGCCTCAAACAGGATCGAGATGGGGAAATCGACGCGGTAGGCCTTGCGGATCATGCCGAAGAGCCGCACGGCAATCAGCGAATGCCCGCCAAGGTCGAAGAAGCTGTCCTCGACGCCGACCGCATCGAGGCCGAGAAGGTCGGACCAGAAGCCCGCAAGCCGGGTCTCGATCTCGCCCTCGGGGGCAACGTAATCGCCGTCGAGATCGGGCCGCTCGAAGCGTTGGCCGCCCTCGTCGAGCCCTTGCACGCCCGCCTCGGCCTGACGGATCAGCGCGGGCAGATCGAGCGAGGACACAAGCACTTGCGGCAGACCAAGGGCAAGGGCACGGCGGAACGCCTCGGCCCCCTCACCGGGCCGGATGCCTTCGCGCAGGTTGTGGCGCAGGCGGTCTTCGGCGGGGCTGGCGGGGGCGCTGTCCGGAGCGCTGTCAAAGCGGATCTCACCGGCGCGGGGCGGGGTGATCGCCAGCCCGCCCGCCTGTTTGCGGATGGCGAAATCCGCGATTTCGACCAGCACGCGACCGGCGGGATCGGTGAGCGTGATGTCAAAGCGGGCGACGCCGGTTTGCTGCGCCTGATCGGTCGTGAGCCGGGCGATGCTCCGGACATCCTGCCCGAGCGGCGCGTGCACCCGCACCGCGCCATAGGACATCGGCACCCAGAGATCACTGCCGTCATAGCCCTCGATCAGCCCCATGGCCCAGCCGGTGGCGATATCCATCAGCGCGGGGTGCAGGAGGTGGCCCTTTGCCAGATCGCCCTGCGCCTCTGCGGGCAGGCGCAGATGGGCGAGACCCTCGCCGGCATTGAACCCAAGCGCATGGAGCACGCGCCAGCGGGGGCCGAAATCGAGATGCGCCTCTTGTGGAGAGGGGAGTGGATCGGTGCTGGCCTGTTCCCAGTTTTCCATACCTAGGCGAATGGAGTGGATATCGCGCGGGGCGGGGGGTGTGGGGGGCAAGAGGCACAGATCGGCCTCGGCCAGCGTGACCCAGCCCTGACGGCCCGCCTGCGTGTGCCCGCCTTCGATCCGGGCGGCATATCCCTGATCGCTGCGGGTGAGGGTGAGGCGCATCTCGCGCGTGGCCCCCTTGGGGATGTCGAAGGGGCGCAGGAACATCAGATCACGGATTTCGAACGCGCCATCCTCGCCCTGCGCGCGCAGCGCCTGCGCCAGCAGGTCGAGATAGCCGGTGCCGGGCATGAGCGCCTGACCGTCTTTGGTGCGGTGCTGATCGAAGACCCAGTGGGTGGCGGCACTGTAGCTTGCGTGAAAGACGCGGTTGCCCTCGGCGTCGAAGCTGCCCTCATCGATGAGCGGCTGATCGACCGGCAGGCGCGGGGCGGCGGGGGCGGTGCCGCTTTGCCGCGCCACGGCCTCGGCGGCCATGCCGACCTCGGCCCAGATGCCCCAGTCGAGCGCGAGGACGCGCGTGCGCCCGCCTGCCCGCGACCGGGCGTGGGCGTTGAGATAGTCGTTGGCGGCGACGTAATCGACCTGCCCCGCGGGGGCGGTCGCGGTGGAGCTTGACGAGAACAGCACCAGCCAGTCGAGCGTGCCGTCGGGAAAGACCTGCTCCAGCACCTGCGTGCCGTGGATCTTGGGCGTGAACACGTCCTCGATCGTGTCCGGCCCCTTGGTCAGCAGCGGCGCGTCGGCGATGACACCGGCGGCGTGGATGATGCCGCTCAGGCGGCCAAAGCGCGTTTCGATCTGCGTTTTCGCGGCCTGCATGTCCTCGATATTGCTGACATCGCCTGTGATCACCATGACCTCGCCGCCAAGCGCCTCAAGGCGGCTCACGGCGGCGATGCGGCGGGCGAGCGGGCCGCCCGAAGCGGTGATCCGGGGCCAGTCGGCGCGGGGCGGCAGGGCGTGGCGGGCCATGAGCACGATGTTGGCGTTGTTCTGCGTGATGAGGTCTTCGGCCAGCGTGAGACCGATGCCGCCAAAGCCGCCGGTGATCAGGACCGTGTCGCCGGTGTCGATAGGGGCGATGCCGGGGTCAAGGGCGGTGGCGCGCCATTCGGCCTCGTAGCGCCGTGTGCCGCGCAGGATGGCGGCGTGGTTGCGGGGGTCTTGCGCCAGATCTTCAAGCACGCGGGTTACAAGCCCCGCGTCGGGCGCGCCGCGTGCGGGCAGGGTCAGGTCGAGGCTCGACGTGGTCACATGCGGCATCTCGCGCGGGATCACGCGCAAGGGGCCGGACAGGGTGGATTTCGCGGGGTAGGGCAGCGCCTCGTCGCGGAGTTGTGCCGCGCCGGTGGTGAAGGCGGTGATGTGCAGGGGCGCGCTCAGCCCCTCGTCGCCCATGGCCTGCGCCAGAAAGAGCAGGCTGTAAAAGCCCTGTTCCTGCACCCGGTGGAAAAAGCTGGAGCCGGGGCGGTGATGCTCGTCCCGCGTGACCAGCCAGAAATGCGCGACGCGGGTGGGGGCGCGGCTGTCGGCGACAAGCGCGCGGATCAGTTGATCATAGCCCTCGCGCCCGCGTTCCGGCGAGAGAGTGTAGCGCGAGGCAGTCAGCCGCGCGAAACTGTCGCCGGGTGTGACGGTGGTGACGGTATGGCCTGCGGCACCGAGGCGGTCGGCCACGGCGCGGGCAAGGCCGGTCTCGTCCTCGAAGATGAGCCATGTCTGCTTGGGCAGCAGGGCAAGATCGGCCTCGGACGTGATCTCGACCTCGGCCAGCCGGGGCCGCCAATGCGGGGTGTAGCCCCATTTCCCGAGGTCGTCCTCATGGGTGGGCCACGCGTCTTGGGCCGTCTCGCGTGCGGCACCGGGGGCGATGAAATAGGGCTTGTGCTGAAAGGCATAGGTGGGCAGCGGCACGCGGGCGCGCCTTGCCTCGCCCCAGATTTGCGGCCAGTCGATCTCGACCCCCACGGCCCAGAGGCGGGCGAGCATCGCCATGAAATATTCGTCGTCGGCGATGGTATCCTCGGGGTGGCGCAGGGTGCCGATGACCTGATTGGCGCTGATCGCGCCATGGGCCTGTGCCAATGAGTAGAGCGCCTTGCCGGGACCGACCTCAAGAAAGACGCGCGCGGGGGTCTCGCTCAGCCGGGAAAGGCCATCGGCGAAATGCACGGTATGGCGCAGGTGATCGACCCAATAGGCGGGGTCGGTGGCCTCTGCTGCCGTTAGGTAATCACCGCTGCGATTGGACAGGATGGGAATTTGCGGCGCGCTCAATCGGATGGCGCGCAGGTAATCCCCGAAGGGTGCCAGAATAGGCTCCAGCATCCGGCTATGCGCGGCAATGTCGATGGCGATGCGCTGCGGCTCGATCCCGTCGGCGCGCAGGCGCGCGTCGAGACCCTCGAGCGCGGCTTGCGGCCCCGAGACGGCGGTGAGGTCAGGCGCGTTGAGCGCGGCGATGTCGAGATGGTCGCCGAGATAGGGTGTCACAGCCTCGGCCGAGAGCGGCACGCTCAGCATTCCGCCCTTGGCCACCGTATCGAAGAGTTGCCCGCGCAGGTGGACAAGGCCGATGCAATCCTCAAGGCTCATCACCCCGGCCAGACAGGCGGCGGTATTCTCGCCCATGGAATGACCGATCAGGGCGGCAGGGGTCACGCCCCAGCTTTGCCAGAGTTGCGCGAGCGCATATTCGGTGATCATGATGAGCGGCAGTTGCACCGAAGGCCGCTTGAGGCGCTCTTGGGCCGCCGCCAGCTGATCCGGTTCAGGCAACCAGAGCGCGCGGATGTCGTAATCCAGTTTCGGTGCGAGGATATCGAGGCCGCGATCCATCCATTCGGCAAAGACCGGCTCGGTCTCATATAGGTCGCGCGCCATGCCGGCATATTGCGCGCCGCCGCCGGGGAACATGAATACCACATCGGGATTGTCGAGCGCCTGATGGGAAAACACGCGGCGGGTGTCGCCCTTCTCAAGCCGCTCCGCCGCCTCGGCGGGACTGCGCGCGACGGTGACGCGACGACGCTCGAAGGCGCGGCGGCCCTCCTTGAGCGTGTAGGCCACGTCGGCCAGTGGCTGTTCGGGATGCTCTCGCAGATGCGCGGCGAGGCGGGTTGTGGCCTCGTCCAACGCGGATTTCGAGCGGGCCGAGAGGAGGATGGGCTGGAACGGCCAGTCGCTCTCTTCGGGGGCGGCGCGGGCGGGTGGCTCTTGCAGAACCACATGCGCGTTGGTGCCGCCGACGCCGAGGGAGTTCACCCCGGCGCGGCGGGGGTGGTCGCGCTTGGGCCAGTCGCGCAGGCGGTCATTGACCGAGAACGGGCTGCCGTCGAAGGCGATGGCGGGGTTCGGGGCCTCATAACCCAGCGAGGGGGGCATCTCGCCATGATAAAGCGCCAGCGTGGCCTTGATCAGGCTGGCCACGCCCGCCGCGGTGTCGAGATGGCCGATATTGGTTTTCACGCTGCCGATGCGGCAGAAATCGCTTGCCTCGGTCGTCTCGCGGAACGCCTGTGTCAGCGCGGCCACCTCGATCGGGTCGCCCAGATAGGTGCCGGTGCCGTGGCATTCGATGTAATCCACAGTATCGGCGGTGACGCCCGCGACCGCCTGCGCCTCGGCCACCGCCGCCGCCTGACCGTCGACCGAAGGCGCGAGATAGCCCGCCTTGGCCGCGCCGTCGTTGTTGACCGCAGAGCCCTTGATCACACCCCAGATGTGATCGCCATCCGCGAGCGCATCCTCCAGCCGTCGCAACACCACCATGCCCGCGCCGGAGCCAAAGACGGTGCCTTGGGCGCGATGGTCAAACGCATGACATTCGCCGTCGGGCGACAGGATCTCGCCCTCCTTGTAGATATAGCCGCGATTTTGCGGCAGTTCGATGGTGACACCGCCCGCAAGCGCCATGTCACATTCGCCATTCAAGAGCGATTGCGCGGCATAATGCACCGCGACCAGCGAGGTGGAACAGGCGGTTTGCAGGCCCAGGGATGGCCCCTTGAGATCAAGGATATGGCTGAGGCGGGTGGTCAGGAAATCCTTGTCATTGCCGGTATGGCGCAGCAGGAACATGCCGACATCATCCACGAGGTCGCGGTTGGAGCAGAGGTTGAAATAGAAGTAGCTGCCCATGCCGCAGCCCGCGAAAACACCGATCGGGCCGGGGAAATGCTCGGGCATGTGGCCTGCATCCTCGAGCGCCTCCCACGCCACCTCCAGAAAGCGGCGGTGCTGCGGGTCGAGGATCGCGGCCTCCTTGGGACCGAAGCCGAAGAACTCGGCGTCGAACATCTCGAACCCGTCAAGGGGGGCTGCGAAGGGCACGTAATCGGGGCGGCGGATGGTTTGCAGCGGCACGCCCGCAGCGATCAGTTCATCGTCTTCAAGGCGGCGAATGGCGCGGCGACCGTCGCGCAGCATTCGCCAATACTCAGACACGTCCCGCGCACCGGGCAGGTGCGCGGCCATGCCGACAATCGCAATGTCGACCCCGTCACTGGCGGGCGTGTTCATGTCATCGACCATTGAAAACCACGCTATGAAACATAATGGCTTGTCAATGCCCCGGCAATGCGACCGATTTGGGGCGCGCCCTTGGCGATTGTTTATCCATCGCCGCCCTACCAGCCCGACAGCGTTGCAAGGTCGGCCACCGCCGTGCGGTTGATCCAGAGAGCCACCACGGCCACCACGCCCCCCAGCGTCATCATAGACGCGTCGTGGAGCGGGTCCCAGGCGCGCATCCGCCGCGCCAGCCAGACCGCGACGGGATAAGCCAGCAGCGAGGAGGCACCATAACCCAAGAGCGCGCCCAGAAGCCCGCCAAGATGCAGGCCAAGCAGCAGCATTGTCACCATCGAGCCGGCCATGGCCAGCCGGAGCAGGAAGTAGGACCGCGTATCACCCGCCGCCGGCGCGGCCTGATCATAGGTCATGACGATGATCTGGGGGATCTGCATGGCCGCCATCACCACCACCACTGCCCCCGCCATGGTGTAGCGGTCGTCATAGAGCATCTCCACCAGCCAGACGCCCGGAAAGGCGAGGGCCGCCGTCAGCCCGATAAGCCCCGTGGTCACGAGAAAGCGCATGCGACGCAGCTTGGCAAAGTTCTCCGCGCTCTCGCCCGGGGGCAGTTCACGGTAGATCGGAATGAGCAGGCGCTGCGTGAACATCTGGCCCAGCAGCATCGGGAAGGAGGCCAGGTAGAAGCCGATATTGTAGATCCCCAGCACCTCGAAGGAGAGCGCCTTGCCGAGAATGATCTTGTCGGACTGGATAAAGACAAAGCCGCATATCGTGCTGAGAAATATCCATTTTCCGAATTGCACCAACTCGCGCAAGGCTGTGCGTTCGATGCGCGGACGGTTGCGCGGATCGGGCAGGGCAAGGTGATAGAGGCCGAGCGCCAGCACCGAGCTTGCCACGCCCGAGACCACCAGCGCCCAGACCGACTGCCACCACCATGCCAGCGTCACGGCAAGCGCGATGCCCGCGATCTGCACGGTGAAATCGATCACCGTCAGCCGCCCCCATTGCAGATGCCGTTTGGCCGTCTCGATGGCCGTGGGGTTGAAGCCGGTGATCAGCAGCGACAGGCCCGCGACCGGCAGAATCTTCGCCAGCAGCGGTTCGGCGTAAAACTGGGCCAGCGGCCAGGCGAGCGCGCAGGCGACGGCAAAGAGCAGCCCGCCGCGCAGCGCCTGAATGGTCCAGGCGGTGTCGAGAAAGGCGCGGTCATCGCCGCGCTTGCTTTGCATGATGGCGGGGGTGATGCCGACATCGGAGAAGAGCATCAGCCCCTGAACGACCACGCTGACGATGGCCATGATCCCGAACGCCTCGGGGAAAAGCAGCCGCGCGAGAATGAGGTTCGAGGCCAGCCGCAGGAATTGCGCCCCGCCGAAGCCCAGCACCGTCAGCGCCGATGAGCGCAGAATGCGGGGCAGAAGCCCGGTGCCTGAAAAAAGGGCGGTGACGGCGCGCATGGGTTCTCTCGGCGTGGGTTGGCGGATGGCTTGGCGCATCATGGCGGCGGTTTTGGGGCGATTCTATTGAATTCGTGGAAAATTACGGCGGTAATTGGCGCGAGATCCTCGGATCAAGTCCGAGGATGACGCAGGTAACCGTCATCCTCCGGCTTGACCGGAGGATCTCTGGCTGGGCTTTGCCCATTACCGCCCCCGTGCCCAGCCCTTTGCCGGGCGCAGGCGGGCGGCGACGCGCACTGCCGCATAGGTGAGGCAGGCCAAGGGGTGCGCAAGCGCCGCACGCACAAGCCGCGCCCGCGCGCCGGGGCGCGGGTCGTCATTGGCCAGCAATGCGGGGTGGCGCGCGGCGATCTCGGCCACGCCCGCGTCCTGCCGCCGCCGCACCCGCACCAGTGCCGCCCAGCCCTCGACCACGGGCCAGCGATAGGGGGCCGCGACAAGATGGCGCTCGGCGGGCGCGAACATCAACCGCGCAAAGGTATCGTCGGAAATGACCCCTGGCCAGTCGCCCCAGCGGGCACGGCCCGCGCGGTTCATGGCGAACAGCCCGCAGCCCGGCACACCCGTGTGAAAGAACGGCACCGCGCGGTAGAAGCACGCATAAAGGCGGCTGGCGCGGCTTGCCGGATCAGGGATCACCACCTGACCGCTGCCATAGGCGGGCGCGGCCGTATCGAGCCTTGCGGCGAGTGCGGCCATGAGATCGCGGGACACGGTCACGTCGGCGTCGAGATAGGCCAGCACCACGCCCCGCGCCACCGCCTCGCCCGCGCCAAGCGCACGGGTCTTGCCGCCCTCGGGCAGGTCGAGCACGGTGAGCGGCCAGGCCCCGGCAACGGCGCGCATCGCCTCGGCCTCGGCTTGGGTCGCATCGGTGCAGCCATTGGCCACGACGATCGCCTCTGCCCCGCCCGCCACCGGATGACTGGCAAAGAGCGCGGCAAGGCACGGTCCGATCTGTCCTGCCTCGTCATGGGCGGGGATGATCACGCTCAACGTCGGGGGGGGGCGGTCGGTCAACGGTGCGTTTCTCTCGTGCTCTCGCCGCGCGCCTGTCCTGACGCGCCGCAACATGCTAGGCATAGCGCGCAACCGCCTGCAAACGGAACCGAAAATGACCGCGCCGCTGAACCTTGGCTATCTCGTGCCGCAGTTTCCGGGGCAAACGCATGTGTTCTTCTGGCGCGAGATTGCGGCGCTCGAGGCGCGCGGCGTGCGGGTGCATCTTTTCAGCACGCGGCTGCCGCCGCCGGGTCTCATCTCGCATGACTGGTCCGGGGCGGCGATGGCGCGCACCACCTATCTGGGCCGCGTCGCGCCGATGTGCGCGCTGGCGGGTCTGGTGCGCGCGCCGTGGCGCGCCGTGCTGGCCGAGGGCGCGGGCCGCGCGTTCCTGCGCGATGTGGTGCTGTCGCTGCCTGCTGCACGGGCGCTGATGGCCGAGGCGCGGGCGCGCGGCATCGCCCATGTCCACGCCCATTCCTGCGGGCGCGCGGCGCTCATCTGTGCGCTGGCGCGCGCCATGGGCGGGCCGCGCTACAGCCTGACGCTCCACGGGCCGCTGTCGGATTACGGCCCCGGTCAGGGTTTCAAATGGCGGGGGGCCGATTTCGCCACGGTGATCACGCGCAAGCTGCTGTCCGAGGTGCGCGCGGCCTTGGGGCCGGACCTGCCCGATGACGTGGTGGTGCAGCCGATGGGGGTCGATACGGACGGCTTCGTGCGCGAGGTGCCCTATCGTGCGCCCGAACCGGGCCGCCCGCTGCGCCTCTTTGCCTGCGGGCGGCTCAACGTGGTCAAGGGGCATCAGGATCTTTTGTCGGCGCTGCGCCTTCTGCTGGATCGCGGTGTGGCGGTCACGGTCGACATCGCCGGAGAGGATGATGCGGGCGGCCATGGCTACCGCGCCGAGTTGCAGGCGCATCTCGACGCGCTCGGGCTGGCGGGGCACGCGCGCCTTCTTGGCGCGGTGAGCGGTGACGAGGTGCGCGCGCGGCTGATGGCGGCGGATGTCTTCGCGCTGGCAAGCTGGCACGAGCCGCTCGGCGTCGCCTATATGGAGGCGATGGCGGCGGGCGTGCCGGTCATTGGCACCGATGCGGGCGGCGTGCGCGAACTGCTCACCGATGGCGAGACCGGCCTTCTGGTGCCGCCCAAAAACCCCGAGGCGCTGGCGGGTGCCATCGCGCGGCTTGCGGGCGATCCAAGCCTTTGCCTGCGGCTCTCGGCGGCGGGGCGCGCGCATGTCGTGGCAGGCTACGATTCGGCGCGCGGGGCCGAGGCGCTCATTGCCGGGATCACTCGTGCCGCAGACGCGCGCGCAGCCGTGCCCAGCCACCGGGGCTGAGCGGGACCGAGGCGGCGAACCCGGCAACGAACCCCGCCACATCGGCAACCCATGTGGGTGCCGCCCCGAACAGAAGCGCAAAGACCAGTTGCAGCCCCATCAGCACGCCGATGAGGGTGAAGGCGCGCGCCTGATTGGCCCCGACCTGCCCCAGCCGCAGCCAGAGCACATAGGTAAACCCGCCGATGAGGCCATAGACACCCGGAAAAGCCCCGATAAGCCAGGGCTGTTGCCCCGGAAGAAGCGCATAGACAAGCGCCCCCGCCACGGTCGAGACGGCAAAGAGCGCCAGCACCGCCCAGTGGCGGAACACCTCGGCCAGAAACTTGCCCATGGCGAGGATCAGCACTCCGGCAAAGAGCGCATGGGTAAAGCTGCCATGGACAAAAGCATAGGTGACAAGGCGGCGCAGATGCTCCAGCGGGTATTGCCCGGTCTCGATCATCCACGCGAGGACCTGCCCGTGAAAGCCGTAATCCTCGATCGCGCCCGCGCGCCAGCCCACGGCCCCCGGCCCGCCGATGAGGCCCCGCGCGCCCAGGGTAAATGCCGCCTCGACCCCGATGATGACCACAAACAGCACCAGCGCGAAGGGCGGCACCGGGTTGAGGGGGCTGGGATCGTCGCGCATGGCCGCTCTCCTTGACGGGGATTGGCGGCATGGGTAAGCGAGGCGGGCAGAGAAATCCACCACGGAGTGAGCCTATGACCGAGGCGGCCTTTACCCCGCGCGTCTTTTCGGGAATCCAGCCCTCGGGCAACCTGCACCTGGGCAACTATCTGGGCGCGCTCAAACGCTTTGCCGAGGCGCAGGAGCGGGGCATCGAGACGCTCTATTGCATGGTGGACCTGCACGCCGTCACCGTCTGGCAGGACCCCGCCGATCTCGCGCGCGCCACGCGCGAACTGGCGGCGGGCTTCATCGCCTCGGGCCTCGATCCCGCGCGCTCGATCCTGTTCAACCAGTCCCAGGTGGCCGAGCACAGCCAACTGGCCTGGGTGTTCAACTGCGTCGCGCGCATGGGCTGGATGCAGCGGATGACGCAGTTCAAGGACAAGGCGGGCAAGAACGCGCAAAACGCCTCCTTGGGCCTTTTCGCCTATCCCGCGCTGATGGCCGCCGATATCCTTGCCTATCACGCCACCCATGTGCCGGTGGGCGAGGATCAGAAACAGCATATCGAGCTCACGCGCGACATCGCCATGAAGTTCAACCACGATTACGGGGTAGAGTTCTTTCCCATCCCCGAGCCGGTGATCGAGGGCGCGGGCACGCGCGTCATGTCCCTGCGCGACGGCACCAAAAAGATGTCGAAATCCGATCCCTCGGATATGAGCCGGATCAACCTCATCGACGATGCCGACACGATTTCGAAGAAGATCCGCAAGGCCAAGACCGACCCCGAGCCGCTGCCGTCGGAGGTCGCGGGGCTGGAGGACCGGCCCGAGGCGCGCAACCTCGTCAATATCTACGCGGCGCTCGCGGATATGAGCGTGGATCAGGTCATGGCCGAGGCGGGTGGCCGCGCGTTTTCCGAGTTCAAGCCGCGGCTCGCCGATCTGGCGGTGGAGCGCCTCGCGCCCATCTCGGCGGAAATGGCGCGGCTGATGCAGGACCAGGCCGAGATCGACCGCATCCTGGCCGACGGCGCGGACCGCGCCCGCACCATCGCCGCCCCGATCCTCGACCGCACCTACGCGATCATGGGCATGGTCGGCGCGCGGCGGGGGTAGGGGGCCACCTCGGTGCCGCGCCGCCACCGTGGCCGCGCTCGCCCGTGACGGCGCGCTGTTCATGAACGGGACCGGGGCGACTGACCCCGCTTCGGACGCAGCTCTCGATCCTGACACGGGGAGCATCTGACGCGACCGAGCGGACGGCCGCCGGAGTGCTGCCCCTCGCGGATCATCCGCCTCGCACCGCTGGTGCCGATCGGAAGGCCCCGGGACTCGGCCTATGCCGCCCATTCCCAGGGCCGCACGAACTGACCGAGGACGTGGCCCATGGCCTCTTCGTCCACCTCGCCCTTGCGCGACACCTGTGCCACCAGCCCGCGCTTCTTGTCATCGACCACGTTCGTCACGCGCGCGGCGATTCCCGCCTCCTCGAGAGCGGCGTTGTAGATGCGCGTGATCGCGCGCTTGCGCAGGTCGGGCTTGAACACCTTGCCGACGGCGGTCTTGGGCAATTCGTCCAGCACCTCGATATATTTCGGTTGCGCCGCGCGCTCATGAACATGGACCTTGCAATGCTCCAGCAGTTCCTCGCCGCTCGCCGTGGCCCCCGCCACGAGCTCGACATAGGCGCAGGGCATTTCGCCGGAATGGGCGTCGGGCTGGCCGATGGCCCCGGCCATGGCGACGGCGGGATGCGTCATCAGCGCCTCCTCGATCTCGGCGGGGTCGATATTGTGGCCGCCGCGAATGATCAGGTCCTTGGCGCGCCCGGTGATCCAGAGATAGCCGTCACCGTCGAGCCGCCCCAGATCGCCCGTGCGCAGGTATTTGTCATAATGGTAAAGCGACTTGTTCTTGTCGATCTCGGTATAGGTGTTCCCGGCATAAACGCCGGGGTTGGAGATGCAGATCTCGCCCACCTCGTCCACGGCGCAATCGATCGGGCCATGGGGCGTTTCCTTGATGATGCGCACATCCGTGTAGGGAAAGGGGAGACCGACCGAGCCCACCTTTTTGGCGCCACCCGGCGGGTTGGACGAGACCAGACAGGTCGCCTCGGTCAGGCCGTAGGCCTCGATGATGGTCATCCCCGTCGCCTTCTCGAACCGGTTGAACAGTTCCAGCGGCATCGGGGCCGATCCGGAAATCGCATTCTTGACGGTCGAGATGTCGGCATCCACCTTGCGTTGCATCAGCACGGCGGCGGCGGTCGGCACGGTGACGATGAACGTGGTCTTGTAGCGTTCGCACAGCTTCCAGAAATTGTCGAACACCCCCTCGCCGCGATAGCCCGCAGGCGTCGGAAAGACGACATGCGCGCCGGATTTGATCATCGACATCAGAACGGCCTGACAGGCCATGACGTGAAACAGCGGCAGCGGGCACATCACGCTGTCCGTCTCACGGAACAGGACAGCCTCCCCCAGCCAGCCGTTATAGACCATGCCGGAATACTTGTGCTGCGCGACCTTGGGCATTCCGGTGGTGCCGCCGGTGTGGAAATAGGCGGCGATGCGGTCGCCCGTGCTGTCGGCAAAGCCCAGGTTCTTGGGTTGGGCTGCCATGCTCTTGTTGAAATCGCGCGCGTCGGCATGGTGCTGCACCGGGTTCTTGGGGCGCACCAGCGGCACGATCCAGCTTTTCGGCGGGGTGAGGTAGCGGTTGAGGTCGATTTCCAGAACGGTATGGACAGCCGGCGCATGGCGCACCGCCTCGGCGGTCTTTTGCGCGATGTCGGTCTTGGGGAAGGCCTTGAGCGTCACGACCACCTTGGCGCCCGTTTCGCGCAGGATGGCGCTGATCTGTTCGGGTTCCAGCAGCGGGTTGATCGGGTTGACGATCCCGGCGATGGCCGCGCCAAGGGTTGCCACCGCCGTCTCGATCGTGTTGGGCAGGACCAGGGCAACCACATCCCCCTCGCCGATCTTGAGGCTGCGAAACAGGTTGGCCGCCTGGCAGCACTGATCGTGGAACTGCTTCCAGGTGAGGGTCACGGCCTTGTCCGTCGGGCCGGAAAGAAGCTGATAGCTGATCGCCGGACGATCAGGATGGGCGCGCGCCGTGGCGCTCAGCAACTGGTAGAGGGTCATAGGGGTGTCGCGCGCCTCCCACGGCATCTCATTCTGAATGTCGAGCGCGTCCTGCCGCGAGGTGAACGTCATGGCCTTTCCTCCCTTTGCTCCGCGCCTCTCCCTGCGCGGATTTTCCCGTTCGCGGCAGAATGTGCGGGAAAGGGGCGCGGCGCAAGATTTACGCTGCGTTTTGGGACGATGGCGAAAGCCATCTTGCGCGCGTCACCCTCGGACCTGATCCGAGGGTCTCTTGCGACACGGGATCCTCCGGTCAAGTCGGAGGATGACGGGCACCCCGGGCGCGGTGCCGGTCCTGGCCGGAGACGGCAGGCGACGTTCCGATAAAAACAGTCAGAAATACAGGTTGACTCTTTTTGTCGGAATTGCCAGAAACGCTCAGGCAACCAACCCGGACAAACGGAGCCTTCCATGACCCCGATCAAGACCCTTCTCGGCGCAACCGCCCTTCTGGCGCTGGCCGCTCCTGCCCTCGCGCAGGAGGTGAACCTTTATTCCAGCCGCCATTATGACAGCGATGACGCGCTCTATGCCGCCTTCACCGAGGCCACCGGCATCAGGATCAACCGTATCGAGGCCGAGGCCAACGAGCTTGTCCAGCGGATGAAGGCCGAGGGGGCCAATAGCCCGGCGGATGTGTTCATGACCGTGGACGTGGGCAATATCGCCCGCGCCGAGGAGGCGGGCCTGCTTCAGCCTTTCACATCGGCGGTGATCGAGGCCAACGTGCCCGCCCATCTGCGCCACCCCGACAACCTCTGGACCGGGCTCTCGCAGCGCGCGCGGATCATCTTCTATGCGCGTGACCGGGTGGCGAACCCGCCGCAGACCTATGAGGCGCTGGCCGATCCGGCCTACAAGGGGCAGGTCTGCATCCGCTCCTCGTCGAACATCTATAACCAGTCGCTGCTGGCCTCGATCATCGAGATCAACGGGGCCGACGCAGCGAAATCATGGGCCGAGGGCGTTGTCGCCAACATGGCGCGGCCACCGCAGGGTGGCGATACCGATCAGTTGCGCGGGATCGTCTCGGGGGAATGCGACATTGCCGTGGCCAACACCTATTACTATGCGCGCGGTCTTGCCGGCGATGTCGAGGGGCTGACCAGCGGTATCGACGGGATCGGCTGGGTCTGGCCCAACCAGGACGGGCGCGGCGCGCATGTCAACCTTGTCGCGGCAGGCATTGCGGCCAACGCCCCCAACAAGGAAGAGGCGACCGCCCTGCTGGAATTTCTCGCCAGCGAGGCCGCGCAAAAGCAGTTCGCCGAGGCCAATAACGAATACCCGGTTCTGTCCGGCGTCGCACCCGACACGCATGTGACGGCCATGGGCGACTTCAAGGCCGATACCGAGACGCCGACCGCTTCCTTTGCCACCCATGCGGCAGAGGCGCAGACGATCTTCAACGCGGTCGGCTGGAACTGAGGCGAATTGCGCGCATCGCTTTTCTGACCTAGGGTCGGGTTCTCCAACAGGAGCCCGGCCCTTTCGCATGACCTCCGTCCGGCTACGCCTGCTCATCCTTGCGCTGCTGCCGCTGGTGGTGCTGATGCCTGCGCTTCTGGCGCTGGCCATCGGGCGCTGGTCGTCCAATTACGACGCGCTTCTGATCACCAATGTGGAAACCGATCTGCGGGTGGCCGATCAATATGTGCAGCGCATCCTGACCACGACGGGGGGCGATGTGACGGCGCTGGCGGGATCGCTACGCTTTGACGGGGCGCTGCGCGAGACGCCCGACGGCCTGTCTCGCTTTCTTGCGCGGGAACGCACGGCTCTCGGACTTGATTTTCTCTACTACCTGCCGCTTGACGCCGCGCAGAAGGACTGGCCGCAGAAGGACTGGCCGGTGATCGCCACAGCCCTTGCCGGACGGCCCTCCACCGAGATCGACATTTTCCCCGCCGATACCCTCGCCGCCCTGCCCGGGACCGGCGCGGCGCTGGCCGAGCGCGCCCGCGTGCCGCTCATTCCGACGCAGGCCGCCGTGCCGACCACCCGCAGCATCGAGGATCGCGGCATGGTCGTGCACAGCGCGACGCCCGTCACCACGTCGGGGCGCGAGGGGGTTCTGGTGGGGGGCGTCCTGCTCAACCGCAACCTCGACTTCATCGACACGATCAACGCGCTGGTCTATCAGGACACGGGCCGCGCGGGGGCGCGGCAGGGCACGGCCACGCTCTTTCTGGAGGATGTGCGCGTCTCGACCAATGTGCGCCTCTTCGAGGGCGCGCGCGCGCTCGGCACCCGCGTCTCGGCAGCGGTGCGCGGTGCCGTTCTGGACGAGGGGCGGACCTGGCTCGACAGCGCCTTTGTCGTCAATGACTGGTATATCTCGGCCTATCGTCCGATCATCGACAGTTTCGGCGCGCGGGTCGGGATGCTTTATGTCGGCTATCTCCAGGCGCCGTTCGATGCCGCGCGGAGAAACGCCTATATTCTTGTGTTTGCGGCATTTATTGCGGTTCTTGTGATCAGCGTTCCGCTGTTTCTGCGGCTCGCGCGCAATATCTTCGCGCCGCTCGAGCGGATGACGCAGACCATGGCGCGGGTCGAGGCGGGCGATCTGGAGGCACGGATCGGCTCTGTGCCTTCCCGCGACGAGATCGGCACCGTGGCCGCCCATCTCGACAGCCTGCTCGATCAGGTGCAGGAGCGCGACCGCGCCCTGCGCGCCTGGAACGAGGAACTGAACGCGCGGGTGGACGAGCGCACCGCCGAATTGCGCGAGGCCAATGCCAAGCTGGAGAGCACCTATCAACAGCTTGTCATGTCAGAAAAGCTCGCCTCCATCGGCGAGATCACGGCGGGTGTGGCGCATGAGATCAACAATCCGGCGGCGGTCATTCAAGGCAATCTTGACGTGATCCGCCAGACCCTCGGCGAGGCCGCCGCCCCCGTCGCGCATGAGCTGGGGCTGATCGACCGGCAGGTGGCCCGGATCAGCGCCATCGTCGGCAAGCTGCTGCAATTCGCCCGACCCACCGACTTCGGCACATTCGAAGAGGACGTGGATCTGGGCCAGGTGCTGCGCGATTGCCTCGTGCTGGTGGATCATGTCCTTTCCAAGGCCGATATCGCGGTAAAGATCACCGCGACCCCCGGCACGCCGCTCGTCACCATCAACCCCGGCGAGTTGCAGCAGGTGATCATCAACCTTGTCACCAACGCCGCGCAGGCGATGAAGGGGGGCGGGCGGCTGGCCATCTCGACCGGGCCTCAGGCACGTGAGGGGCGGGCAGGTGCCGCGCTGATCGTGACCGATAGCGGGCCGGGCATCGCCCCTGACAAGATCGGATCGGTGTTCGATCCGTTCTTCACCACCAAGCCGGGCGAGGGCACGGGCCTTGGCCTGTCGGTCAGCCAGACGCTGATCCGGCAGGCGGGCGGGAACATCACGGTGCGTAACCGCGCCCAGGGCGGGGCCGAGTTCACCGTCTGGCTGCCCGCTCAGAGAGGGTGAGCGCCCCGCCTATCGCCGCAGCGGCACCACCTTGGCCTGTGAATGGTTGGCGTAGGTGTCCCATGTTGGCTCGTAATGCTCGGCCTGATTGCCCCACACCTCCCAGCCCGGCCGCGGGCCGCGCGCGAACATTTCCAGCCGCGCGCCGAAGCTGCACCGCTCGATCAGGTCGTATTGTTCGTCGGGCTTGCGGCTATGCTCGCGCTTCTGGGTGCAGAGGATATTCTCCTGAGAGCGCCCCGGTGCCAGCGTTCGGGCATTCTTGCCGCGCACACCGAAAAGCAGCACCTCGGTGACGTTTCGGAAATAGAACCCCACGCCGCGCCGATCCGGCCCGCCATCCTTGCGGGTTTTATACCAGATTATGTTGCTCTTGTATTTGAAGCCCCAATGCTCCATCACCTTGAGTCCATCAGGTAGAAGCGCATTGGGAACCCAGAGATACAGATGCGCCGGATCGCCCGCCACTGCCTCGACCGGCAAATCACAGATATCGTCGAGCGTCATCGTGGGATAGCGCGAGAGGCGTTTATGCTCAGGCGCCATTTTGCCGGTGCGATTCTGGAACTGCCATGGCGGATCGGCCAGGATCGTCTGGAACTTGCGCCCCGCCGTGAAGCTCAGGAAATCGGCGTTCGCATCGTTCATCAGTCGTTCTCCCGGTAAAGCGCCGCCGTGATCCCGAAGACCAGAAGCGGGCAGCCCGCCGCCCCGCCCCCTTCGATCTTCGGCAAAAGCTTGGACATGTGGGTTGTCGAGGCCCCGTAGGATGATCCTCGCCCGATTTCCTTGAAAATTCGTTGCAACTCGTCCGCGCGCGTGACGATCACCCCGACGCTGACGGCGCGCAGATCGAATAAAAGGCGGAAGTTGTTGAGATCACGGTCGAAAAACGGATCCTTGTTGTTCCACTCGATCTCAAGGGCCACGCCGTTACGATAGCAGTCGATTTGGTGAGTCGGCGAATCAAGCCTTTCCCCGTCGAGCATGACACCGGTCTCGAACTTCTTCTCCGTCCATCCGCGCTTGTAAAGAAACTTGTCGATAAAATCCGAAACCCTCGATTTGCTGCCGCCGCCCGTAGCTATCCAAGAGCGACGCAGACGAAAGGCGTGCAGCATATCGAGAATATCAGCCCACTCCGCTGGGAAATCCTGCGACAGGATTGCGCTCGCGTGCTTCCACTCGTGGCACTGGTAGTGCTCCCAAATGAAATCGCCCACGCGTTCCCGCAACATCTTGGCTCTCCTCGCTGAACCCCTACCATAGATTGCGCTTGGCCGTCCCGCAATCGCAAAGCCGCCCAAGCGCGACACCACCTTGACCAAACCCCCTTTCCCATACATATGCCAAAGTCATGACACCGCTCTCACATATCCGCAATTTCTCGATCGTGGCGCATATCGACCACGGCAAATCCACCCTTGCCGACCGGTTGATCCAGTCGACCGGGACGGTGCAGGATCGGGACATGAAAGAGCAGATGCTCGACGCCATGGATATCGAGCGCGAGCGGGGCATCACGATCAAGGCCAACACCGTGCGCATCGACTACACCGCGCAGGATGGCGAGACCTATGTGCTCAACCTCATCGACACGCCGGGCCATGTGGATTTCGCCTATGAGGTCAGCCGCTCAATGCGCGCGGTCGAGGGCAGCCTTCTGGTGGTCGACAGCACCCAAGGCGTCGAGGCGCAGACGCTGGCCAATGTCTATCAGGCGATCGACGCGGGCCACGAGATCGTGCCCGTGCTCAACAAGATCGACCTGCCCGCGTCGGAATGTGACCGCGTGGCCGAGCAGATCGAGGACGTGATCGGCATCGACGCAAGCGGTGCGATCCGCGTCTCGGCTAAGACCGGCGTGGGCATCCCCGAAACGCTGGAGGCCATCGTTAAGCTTTTGCCCGCACCCAAGGGCGACGAGGCGGCCCCCCTCAAGGCAATGCTGGTCGATAGCTGGTATGACGCCTATCTCGGCGTGGTCGTGCTGGTGCGGATCATGGACGGGCGCCTCAAGCGCGGCGACCGCATCCGCATGATCCAGACCGGGGCCACCTACAATGTCGAGCGCATCGGCGTGTTCCGCCCGCAGATGGAAAAGGTCGAGAGCCTCGGCCCCGGCGAGATCGGCTTCATCACCGCTTCGATCAAGCAGGTGCGCGACACCCGGGTAGGCGACACGATCACCCATGAAAAACGCCCCTGCGCCAAGGCCCTGCCGGGCTTCAAGCCCTCGGTGCCGGTGGTTTTCTGCGGGCTTTTCCCGGTCGATTCGGCGCAGTTCGACGACATGCGCGACGCCATCGAGAAGCTGGCGCTGAACGACGCCTCGTTCAGCTACGAGATGGAAAGTTCGGCCGCGCTCGGCTTTGGCTTTCGGTGCGGGTTTCTCGGCCTGCTGCATCTCGAGGTGATCCGCGACCGGATCGAGCGCGAATATGACATCGAGCTGATCACCACCGCGCCGTCGGTGGTCTATCACCTTCACATGAAGGACGGCACGATGCGGGAGTTGCACAACCCCGCCGACATGCCCGATCCCTCGCATGTCGAGCGTATCGAAGAGCCGCGCATCAAGGCCACGATCATGGTGCCGGATGAATATCTGGGCGATGTGCTCAAGCTCTGTCAGGACCGGCGCGGTATCCAGATGGACCTGACCTATGCCGGCAGCCGCGCCATGGCGGTCTATGACCTGCCCTTGAACGAGGTTGTGTTCGATTTCTACGACCGGCTGAAATCGGTGACCAAGGGCTATGCCAGCTTTGACTATCAGCTTGAGGGCTACCGCGAGGACAAGCTGGTCAAGATGCAGGTGCTGGTGAATGACGAGCCGGTGGACGCGCTTTCCATGATGGTGCACCGTGACCGGGCAGAGATGCGCGGGCGCGCCATGTGCGAGAAGTTGAAGGACCTGATCCCGCGCCACATGTTCAAGATCCCCATTCAGGCAGCAATCGGCGGCAAGGTCATCGCGCGCGAGACGCTCTCGGCGCTGCGCAAGGACGTGACGGCGAAATGCTACGGCGGGGATGCGACGCGGAAAAAGAAGCTCTTGGAAAAGCAGAAGGCCGGCAAGAAGAAGATGCGCCAGTTCGGCAAGGTCGACATCCCGCAAGAGGCGTTCATCTCGGCGTTGAAGATGGATTCCTAGAGCTTTTCGCCGTAACGGCGAAAAGCTCTGGCGCGCGTGCGAGCCGCAAGACCCTATGCCCTGTAAGGGGCTCAGGATTCGACGGCGGTTTCGAGGGCCTGGCCGGCATCCTGAACGTCGCGGCCCGCCCCCTGGATGGTTTCGCAGGCGGTCAGGCCAAGGCAGGCCACAAGGCCGATAAACATCATGCGCATGGTTGATTTCTCCGGTTTGATTGGGTCTTGCCACATGCGGTGCGCATGGCGACAAGGGCGCGTCCCGGACCGTGATCCGACCGCGGGAGCAAACTGCGACACTCTGCCTATGCGAGGGCGAATACAACCGCTGATTTCAATGTCAGCGCATAATCGCTGATACTCGGGGTCCAGGATTCAGGACGGGAGAAAGAAATCAGCGGTGTGTCATCATGATCGCGCTGCACCCGTCGGGTAAGATGCGCCCGCTCCTTGCTTGCCGGTCGACCCCCATGATCGCGGCCTGAGCTGATTGGCTCGGTCGTCTCTCCCGCGGCATTCTGGAGAGTATCCCACAGCGTGATGTAGCTTCGTGCTGAGGTGGTCGCGTATTGCAAAAAGTAAGATCAAATCGCCTTGGCGTATCGTCGTCGGACGCTGCCTCGCTTATCGAGCGGGAGAAGGTTGAAACGATCATGCGCAGCCTGCACACCTGACCATCAGACATATTCTCGATCGCACACCGCCTGCCATCAGGCTTTGAAACGGATTTATGCGTCCACTTCATGTCTGCGATATTCACAGACCGATTTTTGTCGAAAAGTCGGTCTTTGGATGTTGACCAACACATATTTTATTGGGTTTTTTGGTGACCCCGACAGGATTCGAACCTGTAACCTGCCCCTTAGGAGGGGGCTGCTCTATCCAGTTGAGCCACGGGGCCGCCGGTGACTGATTAGCGGCTTTGGCGGTGTTTGTCATCGGCGGATTGCGCCGGTGCGCGATTGAAAGGGGACCGTAGCGAAAGGACGCCCGAAGCACCACACCTCCCGCTTCCGTCCGCGAGGATTGTGGCCCGAAGCGGCTCATTGGGGCTTGGGGTTGCGCGTGATCCGTCTTACGGTCCGGCAATGCGACCCATCTCTTTCGTGACGCCATGATCCCCGATCCGGGCCAGATCGCCCAGCTTGCCGGGCTCTTTGCCGCTGCCTTCGGGGCGGCGACGCTGCTGCCATTCCAGTCCGAGGTTGTCTTTGTCGCGCTGCAAGCGGCCGGCACGGTATCGCTTGCCTCGATCCTGATCGTGGCCTCGGTGGGCAATACGCTCGGCTCGGTGGTCAATTACGTCATGGGGCGCGGGATCGAGCGGTTCCGCCACCGTCGCTGGTTTCCCGTGACCGAGGCGCAGCTTGAACGGGCTCAGGGGTGGTATGCCCGCTGGGGAATCTGGACGCTGCTGATGAGTTGGGCCCCCCTGGGTGACGGCTTTACCGTGGTGGCGGGGATCATGCGCACGCCGGTCTGGCTCTTCGTCACGCTCGTGGCCATTGCCAAGACCGGGCGCTATCTCGTGCTCGCCTGGATCACGGTGCAGGCGATGGCGTGATCAGCCGCCCGCGTTACGATTGATCTCTTCGTGGATTTCGATCACCCGGCGCGGCCAGGTGGATTTGATATAGGCCAGCACCGCGCGCATTTCGTATTCGGTCAGCTTGCCCTCGAAGCCCGGCATCCGGCTGCGATAGCCCTGACCCACCACCGCCTCGGTGCCGCGCCGCACGATATCGAGAAGCTGCGCGTCGGGATGGTGCCAGGTATGGCCCGATACGTCATGCGGTGGCGCGGGCAGGTATCCCTCTGCGTCGCGGCTCTTCCAGTCAGGCTGGCCTTCAAGCCGCGCGCCGTGACAGGTGGCGCAGTCGGCCTCGTAGACCATCGCGCCATAGGCCACCGCATCCGGGTTCTGCCAGGGCAAAATGTCCTCGTCCGCCATCGCCCCGCCGCCGAGGGCCACGACCAAAGCCGCCAGATACCGCATACTTGCCTCCGTCTTTTCCCGCTCTTGCCGCTATCCTGCACGGGAAGGTCAAGCGTGGCAAATGTCGCAGATCATGCCTGCCGCTCTTTACGCCGCAGGCCCGCTGCCTTACCTCTGGTCCAAGCAGGAGATGCGCGATGACCAAGCCCCCCCTTACCCTCTATCTCGCCGCGCCGCGCGGCTTTTGCGCCGGTGTGGACCGCGCCATCAAGATCGTGGAAATGGCGCTCTTGAAATGGGGCGCGCCGGTTTATGTGCGCCATGAGATCGTGCACAACAAATACGTGGTGGACGATCTGCGCGCCAAGGGGGCGATCTTTGTCGAGGAACTGGACGACTGTCCCGACGACCGCCCGGTGATCTTTTCCGCCCATGGTGTGCCCAAATCGGTGCCCGCCGAGGCCGCCGCCCGGCAAATGCTCTTTGTCGATGCCACCTGCCCGCTGGTCAGCAAGGTGCATATCGAGGCCGAGCGCCACCATGAGGCGGGCCTGCAAATCGTGATGATCGGCCATGCGGGCCACCCCGAAACCGTGGGCACCATGGGGCAATTGCCGCCCGGCGAGGTGCTCCTGGTCGAAACCCCCGCCGATGTGGCCACGCTCGCGGTGCGCGACCCCGCGCGCCTTGCCTTCGTCACGCAAACCACCCTCTCGGTCGATGACACGGCAGCGGTGGTCGCGGCCCTCACCGCGCGCTTTCCGGCCATTGTCGGCCCGCACAAGGAAGACATCTGCTACGCCACCACCAACCGGCAGGAGGCCGTCAAGGCGATGGCCGAAAAGGCCGGGGCAATGTTGGTTGTGGGCGCGCCCAATTCGTCCAACTCGCGCCGTCTGGTCGAGGTCGGTGCGCGCGCCGGATGCTCTTATGCGCAACTGGTGCAGCGCGCTGCGGATATCGACTGGCGCGCGCTTCAGGGCATCACCTCCATCGGTATCACCGCCGGGGCGTCAGCGCCCGAAGTTCTGGTCAACGAGGTCATCGACGCCTTCCACGCCCGCTATGACGTGACCATCGAACAGGTCGAGACCGCGCAGGAGACTGTCGAATTCAAGGTGCCCCGCGTCTTGCGCGCGACAGCGTGACCGAATGAAAACCCCCGCGCGCCAAGGGCGTGCGGGGGCAAGGTCGTTTCAGCGTCGACAGAACGCCCTTTAGCTGTCCTTGCGGTGCTTGATCGGGGCCCAGATCCGCTTGTTGGTCAGGTAAAGCAGCACCGACAGCACGGTGAGAAAGATCACCCCGGTGAGGCCGGCCTGCTGGCGCGCCATCATCTTGGGTTCCGCAGCCCACATCAGGAACGCCGCCACATCCTCGGCCTGCTGTTCCAGCGTGGCCTCGGTGCCGTCATCATATTCGACATCGTCACCCCAGAGCGGCTGGCCCATGGCGATCCAGCTTCCGGGCACGGTATGATGGCCGTGCTCGTCCCTGCACTCTTCCGGAAAGCCGCCGGCGGTAAAGGCCGCGTTATAGCTGCCGGGAAAGTCCTCGGGGGCGCATTCCGGTGCGTCGTGATAGCCGACCATCAGCGAATAGATGTATTCCGGGCCGCCCATGCCATTGAAGAGTTGCGAAAGCCCGGTGCCGTAAGGCCCGTGAAAGCCCGCGCGCTTTTTTGCCATGAGCGACAGGTCCGGTGCCCCGGCCGAGGTCACAGCCGGGAAATGGTCGGTCGGTTTCGCGGGCCGGAAATCGTCAAGCTCCGCGTCGAACACCTCGAACTGTTCGGAATAGGCAAAGACCTGATCCTCGGGCAGGTGTGGCCCGCCCTTGTCGCCGAGCGTGCGCAGGGGGACGTATTGCATCCCGTGGCAGGCCGCGCAGACCTGCGTATAGACCTTGAGGCCACGCTGAAGCTGAACCTCGTCGAACTTGCCGAACGGCCCCTCGAAGGAAAAGGCGATATCCTCGATATGCCCTTCCGCCCCGGCGGCGAACGCCCCCCCTGCCGAGAGCGACAGGGCCGTGAGCGCCGCAATGCCTGTTTTCTTGAACATTGTCATCCGTCCTTTCTTATTCGGCGGGCGTCTGGGCTTGGCCGTAATGCGCCTCGAAATCCTCTTCGATGGTCGCTGGCTGCGCCTCGGGTTTCTCGATCACCCCCAGAAGCGGCAGGATCACGAGGAAATAGGCGAACCAGTAGGCCGAACCGAGGAGGGCGATATAGGGATAGATCCCCTCGGCAGGCATCGCGCCAACCCAGGTCAGCACCACGAAGTTGACCGCGAAGAGCCAGAACCACCATTTGAACATCGGGCGATACCGGCCCGAGCGCACCGACGACGTGTCAAGCCAGGGTGCCAGCGCCATGACGATGATCGCGCCGAACATGGCAATCACGCCGAAGAACTTGGCGTCGATGATCCCGCCGGTGATCCAGTTGGTGAACATCACCACCCAGACATCGGCGGTAAAGGCGCGCAGGATCGCGTAGAAGGGCAGGAAATACCATTCCGGCACGATATGCGCGGGCGTCACCAGCGGATTGGCCTCGATATAGTTGTCGGGGTGGCCCAGGTAGTTCGGCATGAAGCCAACCACCGCGAAGAACACCACCATGATCACGGCGAGCGCGAAGAGGTCCTTGATCACGAAATAGGGCCAGAAGGGCACGGTGTCCTTTGCAGCCTCGGCTTTGGAGGTGCGACGCACATCGACGCCGGTCGGGTTGTTGTTGCCCGTGGTGTGGAAGGCCCAGATATGCAGGGCCACCAGCGCCGCGATGACGAAAGGCAGCAGGTAATGCAGCGAGAAGAAGCGGTTGAGCGTGGCATTGTCCACCGCCGGCCCGCCAAGCAGCCAGGTCTGGATCGCATCACCGATGAAGGGGATCGCGCCGAAGAGACCGGTGATCACCGTGGCCCCCCAGAACGACATCTGCCCCCAGGGCAGCACGTAGCCCATGAAGGCCGTGCCCATCATCAGCACATAGATCAGCATCCCGATGATCCACGTCACCTCGCGCGGGGCCTTGTACGAGCCGTAGTAGAGGCCGCGGAAGATGTGCAGATAGACGGCGACGAAGAAGAGCGACGCGCCGTTCATGTGCAGATATCGGATGAAATGGCCGCCGTTCACGTTGCGCATGATGTGCTCGACCGATGCGAAGGCCAGATCAACATGCGGGGTGTAGTGCATGGCGAGGATGATGCCCGTCACGATCTGCAACGCAAGGCAGAAGGTCAGGACGATCCCCCAGATCCACATCCAGTTGAGGTTCTTCGGCGTGGGGATCATGATCGTGTCATAGAGCAGCCCGACGATGGGCAGGCGGGAGTGAAGCCACTTTTCGCCGCCTGTCGCAGGCTCGTAATGGTCGTGCGGAATACCGGACATGCGCGCGTCTCCTTATCCGAGCTGAATCGTGGTGTCGTCGAGGAACTGCGCAACCGGGATCCAGAGGTTCTCGGGCGCGGGTCCGCGGCGGATGCGGCCTGACGTGTCATAGTGCGAACCGTGGCAGGGGCAGAACCAGCCGCCGAAATCACCCGCGCCGTCGCCGATGGGCACACAGCCCAGATGGGTGCAGACGCCGATCATCACCAGCCATTCGCCCGCCTCGTCCATCGTGCGGTTCTGGTCGGAGGCGTCGAGCGACATATCGTTGCGATTCTGCGCGTTCTGGTCGGGCAGGGCCGACAGCTCGACCGCGCGGGCGGCCTCGATCTCGCGCTCGGTGCGCCGCCGGATGAACACCGGCTTGCCAAGGAACTTGACGCTGATCTGCGTGCCCGGCTCGATGCCCGAGACATCGACGCGGATCGAGGATAGCGCCTGAACGTCGGCCGAGGGGTTCATCTGGTTCACAAGCGGCCAGATGGCCGCGCCTGCGGTGACCGCACCCGCCCCTGCGGTGGCGTAGTAGAGGAAATCCCTCCGGGTGCCTTCGTGATCTTCTGCGTGGGACACGAGGTTTGCTCCATCTTGTCAGTGCCGATATGCCGATAACGGCTCGTGCGCGCCGGGGATACCTCTCCGACGTTAATGCGCGAGTATCTAGCGGGGCTTTGCCAAGCCGTCCAGCCTGCAATCCCGCATAGATCGCTCAAAGCGCGAATCTGTCGCGCCTTGTCACGGGCTTGTCAGCCGACCGGCGCGGTCTGCGCCATGCTGTCGCGCGCGGCAAAGCCCTCATACCACGCGGCCAGTGCCGGGTGTCCGTCCCGCCAGCCGCGCGCGTCGTGGCGGAAATCGAGATAGCCAAGCGCGCAGGCCACCGCGATCTGGCCCATGTCGAGCGGTCCGGCGAGATGGCTCATCCAACGCTCCTCGAGCGCGTCGAGCGCGCGCGCGATCTTGGCCCATTGCGCCTCGACCCAAGGCTCCGAGCGCGCGCCCTCGGGGCGCAGCCGCGTCTCGTAGACCATGAGCACGCCCGATTCCATGATCCCGTCGGCGGTCGCCTCAAGCGTCAGCACCTCCCAGAGCCGTGCCTCGGGGTAAAGCGCGGCACCCGCCTTCGCGTCGAGATAGCGGCAGATCACGCGGCTGTCATAAATCGCGGGGCCGTCGGCACGCAAAAGTGCGGGGATCTTGCCCAGAGGGTTCGCCGCCATCGCCTCTGGTGCGGTGGCAAGGGCGGTTGTGGCGACCGGCAATTCCTCTACCTGCGTGGCAAGGCCGGTCTCGTGCAAGAGCACGCGCACCTTTCGCACGAAGGGAGAGGCGGGCGAGGAAATGAGTTGCATGGGCCATGGCTCCTGTCTGGCGTCGCGCAGACGCTAGGCCGGGGCAGGGCGCGTGTAAAGCGGTCTCGGCTGGACAGGTCGCGCATCATCCGTCCGTGCCGCCATTCGACATCCGGGGGTCATTTCCTGCCGCCCGGGCCGTGCTGATGCATATCAGGCGGTGGCACCCGGGATCAGGCGGAAATCCACATCGGTAACGCGCGGCGGGCTGCCCCCCGCAAGCCGGTTCGGCACATAGCTGAGCGCGCCGGCGGCGCGGGCCACCTGTGACAGGATGTGACGGCGTGTCTCGATGTCCTGGCGGTTGTCGTCACTTCTGCAAGAACGAGACATTATGCTATCGCTGTCATAAGCTGTATGCATTTTTCGAGACGCGACCGAACAGGCGTTCGCCGCCGCTTGCGTCAGGGGAGAGGACATGGGCCGGGGCATCAACCCGCCGGGCCGACAACAGGAGGAGTTTCATGAAACATCACGCAATTGGCGTGCTTGCCGCGCTCTCGCTGGCCACCGCAGGCCACGCGCAGGACAGCATCGTTGTGGGCCACGCGCTGTCACCGCAATCGCATTACGGTGTCGGCGCGCAGGCATTCATCGACACGCTGACCGCGCTTTCGGGCGGCAGCTTCACCGGCGAGCAGGCCCCGGCGGGCCAGTTGGGCGGCGAGCGTGACATGATCGAGGGGCTTCAGATCGGCTCGCTCGACGTGGTCATCACCTCCACCGGCCCCCTGGGCAATTTCGTGCCGCAGGTCTATGCGCTCGACCTGCCGTTCCTCTTTCGCGACTACGATCACGCGCGCACCACGCTCGACGGCGAGATCGGGCAGGAACTGCTTGACGAGATCGGCAAGAACAACCTCGTCGGCCTCGCATGGTCGGAAAACGGCTTTCGCCACGTGACCAACTCGCAGCGCCCGGTGCGCACGCCCGACGATCTGCAAGGGCTGAAGCTGCGCACGATGGAAAACCGCGTGCACATGGCCGCCTTCGAGGGGATGGGCGCCGCCCCCACCCCAATGGCCTTTCCGGAGCTTTTCGGCGCGCTGCAACAGGGCGTGGTCGATGGTCAGGAAAACCCGGTGACCGTGATCACCGCGTCGAAATTCTGGGAGGTGCAGAAATACGTCTCACTCACCGGCCATGTCTATTCGCCTGCCGTTGTGCTGGCCTCGCCGATCCTGTTTGACGGGCTGACCGAGGAACAGCAGGGCTGGTTTCGTCAGGCCGCCACGGCCTCCGCCGCCGCCACCCGGGCCGAGGTCAACCGGCTGGAAGAGGCGGGCGTCGCGCTTCTGCGTGAAAACGGCATGGAGGTGATCACCGATATCGACAAGGAACCCTTTGCCAGGCTTGCCGCCGAAAGCTCTTACTCGGTCTATACCGACCAGTATGGTGCCGAGATGGTGGAGCGGATCAAGGCCGTCAAATAAGGTCCTGACAGGCACCGGGCCGGTGCGTCGTCTGCGCGCCGGTCCGTCCTTTTGAATGAGGGCGGCGATGACACTCTTTCTGAGGTTCGAGGCGATCACCACCGGCATCGCCCTGCGGCTCGCCATCGGCTTTCTGCTGATTGCGACCGCCCTCGCGCTCTACCAGGTGACGACGCGCTTCGTCTTCGGCCACCCCTCCACCTGGTCCGAGGTGATCACCCGCTCGGCGATGATCTGGTCGGTCTTTCTCGGCACAGCCCCCGCCTTTCGCGAAGGCTCCATGATCGCGGTCGAGATCGTGCAACGCCTCCTGCCGCCGCGCCTCGGCTTTGTGCTCTACCTCGTCGCCTGCGGCCTGTCGCTCACCTTCTTTGCGATCCTGTTCTGGCAGGGCTGGGCGATGACCGGGCGCGTCATGGGCCAGAAACTCGCGGCGCTCGAGATTTCCATCGCCTGGGTCTACGCGGCGCTGCCGGCGGGGTCGCTTTTCATCCTGATCGCCGTTCTCGGCTGCGCCATCCGCGCCCTGCAACTCGGGCGGTTGCAACCGGCGGAGAGGGACGCATGAACCTCGCCCTTGCCCTGTCGCTCGCCATCTTCTTTCTGGCGGGGGTGCCGATTGCCGTGGCCATCGGTCTTGCCTCGGTGATCGGGATCGAGGCACATGGCCGTCTGCCGCTGCTCCTGGTGGCGCAACGCATGTTCACCGGCATCGACAGCTTTCCGCTGATGGCGATCCCGCTCTTCATCCTTGCGGGCAACCTGATGTCGGCGGGCGGCATCTCGCACCGGCTGGTGGAACTGGCGAAATCCATCGTCGGTGGCATTCAGGGCGGGCTTGCGGCGTCTTGCGTGCTGACCTGCATGATGTTCGCCTCGGTCTCGGGATCGTCCGTCGCCACCACCTTCGCCATCGGCGCGATTCTCATTCCGGCGATGGTCAGGCATGGCTATCCCAAACCGCTCGCCGCCTCGGTGCAGGCCAGCTCCGCCGAACTGGGCGTGCTCATCCCGCCCTCGATCCCGCTCATCCTTTATGGCGTGTCCACAGACGCGTCGATCGGTCGGCTTTTCATCGCAGGGATCGGGCCGGGGCTTCTGGTCGCGGGCGCGCTGATGGCGCTGGTGCTGATCCTCTGCCGGGTGCGCGGCATCGGGCTCGAGGACGGGCGCGACCGGCCGCGCCTCGGCCCCGCGTTCAGATCCGCTCTGCCCGCGCTCATTGTGCCCGTCGTGATCCTGGGCGGCATCTATTCCGGCATTTTCACCCCGACCGAGGCCAGTGCTGCGGCGGTCGCGGCGGCGGTGATCGTCGGCATGGCCTTCTACCGCGAATTGCGCGTGGCCGACCTGCCGCAGATCCTCAGGAAAACCGTGCTCGCCACCTCGGCGATCATGCTGATCATCTCGGCGGCGGCGCTGTTTTCCTTCCTCATCACCCGCTCGGGCCTGCCCAACGAGATCGCCGCCTGGTTCAAGGACATGTTCGAGAGTCGCATCGCCTTTCTGCTGGTGGTGAACCTGATGCTGCTGGTGATCGGCATGTTCATCGAGACCTCGGCGGCGATCCTCGTGCTGGCCCCGATCCTCACGCCCATTGCCATCAGCTACGGTGTCGATCCGGTGCATTTCGGGCTGGTGCTCGTGGTCAATCTCGCGCTCGGCATGATCACCCCGCCGCTTGGCGTCAATCTCTTTGCCGCCTGCGCCGTGGCCGACCTGCCGGTCGAGCGGATCATCCCGCAACTGGCTTGGTTCGTGCTGACCGTCTTTGGCGCGCTGATGATCATCACCTATGTCCCGGCGATCACGCTCTGGCCGGTCGAACTGGTATTCGGAGGAACAGGGTGACGCGGATCGTCCATTTCGCGGGGCTTGGGTCCATGAGGTTTGGCATGGCGCACTCGGTGCGCACGTTCGGGGTGGATTGGGACTGATGCGCTTTTCCGCCAATCTCGGGTTTCTCTTCACCGACCGGCCCCTGCCCGACGCGATCCATGCCGCCCATGCGGCGGGGTTCGACGCGGTGGAGTGCCACTTTCCCTATGACACCGCGCCCGAGGCCGTGCGCGCCGCGCTCGACGCCACCGGCCTGCCGATGCTGGGGCTCAACACCTGGCCGGGCGACCGCGACGCGGGCGAGTTCGGCCTTGCGGCGCTGCCCGGGCGCGAGCGGCAGGCGCGCAGCGCCATCGCGCAGGCGGTGGCGTATGCGCAGGCCATCGGCGCGGGGGCGGTGCATGTCATGGCCGGGCGCGCCGAGGGACGGGCAGCCGAGGCCACGTTCCGCGCCAACCTCGCCCATGCCTGCGATCTGGCCGCGCCGCCGGGCATCGAGATCCTGATCGAGCCGATCAACCGGCGCGACGTGCCGGGTTATCACCTCTCGCACAGCGCCCATGCCGCCGAGGTGATCGCGGCGGTGGGTCGCCCCAATCTACGGCTGATGTTCGACTGTTATCACCTGCAGATCATGGAGGGCGACCTTGCGCGCCGGTTCGAGACGCTCTTGCCGATCATCGGCCATGTGCAGATCGCGGGCGTCCCCGAGCGCGGTGCGCCGGATGAGGGCGAGGTCGATCTTGGCTGGCTGCTGGCGCGGATGAAACGGCTGGGCTGGGACCGTCCGGTCGGGGCCGAATACCGGCCTGCCGGGGGGGAGACCGAGGCCAGCCTCGGCTGGCTGCCACGCTTTCGGGCGATCTGAGCGGCGCTTTCACCCTGCGCAGGGTCCATCGTCACGCTGCCCTTGCCAACCCCACGTCAGCGCGCCAATTTGCGCGCATGTTCCAGAGCATTCCCCGCCCCCCCTGATCCTTGGCCTTGCCGGTCTGCTGCCGTTCCTGTGGGGGGCGCTGACCGTGCTTCTTCCCGATCTCGGCCTCCGGACGGCGCAGGTTGTCGGACCGCGTTTCGCGGGGCCCTATGTCATGCTGTTCTACGGCGCGGTGATCTTGTCGTTCATGTCCGGCGTGCTCTGGGGCTTTGCCGCACAGGCCAGCGGGCGCCGCGCCGCCACGGGCTATGCGCTCTCGGTGATGCCCGCACTCTGGGCGTTCTTCATGACCGGCGGCGGCCCGCAATCGGCGGGGGTAAGCCTCATCTTCGGCTTTCTCGGGTTGCTGCTGCTTGATGCGCATTTTGTCCGGCAAGGGCTTGCGCCCGGCTGGTGGATGCCGCTACGGCTCATGCTCTCGGCCATTGTGATCGGCTGCCTTGCCATCGGAGTGATCTACGGATGACGGACATCACGCTCTATTCCATGCCGTCCTCGGGCAACAGCTACAAGGTGCGGCTGCTGCTGGCGCTTTTGGGAAAGGCCGCCAACACAATCGATGTCGAATATGGATGGGAGTCGCTCAAGCGTGCCAAAGAGGAAGGCCGCCTGCCCTTTGGCAAGGCCCCGGTGCTGGAGCTTGGCTGTGGCACGCTTCTGCCCGAATCGAACGCGATCCTGTTCTGGCTGGGACAGGGCACGCGCTTTGTGCCTTTGGGCGCGCTGGAACAGGCGCAGATGCTGTCCTGGATGTTCTGGGAGCAGAACCAGCATGAGGGCGTGATCGCCGTGCGCGCCGCGCTGCTCACCTATCCGCACCGCAAGGCTCAGGCCACACCCGAGCGGCTGGCGGAGTTGCTGGAGAGCGGGCATGCCCTGCTGAAGGTCATGGAGGATCACCTGAGCGGGCGCGACTGGCTGGTGGGCGACAGTGTCAGCCTCGCGGATCTGTGCCTTTACGCCTATACGCATACGGCCGAAACGCACGGTGGTTTTGACCTCGCCCCCTTCCCGGCGCTGCGCGGCTGGCTCGGGCGGGTTGCGGGCCTTGACGGCTATGTCGGCATAGATGCCTGATCTCGTGGCCTATACCGACGGGGCGTGCTCCGGCAATCCCGGCCCCGGCGGCTGGGGCGTTCTGATGCAGGCGAAGGACGGCGCGACCGTGGTCAAGGAGCGCGACCTCAAGGGCGGCGAGGCTGACACCACCAACAACCGGATGGAGCTTATGGCCGCGATCATGGCACTCGAGACGCTCGCGCGCCCCTCGGCCATCACCATCGTCACCGACAGCGCCTATGTGAAGAACGGCATCACCGGCTGGATGCATGGCTGGAAGCGCAACGGCTGGAAGACCGCCGGCCGAAAGCCGGTCAAGAATGTCGAACTCTGGCAGCGTCTGGAGGAGGCGGCGGCCCGCCATGACGTGACATGGCAATGGATCAAGGGCCATGCCGGCCATCCGGAGAACGAGCGCGCGGATGCGTTGGCCCGCGCGGGCATGGCCCCCTACAAGCCGCGCAGGGCCGGGGCATGAGCCTTCTCGCGTTCCTCGATCACGCCTCTGTGGCGATCTTCGCGCTGACCGGCGCGCTTGTCGCCTCACGCCGCCAACTCGACATTGTGGGCTTTGCCTTTCTCGCCTGCCTCACCGCCGTGGGGGGCGGCACGCTGCGCGATGTGCTGCTGGACCGCAACCCGGTGTTCTGGCTGGCCAATCCGGCCTATATCCTGATCGCCTGCGCCGCCGCGCTGCTGGTCTTCGTGACCGCCCATCTGGTCGAGAGCCGCTATCGCTGGCTCCTGTGGCTTGACAGTTTCGCGCTTGCCGTCGCCGTGCCCGCCGGTGTCAGTGCGGCCATGGCCACCGGTCAGGGCGCGGTGATCGTGGTGCTGATGGGGATGGTCACCGGCTGCATGGGGGGGCTGATGCGCGATGTGGTGGTGGGCGAGGTGCCGCTGGTGCTGAAACGCGGCGAGCTTTACGTCACCGCCGCCTTCGCCGGTGCGACCGGCGCGGTGCTCGCCGCGCACCTGACCGCCGAGCCGCTCATCATCCTTGGAACCTGTGCGGCGATGACATGGGCCTTGCGCGCGGGGTCGCTCACCTTTGGCTGGAAATTGCCGGTCTATCGCGCCCGCCCGCCCCGGACCTGACCGCCCGATCTTCCCTCAATGCGCCTCGGCCCAGTTGGTGCCGCTGCCTGCATCCACCACCAGCGGCACGTCAAGGTGGATGGCCGGGTGCGGCGCGGATTGCATGATGTCGCGGGCCACCTCGGTAAGGCGGTCCACGGTGCCCTCGTCCACTTCGAAGATCAGTTCGTCATGGACTTGCAGCAGCATCCTGGCAGGCAGGTCCGCGATGGCACCGGGCATCCGGATCATGGCGCGGCGGATGATGTCGGCGGCGGTGCCCTGAATGGGCGCGTTGATCGCGGCGCGGCGGGCGAACCCGGCGCGGGGACCACGGGCCGCGATCTCGGGCGTGTGGATTTTCCGCCCGAAGAGGGTCTGGACGAAGCCGTGGTCCTTCGCAAAGGCAATCGTGTCGTCCATGTAGGTGCGGATGCCGGGAAACCGCTCGAAATAGCGGTCGATGAAGCCCTGCGCCTCGCCCCTCGGGATGCGCAGGTTCCGCGCGAGGCCGAAGCCCGAAATGCCGTAGATCACGCCGAAATTGATCGCCTTGGCGCGGCGGCGGATCTCGGGGGTCATCTCCTCCGTTGGCACGTTGAACATTTCCGACGCGGTCATGGCGTGGATGTCCTGGCCCTCGCGGAACGCCTGTTTCAGGCTGTCGATGTCCGCGATATGGGCGAGGATGCGCAATTCGATCTGGGAATAGTCGAGGCTGACAAGGCGATTGCCGGGGCCGGCAACGAATGCCTCGCGGATGCGGCGGCCCTCCTCGGAGCGCACGGGAATGTTCTGGAGGTTGGGATCGGAGGAGGAAAACCGCCCGGTGCTGGCCCCGGTTTGCAGATAGGAGGTGTGGACCCGGCCCGTGTCCGGGTCGATATGGTCCTGAAGCGCATCCGTATAGGTGGATTTGAGCTTGGAAAGCTGTCGCCAGTCAAGCACGCGGGCGGGCAGGTCATGCTCGGTCGCCAAGTCTTCGAGCACCTCGGCGCCGGTGGCATAGGCGCCGGTCTTGCCCTTTTCGCCGCCCGGCAGGCTCATCTCGTCAAAAAGAATTTCGCCCAGTTGCTTGGGGCTACCGATGTTGAAGCTGCGCCCTGCAAGTTCGTGGATCTCCGATTCCAGTGCGGCCATCTTCTGCGCGAACTTGCCCGACATGGCGCGCAGCGTGTGGCGGTCCACGAGCACGCCGTGGCGCTCCATCGCGGCCAGAACCGGCACGAGGGGGCGCTCCAATGTCTCGTAGACGGCGGTGACGCGGGCGCGGTGAAGCTGCGGCTTGAACGTCAGCCAGAGGCGCAGGGTGATGTCGGCATCCTCGGCGGCATAGCGGGTGGCATCTTCGATCGGCACACGATCAAAGGTGATGGCGGATTTGCCCGCGCCGAGCAGCGTCTTGATCGGGATGGGGGTGTGCGAAAGATACCGTTCCGACAGCGTGTCCATGCCATGCCCGTGCAGCCCGGAATGGAGCGCATAGGACATCAGCATGGTGTCGTCGATGGGCGCGATGGTCACGCCATGGCCGGCCAGGATCTTGGCGTCGTATTTCATGTTCTGGCCGATTTTCAGGATCGCCTCATCCTCGAGGATGGGCTTGAGCGCGTCCAGCGCCGCGTCCAGCGCGATCTGCCCCTCGGCCAAGGCGTCAGAGCCGAAGAGATCATCCGCCGCCCCGCCCTTATGCGCGAGCGGGATGTAGCAGGCGGTGCCGGGGGCTGTGGCAAGCGAAATGCCCACCAGATCGGCCTGCATCTCGTTGAGCGAGGTGGTCTCGGTATCGAACGCCACGTATCCTTGCGCGCGGATCGTTTCGAGCCACGGTTGGAGCGCGTCCATATCGCGGATGCAGGCATAGCTCTCGGGCGTGATCGCGGGCCAATCGGGGGCCTTGCCCGCCGCCTCTTCGCCCCCTTGCGGGGGCGTCTCGGGCACTCTAGGCGCGTCGCGACCCAGCGCCTCGGCGATGCGCTTGGTGAGGGTGCGAAACTCCATTTGCGCGAGAAAGCCCAGCAACGTGTCGGGATCCGGGTCGCGCACCTCGAGATCGTCGAGTCCAAAGCCAAGCGGCGTGTTGCAATCAAGCTGCACGAGGCGCTTGGACATCTCGATCTGGTCGCGCATCGTCATCAGGGTCTCGCGGCGCTTGGCCTGCTTGATTTCCCCGGCGCGGTCCAGAAGTTCCTCCAGCGAGCCGAACTCGTTGATCAGAAGCGCCGCCGTCTTGATGCCGATGCCGGGCGCGCCGGGCACGTTGTCGACGCTGTCACCGGCGAGCGCCTGCACATCAACCACGCGCGCGGGGGCCACGCCGAATTTCTCGCGCACGCCGTCTGCGTCGATGCGGCGGTTCTTCATCGCATCCAGCATCTCGACCCCGCCGCCGACAAGCTGCATCAGGTCCTTGTCCGAGGAGATGATCGTCACCCGCCCGCCCGCCTCGCGCGCCTGACAGGCCAACGTGGCGATGATGTCATCGGCCTCGTAGCCTTCGATTTCCTCACAGGCGATGTTGAAGGCGCGGGTGGCCTCGCGGGTCAGCGGGATCTGCGGTCGCAGATCCTCGGGCATGGCCTCTCGGTTGGCCTTGTAGTCGGGGAAAAGATCGTTGCGGAACGTGTGGCTGCCCTTGTCGAAGATCACGGCCACATGGGTGGGCGCGTCGGGGCCGTGATTGCCCTCCACATAGCGTTGCAGCATGTTGCAAAAACCCGACACCGCCCCCACCGGCAGCCCGTCGGATTTCCGCGTCAGCGGCGGCAGTGCGTGATAGGCCCGGAAGATGAAGGACGAGCCGTCGATCAGGTGCAGGTGACAGCCTTTGCCGAATGACATGGTTTGCCCTCCCGATCAGGCTTCATCTTGCCAAAAATATCCAAAACCGACCGCGTCGGACGTCGCGAGGCTACCGGTTCAGACCTTGCCCTCGAAATCGCGGTGGATGAGTTTTGCGTCGCAATAGGGGCATTCGACATAGCCGCGCTCCTGCGGGATCTGGAGCCAGACGCGGGGATGGCCGAGCGCACCGTCGCCGCCGTCGCAGGCCACGCGATAGCTGTCGACGATACGGGTTTCGGGGGCCTGCGTTACCATCGGGGCGTTTCCTTTTGCGATGCCATGAGCTAGGGCGGACTATGGGTCAACAAGCGGCAGGGGGCAAGAGCGGCATGGGGCGGAACGCCATTGAAATCCGGGGTCTGGTCAAGACCTATGCGGGCGGACGGCACGGGCCGGAAAAGCGCGCGCTGAAGGGTGTCGATCTGGAGATCCCGCAAGGATCGGTCTTTGGCCTTCTGGGGCCCAATGGTGCGGGCAAATCGACGCTGATCAACATTCTGGCCGGTCTGGTGATCAAGACCGCCGGGCAGGTGACGATCTGGGGCTTCGATCAGGACCGCAACCCGCGCCAGAGCCGCGCCGCCATCGGTGTCATGCCGCAGGAATTGAACCTCGACCCGTTCTTTACCCCACGCGAGGCGCTGGAGGTGCAGGCGGGTCTATACGGTGTGCCGAAGCGGCAGCGGCGCAGCGACGAGATCCTCGCGCTGGTGGGGCTGGAGGACAAGGCCGGGGCCTATGCGCGCACGCTCTCAGGGGGCATGCGGCGCAGGCTGTTGCTGGCCAAGGCGCTGGTGCATCACCCGCATGTTCTGGTGCTCGACGAGCCGACGGCGGGGGTGGATATCGAACTGCGCCAGATGCTGTGGGAGAATGTGCGCCGTCTCAACCGCGAGGGGATGACGATCATCCTGACCACCCATTACCTCGAAGAGGCAGAGGAGATGTGCGACGAGATCGCCATCATCAACGAGGGCGAGGTGGTGGCGCGCGACAGCACGGCGCGGCTTCTGGGGCGGCTCGACGGCAAGACCATGATCATCCAGCCCGAGAGCCCGGTCACGGTCCTGCCCGAGGGGCCGGGCCTCGAGGTGGTGCGGCGCGCGGACGGGGCGATCGTGATCGCCTATCGTGCCGCAGAGACCGGGGCCGAGGCGGTGCTGGCGGCGGTGCGGGCGGCAGGGATCAGCATCCGCGACGTGCGCACCGAGCAGGCCGATTTGCAGGATGTGTTTCTCGATCTCACCCGGCGACGGGCGGGCTGAGGCGAGAAAATTCGCGAATTTTCTCGCGCCGCACCGGGTTCAGGTGCCGCGCAACTCGTCGAGGATCGCCAGCGCTGCCGCGCGCGGGTCCGCTGCTGCCCAGACAGGGCGGCCCACCACGATGTGATCGGCCCCGTCGGCCACCGCCTGCGCGGGGGTGGCGACGCGCTTCTGGTCGCCCAGGGCGCTGCCTGCGGGGCGCACGCCGGGGGTGACGATGAGGCGGCCCGCGGCCTCCGGCAGGGCGCGGATCATCGCGGCCTCTTGCGGGCTGGCGATGACGCCGTCGGCGCCGGCATCGAACGCGCGGCCCGCGCGCTCGGCCACCAGATCGGGCAGATCGCCGGGTTTGATCAGCCCCGCGTCAAGGTCTGTGCGGTCCAGCGAGGTGAGGATGGTCACGGCGAGGATCTTGAGCGGCTTGCCGCCGGCACCTTCCTTGGCCGCGCGCACGACATGCGGATCGCCATGCACGGTCAGGAAATCCAGATCATACTGCGCGAGGCCCCGCACGGCGGCCTCGACGGTGGCACCTATGTCAAAGAGCTTCATGTCCAGAAAGATGCGCTTGCCATGCTCCTGCTTGAGTTCATCGGCCAGCGCGAGCCCGCCGCCGGTAAGCATCCCGAGACCGATCTTGTAGAAGCTGACGGCATCGCCCAACTGCCCGGTCAGTTTCAGCGTCGAGAGCGCGTCGGGCAGGTCGAGGGCGACGATCAGGCGGTCATCGGGCATGGCACGCGCTCCGGCACAGGTTTCCGTGCCTTGTCGCGGTGGCGACGGCGGGCGTCAAGCCCTCGTCGTGACCTCGATACGTGCGTCGGGGGCAAGCGTCAGTTTCTGCGTGCCGCAGCGGAAACCCGGCATCCGCTGCAACTGGCGCAGCGCCTCGGCGACAAGGTCGGGTGCGGGGTTTTTGGTTTCGGGGACAGTTGCCAGAATGCTCACCTGACCTGTCGGCGTCTGGTAGATGACAACGGCGGACACCTTGTCTGTCGTGTGCTGCACATCGCGCACTTCAACTCTGTCGATGATCATCACCACACCTCTTGCAACCGTTTACCGGGACCGGATATCCGCTGATGCCGCGCGCGAAAAGGGAAAATCGCGCCCGATTTTCCCCTGCGCGGCGCGCCGCCGTCAGGCGGCAAGGGCGGGCGGGTTTCCGCCGCAAATCTCCGGGGCGGCATGCGTCAGGCGCAAGGGCGCGCCGCCCGATCGGTGCGCGGCGAGCGCGCGGGCGCGCAGGCGGCGCATGACGTAATCGAAGGACGCGGTCATCGGTGCAGGCAGATCGACCGGATAGGCATGGCGCGCGCCGTGATCGGTAATTTCTGCGAGGGTCTCGTAACTGCCGGTCTCGGGGTTGTAGCGGACCGGGCCGAGGGTGAGATGCGGGTCGGACATGGCGGGTCTCCTGATGGATGGCGCGGACGGCACCTGTGGATAACTATTGAAAACGTGGGGATTCCATGGGGTTGCGCCAAGAGCGCGTCACAAAAACGTGCAATTTTCGTCATTCTCACGGTCGGGCCGCTTGAACCTCACGCAGGCGTTACCCATGTCAGCACAGAGGTTCCCACCCGGTGCACGCCTCTTGCAGGGTGCCAGTCACGGGAACGCTTTTGAAAAGGAGAAAGAGCCATGGACTTCAACAAGTTCACGGAACGGTCGCGCGGTTTCGTGCAGGCCGCCCAGACCATCGCGATGCGCGAAAGCCATCAGAAGCTGGCCCCCGAACATATCCTCAAGGCGCTCTTGGACGATCCCGAGGGATTGGCCAGCAATCTCATCAAGCGCGCGGGCGGCGATCCGGCACGTGTGACCCAGGCCAATGACCTGGCATTGGGCAAGATCCCGCAGGTCTCGGGCGATGCGGGCCAGACCTATATGGATCAGCAGACCGTCAAGGTTCTGACCGAGGCCGAGAAGCTGGCGCAGAAGGCCAAGGACAGCTTCGTTCCGGTGGAGCGGATCCTCTGTGCCCTTGCGGTCGTGCGCTCGCCCGCCAAGGACGCGCTGGAAGCGGGTGGCGTCAGCGCCCAGAAGATCAACGAGGCGATCAACGATCTGCGCAAGGGCCGCACCGCCGATACGGCCAGCGCCGAGGACACCTATGAGGCGCTCGATAAATACGCGCGCGACCTGACCGAGGCGGCGCGCGAAGGCAAGATCGACCCGATCATCGGCCGCGATGACGAGATTCGCCGCGCCATGCAGGTGCTCTCTCGCCGCACCAAGAACAACCCGGTGCTGATCGGCGAGCCGGGCGTCGGCAAGACGGCGATTGCCGAGGGCCTTGCGCTGCGCATCGTCAATGGCGACGTGCCCGAAAGCTTGCGCAACAAGCGGCTTCTGGCGCTCGACATGGGCGCGCTTATCGCGGGCGCGAAATATCGCGGCGAGTTCGAGGAACGGCTGAAATCGGTGCTCAACGAGGTGACGCAGGCCGCCGGTGAGATCATCCTTTTCATCGACGAGATGCACACGCTGGTCGGCGCGGGCAAGGCCGATGGTGCCATGGATGCCGCCAACCTGATCAAGCCCGCACTGGCGCGCGGCGAGTTGCATTGCGTGGGCGCGACCACGCTCGACGAATATCGCAAGCATGTGGAAAAGGACGCAGCCCTTGCCCGCCGGTTCCAGCCGATCGTGGTGGAGGAACCGACCGTAGAGGATACCATCTCCATCCTGCGCGGGATCAAGGAAAAATACGAGCTGCACCACGGCGTGCGCATCTCCGACTCTGCTCTTGTGGCGGCGGCGACGCTGTCGCACCGCTACATCACCGACCGGTTTTTGCCCGACAAGGCGATCGACCTCATGGACGAGGCGGCCAGCCGCCTGCGCATGGAAGTGGACAGCAAGCCCGAGGAGCTTGACGCGCTCGACCGCGAGATCCTGCAAAAGCAGATCGAGGCCGAAGCCCTCAAGAAGGAGGACGATGCCGCCTCCAAGGACCGGCTGGAGAAGCTGGAGCGCGAACTGGCCGAGTTGCAGGAACGCTCTGCCGAGATGACCGCCCAATGGCAGGCCGAGCGCGACAAGCTCGCGGGTGCGCGCGACATCAAGGAACAGCTTGACCGCGCCCGCAGCGAGCTTGAGAGCGCCAAGCGCGAGGGCAATCTGGCGCGGGCAGGCGAGCTCAGCTATGGGGTCATTCCGCAGCTTGAAAAGCGTCTGGCCGAGGCCGAGACGCAGGGCGACGAGATGATGGTCGAAGAGGCCGTGCGCCCCGAACAGATCGCGCAGGTGGTCGAACGCTGGACCGGCATCCCGACGGCCAAGATGCTCGAGGGCGACCGCGAGAAACTGCTGGGCATGGAGGCCAACCTGCATCGCCGTGTGATCGGGCAGGATACCGCCGTCCGGGCCGTGGCCAATGCCGTGCGGCGCGCGCGCGCCGGGCTCAACGACGAGGGTCGCCCGCTGGGTTCGTTCCTCTTTCTCGGGCCGACCGGCGTGGGCAAGACGGAGTTGACCAAGGCGGTGGCCGAGTTCCTCTTTGACGATGACAGCGCGATGGTGCGGATCGATATGTCCGAATTCATGGAGAAACATTCGGTCGCCCGCCTCATCGGTGCGCCTCCGGGCTATGTAGGCTACGAGGAAGGCGGCGTGCTGACCGAGGCCGTCCGCCGCCGCCCCTATCAGGTGATCCTCTTCGACGAGGTCGAAAAGGCGCACCCCGAGGTGTTCAACGTGCTCTTGCAGGTGCTTGACGATGGTGTGCTGACCGATGGTCAGGGCCGCACCGTCGATTTCAAGCAGACGCTGATCGTGCTGACCTCGAACCTCGGTAGCCAGGCGCTCAGCCAGTTGCCCGAAGGCTCGGACGTGGCCGAGGCCAAGCGCAATGTCATGGAGGCGGTGCGCGCGCATTTCCGGCCCGAATTCCTCAACCGTCTGGACGAGATCGTGATCTTCGACCGGCTGACACGGCCGCAGATGGATGGCATCGTCGATATCCAGATGGCGCGGCTCCTGAAGCGGCTGGCGGCGCGCAAGATCATGCTGGCGCTCGATGACGCGGCGCGCAAGTGGCTGGCCGATGAGGGCTATGACCCGGTCTATGGCGCGCGGCCATTGAAGCGCGTGATCCAGAAGGCGTTGCAGGACCCGCTGGCCGAATCGCTTCTGGCGGGGGATATCCTCGACGGCGCGACAGTGCCGGTGACGGCGGGGCCCGAGGGCCTCATCATCGGCGAGCGCGTGGGCACGACACAGGCGGAGCCACCCCGCGACGCGGTGGTTCACTGAGCCTGTTTCGGCCTCGACTTTTGCGCGGTCCCGTGACACTGGACCCGACGAATGGAGGGGCCGATGCGGGACGGGCGCGCGTCTTCGGCCCGGCAGGCGGTGCGCGTGCCGGGTCATTTCGGGGAATGGATGCAGGGGCGGCTTGGGCCTGAGGGGCCGGTCGCCCTTGTGACATTGTGCTGTCCTGTCCTTGCGGTGCGTGCGCCGGGCTCCGGGGTGCGGTTGACGGATCTCTTTCCCGCGTCACGGCTGGCGGTGTTTGTCGGTGCTCTGGGGATTTCAGGCGATTTTCCGGGGCTTGAGTGCGACATGCCGTTGGGCGCAGGCGCGGGGGCCTCGACCGCGTGCCTTGTGGCGGCGGCGCGCGCAAGCGGGTTTCGCGGCACGCCCGAGCGGCTGGCGCGGGCCTGTCTTGCGGTCGAAGGGGCGAGCGATCCGTTGATGTTTGCCGCCCCCGACCGCCTGCTCTGGGCCTCGCGCGAGGCGCTGACCCTGGCCGATCTGCCCCCCGTGCCGCGCGCCGAGATTGTTGGCGGCTATTGGGGTGCGCCGCTGCGCACCGACCCTGCGGATTGTGATTTTCCCGACATTGCCGATCTTGTGACCGCGTGGCGCGACGGCGGCGATCTGGCGCGTCTGGCCGCGCTGGCGAGCGAGGCCGCACGGCGCGCGGAGGCGCGGCGGGGACCGGACGATCCGATGGCGGAACTGGCGCGCGATCTGGGTGCGCTCGGCCATACGCGGGCGTATACCGGGGCCGCGCGCGCGTTGGTCTTTGCCCCCGGCACGGTGCCCGAGGGGACCGGGGTGGCGCTGTCGGAGGCGGGGCTGACCGGCGTCTTGCGCTTTGTCACGGGGGGCGGCGCATGAGCTTTGCGGGCATGATGCTGGTGGGACTGGCGATTGACCTCGCCATCGGCTGGCCCGGTTGGCTTTATGCCCGGATCGGGCATCCCGTGACATGGCTGGGCGCGGTGATCGCGTGGCTGGAGCGGCTTTGCAATCGCGGCACGCGGTCGAGGCGAATAGGTATGGGAGCGGTCTGCGTGGCCCTTGTGCTGGCGGTGGTGACCGGCCCTGCGCTGCTGCTGCAATGGGGCCTGCCCGAGGGGATCGGGGGCGTGATCCTCGGCGGCGTGCTGGCCTGGCCGCTGATCGCGCTGCGCTCGATGCATGTGCATGTGGCCGCCGTTGCCGTGCCGCTCTCGGCGGGTGATGTGGCGGCGGCGCGGGTGGCGGTGGCGATGATCGTCGGGCGCGACCCGGCCGCTCTTGACGAGGCGGGCGTGGCGCGCGCGGCGATCGAGAGCCTCGCGGAGAATACCGGTGACGGCATCGTGGCCCCGATCTTCTGGGGCGTGGTGGCGGGGCTGCCGGGAATTGCCGCCTACAAGGCGGTAAACACGCTCGATTCGATGATCGGGCACCGCAACGACCGCTTTGAGGCCTTCGGCAAGGTGGCGGCGCGGCTCGACGATCTGGCGAACCTGATCCCGGCGCGGCTCACCGGGATGCTCTTCGCGCTGGCCGCGCCGCGCCATATGGCGCGCGCCCTGCGCATCATGTGGCGCGACGCGCGCGCGCACCGCTCGCCCAATGCCGGCTGGTCCGAAGCGGCGATGGCCGGCGCTCTGGGCGTGCGCCTTTCGGGGCCGCGCATCTATGGCGACCGTGTGAGCGCGGAGCCGTGGCTCAATGGGGCGGCGCGCGATCCGGGGCCGGGGGATCTGCGCCGCGCGCTTCGGCTTTATGCCGGCGCGATGGCGCTGATGGCGGTTGCGCTGGGTGTCCTCTGGCTGGTTTGACGAACGTCGATGGACTTCTCCGGCCTGACTTGCGCCAGATCGAAATCTGTTGCGAAGGCCGCCTGTCGACAGGAGATCCCCGCCTTCGCGGGGATGACGCGGCGCGGGGGGCCGCCTAACCGCCCTGCCGCAACAGGCGTTGTTTCTGGCGGTCCCAGTCGCGCTTGGCATCAGAGGCGCGCTTGTCGTGGGTCTTCTTGCCCTTGGCGATGCCGATCTTGATCTTGGCAATGCCGCGATGGTTGAAATAGAGCACGAGGGGCACCAGCGTCATGCCCTTGCGCTGCGTCTCGCTCCAGAGCCGCGACATCTCCTTTTTCGAGACCAGCAGCTTGCGGCGACGACGCTCTTCATGGCCAAAGGTGCGGGCCTGCTCATAGGGGGCGATATAGCTGTTGATCAGCCACAATTCGCCGCCCTCCACGCTGGCATAGCTCTCGGCGATGTTGGCGCTCTTGTGGCGCAGGGACTTGACCTCGGAGCCGACCAGCATGATGCCGCATTCAAGATCGTCCTCGATGGCATAGTCATGCCGCGCGCGCCGGTTCTCGGCGATCACCTTGTAATTGGGGGTGTCCTTGGAATTTGCCATCTGCGCGTCATATCCCCGCGCTCAGAGGCTGTCCAGCGGGTCGGGGGCGACATTGCCGCCGCAGACAAGCACCGCCACCCGCTCGCCTGCCTCCGGCACATAGGCCCCCGACAGAAGCGCGGCGAGAGCGGTGGCCCCCGCCGGTTCGACCAGTTGGCGCAACTCCTGCCAGAGCGTGACCTGTGCCGCGCGAATGGCCGTGTCGGCCACCCGCACGGTTTGCACATCGTATTGCCGCGCCAGATCGAGGCAGATCGCACCGATCCGCCGCGCGCCGAGCGCGTTGGCGGCGATTCCCGACACATCGACGTCCACCGGTTGCCCGGCGGCCATGGCGGCATGAAGGGCGTCGCAGGTCTCGGGCTCGACCGCGACCACCTTGCGCCGCCCCTGAAGCCAGCCGAGCGCCCCGGCGATGAGGCCGCCCCCGCCCACGGCAATCAGCACCGTATCGGCATCGAGCCCCTGATCCTCCCATTCCGCCATCAGAGTGCCCTGTCCCGCAACGGTGGCCGGGGCGTCATAGGGGTGCACCTCCATCGCGCCGGTGGCGTCGCGCCATTCGGCGGCGCGGGCGGCGGCCTCCGCATAGGCGCCGGGGACCACCTGCAAGGCCGCATCCTGCGCGCGGATAAGGGCGATCTTGGCCGGGCCCGCGATCTGCGGCACGTAGATGCGCGCCTGGTGCCCGAGCGTGCGCGCGGCATGGGCCACCGCCGCGCCGTGATTGCCGCCCGAGGCCGCGACGATCCCCGCCTCGGGAACGCGGGTCTGCATCAGCGTGTTGAACGCCCCGCGCGCCTTGAAGCTGCCGGTGTGCTGCATCTGCTCGAACTTGAGGTGAACGGTCTGCGCGCCGAGGTGCACGCATGCCACCGGTGTCTGCCGCACATGCGGCGCGATGCGGCTCCGCGCCTCCGAAATCAACGCCTGCCAATCCATCGCTCACACCTCTTTGGCTTTTCTTGTCCACGCAAAGCCTATACCCGTGAAGGTCCAGACCCAAGCGAGGATCGCCCGCGATGAATGACGACCGTCACAGCCTGTTCCGCGATGCCCATGAGGACCGCACCACCGCCGAGCAGATCCCCGACACGCCGCAGACCCGCGCGCCCGCTTACCGGCTGGCCTTTACCGATCCGGATTTCCTCTGCCGGGACGAATTGCGCCCGGTGCGGCTCCAACTGGAACTGCTCAAGCCCGAGATGATCCTCAACGAGCGCGGCATCCAGAGCACCGTGGTGCTCTTTGGCGGCGCGCGCATCCCCGAACCGTCAAAGAAGGCCGGGGCGCGCACGGAGACACTGGCGGAGTTGTCGCGCTATTATGACGAGGCGCGCACATTCGCGCGGCTGATGACCGAAAAATCCATGGCCAGCTATGGCCGCGATTATGTCATTGCCACGGGCGGCGGGCCGGGCGTGATGGAGGCGGGCAACCGGGGCGCCATGGATGCGGGGGGCGCGTCGATCGGGTTCAATATCGTGTTGCCACACGAACAGGCCCCGAATGAATACGTGACGCCCGGGCTGTGCTTCAACTTTCACTATTTCGCCATCCGCAAGATGCATTTCCTGATGCGTGCGCGGGCGATTTGCGTCTTTCCCGGCGGCCTGGGCACGCTTGACGAGATGTTCGAGGCGCTCACCCTCATTCAGACCGACCGCATGAAGCGCGTGCCGTTCCTGCTCTTCGGCGAGGCGTTCTGGCGGCGGATCATCAACTGGGAGGCGCTGGCCGAGGCGGGCACGATCAGCGAAGAGGATCTTGATCTCTTTCGTTTTGTCGAGACGGCGGAGGAGGCCATGGCGCTCATCGACGGGTGGGAGGAACGCTGAGCGCGCTCAGATGATCTCGTCCTCGTCAAACAGCGCCTCGGCCTCGATCTGGGCGGTGATGCCTTCGGCGGCGGCCTCGGCGCGGGGCGTTTCGGCGACGTGGAACAGCGCGTCGCCCTCGTAGACCACGGGCAGGTTGGCGCGGCCGATGACGATGCCGGTGGTATCGGCGGCGATCTCGCTCTCGATGTCGCCAAAGGCATTGGCGACCGCGCCCATCACCGTGCCGGGTGCCACCGCATCGCCAAGGCCCAGATAGCCGCGGAAGAGCCCGCCGCGCGGTGCGCGATACCAGACCGAGCGGCGCGCCCGCACCGGCAGCGCCCGCGCGCGCGGCACGCCCTTGGCCCCGATCATGCCGAGATGGCGCATCACCCGCAGCACGCCCGCCACGCCGGTGCGCGCCGCAAATTCGTCAAAGCGCAGCCCCTCACCGCCCTCGTAAAGCAGCACATCGACGCCCGCCGCCTCGGCGGCCATGCGCAGCGAGCCCTCGCGCAGCTTCGATTCCATCATCACCGGCGCGCCGAAGGCCGCGCCAAGCTCTGCCAGCCGCTCATTGCCGGGGGTGAGGCGGATCTGCGGCAGGTTGGTGCGGTGAATGGCGGCTGAATGCAGGTCGATGCCGACATGCGCGCGGCGCACCACCTCCTGCATGAAGATATGGGCAAGCTGCGAGGCCATGGAGCCTTCGGCCACGCCGGGAAAGACCCGGTTGAGATCACGCCGGTCCGGCAGGTAGCGCGAATGGCTGAGAAAGCCGAAGGTGTTGACGATGGGCACGGCAAGCAGCGTGCCGGACATGGAGCCGAGCGGCGCGCTGCACAGCAGGCGGCGCAGGATCTCGACGCCGATCACCTCGTCGCCATGGATCGCCGCCGAGACAAAGAGGACCGGTCCGCTGCGTCGCCCGTGGATCACCTCGACCGACAGGTTGACGGGCGTGTGATTGGACAGCTGGCTCACGGGGATATCTACGCGGGCGCGGGTGCCGGGGGCGACCTTCTGCCCGCCGATTTCGAATGCCGTGCGCCGGGCCATGGCCTGTTTCCCCTTCCATCGCTTGCTGGCCAAGGCTTAGGCAATCGGGGCGGCGCTGTCCATGGCCGCGCTTGAAGCGGGGCGCGGGGGCGGCTAAGCGGGGGCATGTCGTCGGCCCTGCCTCTCACCTGTCCTGTCTGCCGCGTCGCCCCTGTCGGGGGCTTCGGGGTATTCGACGGCAAGGGGTATTGGCGCTGCGAGAGGTGCGGCGCGCGGGGGATGAACCCCGCGCATCATCCCGACAGGGCGACCGAGCGCACGCAATATGACTGGCACCAGAACGAGGTGGACGATCCCGGTTATCGCCGTTTTCTGGACCGGCTTGCCGCGCCCTTGCGCGCGCGTCTCGCCCCCGAAGCACGGGGCCTCGATTACGGCTGCGGGCCGGGGCCGGCGCTGGCCGCCATGCTGCGCGAGGCGGGGCATGACATGGCGATCTTTGATCCGTTCTATGCGCCCGATCCCGCGCCGCTGGCCGAGACCTATGATTTCATCACCTGCACCGAGGTGGCCGAGCATTTCCACGCGCCCGCAGTCGAGTTTGACCGGTTGGGTGCGCTTTTGCGCCCCGGTGGCCTGTTGGCCGTGATGACCTGTTTCCAGACCGAGGACGCGCGGTTCGAGACCTGGCATTACCGCAAGGATCCGACCCATGTGGTATTCTACCGCGCCGAGACCTTCGGGATCATCGCGGCCATGCGCGGTTGGGGGTGCGAGATTGTCGCCAAGGACGTGGCATTCCTGACGGTGCCGGGGCGATGACCACCGCACTTCACGAGGAGCGGCTGGCGGCGGTGCTGGCGGCGGTGGCGGCGACGGGCGCGCGCACGGTGCTCGATCTGGGCTGTGGCGAGGGCGACCTGATCCTGCGGCTGGCCGACCTGCCGGGGATCGCGCGCGTCACCGGTATCGAGATCGGCATGGAGCGGCTGCGCGGGGCAGAGGCGCGGCTGAGCGCCCTGCCCGAGGGTGCGCGCGCCAGGGTGCAACTGGCCTGCGCCTCGCTCACCGAGGGGCACCCGGCGCTGACAGGCTATGACTGCGCCTGTCTCGTGGAGGTGATCGAGCACTTGCCGCCCGCCGACATCAACCGGCTGGAGCGCGCGGTCTTTGTGCTCATGCGCCCCGCCCATGTGATCGTGACCACACCCAATGCCGACTATAACCCGGTGCTTGGCGTTCCGGCGTCGCGGATGCGGCATCCCGAGCATCATTTCGAGTGGGGCCGCGCGCGGTTTTCCCGATGGGCGCAGGGCGTGGCCGCGCGCAATGGCTACACGGTCACCTGCCGCGAGGTCTGTGGCGCGCATCCGGCGCTTGGCGGCGCCAGCCAGATGGCGGTGTTCAGCCGTAGCGCGTGACGAAGTTGCGCAGGATGCGCGCTGGCGCCTCGACCCGCGCGGCGCGGCACATCGCAATCAGGCTGTCGGCCTCTTCGGGGGCGAAATAGCCCTTGTGGCGGTAGATGCGGATGCGGGTCTCGAACCCCGCCGCATCGGCCTCGGGGTGGAACTGCGTGGCATAGACATTGCGGCCAAAGCGCACCATCTGGAAAGGGCAGGTGGGTGCCGCCACAAGATGCGCGCAGCCATCGGGCAGCGATTGCAGTGCCTCCTTGTGGCCGACGAAGGCGTCGAATCGCGGTGGCAGCCCGGCCAGCAGCGGATCGGCGGCACCCGCCTCGGTCAGGCGGCAATCGGCGGTGCCCACCGGCTCGCCATGGGCGCGCTTGCTGACCTCCGCGCCAAGATGCGCGCCAAGGATGCCGATGCCGTAACAGCAACCCAGAAAGGGCCTGTCGGCCCCGGTGATCGCGGGCATGAGGCCGAGGATCTGCGCCTCGATCCGGGCCTCGACGGGGGATTTCCGGTCTGGCGCATCACTGACGCAGCCGGGGCCGCCGCCGACGATGACGCCTGCATGATCGTCAAGGTTCAGGTCTTCTGGCAGGTTCTCCCGGTCGAGACGGATGCGGCGGGCGCGCGCGGGCAAGAGGCCCGACATGCGCAGGATCGCGGCGAATTCATCGTCGGCGGCCTCGGTCTCGGGGCGCAGTTGCAGGATCAGGAAGGGCCGTGTCATGGCACTGCGGTTGCCCGTCGCGGCGGACAAAGTCAAGCACCCCTCCTGCCTGCCTTGACGCGCGGGGCCAAAGGGCTAGGGTGCGCGCAACTCCGGCAGAGCAAGGATTCACGCCATGGCCCAACGTCTTCACCTGGTTTTCGGCGGTGAACTGGTCGATCCCTCGCGCAATGTCTTTCGGGATGTGAACGACCTTCATGTGGTGGGGATCTTTCCCGATTACGACACCGCCTACAACGCCTGGAAGGCCGAGGCGCAGCGCACCGTGGACAACGCCCATATGCGCTATTTCATCGCCCATCTCCACAAGCTGCGCGATGAGGCGCAAGAGGCCTCGCCCACCGAAGAACTGGGCTGATATGTCATGAGCCGCTCGCTCAGCCTTGCGGCCTATCTCGCTGTCGCGCGCCGGGGCGGGACCCTTGGTGCAGCACCTGACCGGCCACGTCCCGACGGGGCGGTCATCTGGGCCCATGCCGCGGATGCGGGGCGGGCCGATGTGCTGGCGCATCTGGCCGAGCGGCTGGCGCAGCATCGCCCCGGACTGCACATGGTCCTGACCTCGCCTGACGGCCCGCCCCGCAGTCTGCGCACGCATGGCCGGGTGATCTGGCAGGCCTTGCCGCCGGACACCCTCGCCGCGGCGGAGGCGTTTCTGGGGCATTGGCGGCCCGATCTGGCGCTCTGGACCGGCGGAGACCTCAAGCCGGCCTTGCTCATCTGTGCGGCGCGGGAGGGGGTGCCGCTCTATCTCGTGGATGCCGAGGCAGCCCTTCTGGAACGGTCGCACTGGCGCTGGTTTCCCGATCTGGCACGGGCGGTGCTGACCGAATTCGAAGAGATCCACGCGCGTGACGAGGCGGCGGCGCGGCAGGCGCGCCGCTTGGGCGCACCGCCGCAGCGGGTCAGGATGACCGGCGTCCTGCGGGCTGGCGCGTTGTCGCTGCCCTACAACCTGTCCGACCGGGACGAGCTGGCGCAAATCCTGCGCGGGCGCCCGGTCTGGCTCGCGGCGATGGCGCAGCGCGACGAACTGGAGACAGTGCTTGCGGCGCATCGCGAGGTGAGCCGGATGGCGCACCGTGCGCTGCTGGTCGTGGTGCCGGACGAACTTGAGGACAGCGACGCCATGGCCGGGGCTCTCGACACGGCGGGCTGGCGCTGGATCGCGTGGTCCACCGGCGCGCTGCCCGATGAGGCGACGCAGGTGATCCTTGCCGATACGCGCGGCGAGATGGGCCTGTGGTATCGGCTGGCACCCGTGACGTTCATGGGGTCGTCGCTGGCCTCGGGACAGCACGGGCGCGACCCGAACGAGCCGGCGGCGCATGGCTCGGCGATCCTTTATGGCCCGAACGTGGCGCGGTATCTGACGCGCTATTCGCGCTATGCCGAGGCGGGCGCGGCGCGGATCGTGCGTGACACGGCGACCCTGGCCGCCGCCGTGCAGGCATTGTTGCCGCCCGATCGGGCGGCGGCGATGGCGCACGCGGCCTGGGATGTGGCCTCGCGCGGGGCGGAGGTGATGGACCGGGTGGTGGACATGATACTTGACCGGCTCGACCGGGAGGAGGCGTCGCGGTGAGGCCGCGCACCCTGTCGGTGGCGTGCCTGCGCGCGCTGGCGCTGGCGCCGCTGTGCTGGTGGACGGCGCGCAGAACGGCACGGCGGATGGCGCGGCGGGGATGGCGCGCGCCGGTGCCGGTCATTTCGGTGGACAGCCTTTTCGGCGAGATGGCTCAGACGGGGGCGCTGGCGGTGATCGGGCAGCTTCGGGAGATGGGCCTTTCGCCCTTGGTGCTGATGGGCCGGGAGACGCTCGCACCGGTCGAGGTTGACGTGCAGAAACATACGTATGCGGATGTTGGTGGGGCTGCGCTGCTTGCAGCGGCCTTCGCGCCGACATGGGTGGCCGCTGATCCGGTCGAGGCGGCGCGGGTGGCGCTATTGCATACGTCATCGTATGGATCGCCTCCCAAATGTATCGTCATGGTCGGAGAATCCTATAACCCGAATGCTCAAAAAGACATTTCCATAACGATTGTCGACGCGGCCCGAGGATTTGGCAACGGCATGTGCCGTCCGGCGGGTCCATTGCCGGAACCTTTGGAACAGGCGCTGGCGCGGGTCGATATCTGTCTGACCATTGGCCCGCCTGCCCTGCAAGAGCAGTTTGCCGCTGCGTGGGGTCAGGTGATCCCGGCGCAAAACATGCGCGCTCGTATGGAGGCTTTGCCGACCGGGATGGACTGGCGGGGCCTGCGTGCCCTGGCGTTTACGGGCGGGCGCGCGCCCGAGCATTTCGTTGCCACCTTGCGTGGGCTTGGGGCCGAGGTCGCGCGCGCGGCAACGCTGTCGGCGGGCGCGCCGGTCACGCGCGCGCTCGTCACACGTCTGCGGAACGAGGCGGCGCTGCTTGGCGCGCAGCTTGTCACCACCGAAGCCGATGCCGTGCGCCTGCCCGACGATCTGCGACGCGAGGTGCTGGTGCTGCCGATGCGGCTTCGGGTCGAGGACTGGGGCGCGCTTGAGGCCGCGCTGGACCGGCTGGGTATGCCATGATCCGGGCCGGGACTGGTGCCCGGCCCGGCCCGGCCCATGAAGCGGACCTTATTCCGCCAGCTTCTCGTCGATGATCGCCTTGAGATCGGCATAGGCCATGTTGCCGTATTTCTTCTCGTTGATGACCAGGGTGGGGGTGGAATTCACGTCATGCGCGGTGGCGTTTTCCTGATACCACGCAACCAGCGCCTGTGCCTTGTCGCGGTCATTGAGGCACGCTTCGAGCGCGTCAGGCTCTATCCCGGCCAGCTTGCCGATGCGGCGCAGGTTGTCGGCGATGGCGGCAGGCTCTCCCTGCGCCCAGTCGCGCTGCTGCGCGTAAAGCATGTCGGCGATGCCGAAGAACTTGTCGGGCCCGCCGCAGCGCGCCACCATCGACGCCCAGAGACCGAATCGGTCGAAATAGACATCGCGGTAGACGAAGTGGATCTTGCCGGTGTCGATATACTCGGCCTTCAGTTCCTTGAGCGGCCCGTTGTGGAAATTGGCGCAATGCGGACAGGTGAACGAGGCATATTCGATGATCGTGACCTTGGCGTCCTCGGGCCCCATGGTCATTTCGGTGATCGTGCTCTCTTGCGCGCTCAGCGGTGCGGCGAGGGTGGCGAGCGCCAGCGCACCGGCGGCGAAGAGATGTTTCATCAGGGTCATGGTCTGTCCTTCTTCGATCTGGTCAATACATTCTGCGCCAGCTTTTCCAGCGCGGCGCGCAGGCTGTCATCGGTCACGGGCGCGACCAATTCGCCCGCGCGGACGAGGGTTTCGGGGGCAGGGGGCACGGTCTGTGCCTTGCGCCGGTGGGTGAAATCCGCCTGTCCCTCGGCAAAGCCCGAGGGCGCGGTCTGTGTCAGGCGGATTCGCACGATGGCGTTGTAGCCGTAGACGGCGTTGATCCTTTCGCGCAGCGATTCTTTCTGCATCTCGAGCATGGGAGCCTGCGCGCCCGTGGTCAGAAGCGTGAGTGTCGCGCCCATGCCGTGCCGCCCGTAGGAGATATCGACAGGGCGCGCGATGGCGGCGACGCTCTCGCCCGCGATCTCGGGCCAATGGGTCAACAGGCGCGTTTGCGCGAAACCGCGCGATTCGGACGCGCGGCGAATGCTCGGCTGCAATAGCGCCGAGGTGCGATTGAAGCCTTTCGGTCCGGACTGGCGCGTGGCCATGGTTGGTTCTCTCCCGTCTGGCACTAATCTATGTCATGGAACGGGGGATGAAAGACCCGATTGCATCGAGGGGATAAACTATGCGTCAGGCCGCCGATCCGGGGGTGTTGCTCGAGTGGTATGACACCCATGCGCGCGACCTGCCGTGGCGCATCGGCCCCGGCGCGCGGGCGTGCGGGGTGCGGCCCGATCCCTATCGTGTGTGGCTGTCGGAGGTGATGCTGCAACAGACCACGGTGGCGGCGGTCAAGGCGTATTATGAGCGGTTCACGACGCTCTGGCCCGATGTGGGGGCGCTCGCGGCAGCCGAGGATGGCACCGTGATGGGGGAATGGGCCGGGCTTGGATATTATGCGCGGGCGCGTAACCTGCTGAAATGCGCGCGCGTCGTGGCGGGCGCACATGGCGGGCGCTTCCCCGAGACGCGCGAGGGGTTGATGGCTCTGCCCGGGATCGGCCCCTATACGGCGGCGGCGATTGCGGCCATTGCCTTTGATCGGCCCGAGGTGGTGGTCGATGGCAATGTCGAGCGGGTGATGGCGCGGATATATGACATCCGCACGCCCTTGCCGCGTGCCAAGCCCGAACTGACCGAAGCGGCGGCGCGGTTGACGCCCGCCGTGCGGCCCGGTGATTACGCGCAGGCGGTGATGGATCTGGGGGCCACGATCTGCACGCCGCGCGCGCCCGCCTGCGGCATATGCCCGTGGCGCGACCCCTGCGCGGCGCGGGCGGCGGGGGTGGCGGAAACGCTGCCCGCCCGCCTGCCGAAAGTGCCCAAGCCGGTGCGCATTGGCCATGCCTATGTGGCACGCCGCGGCGATGGCGCGTGGCTCTTGGAGCGGCGGCCCGATACGGGGCTTCTGGGCGGGATGCTGGGCTGGCCCGGCAGCGATTGGGGCGAGGACCCCGAACCTGCGCCGCCCGTCGAGGCGGCGTGGCGCGAGATCGGTGCAGAGGCGCGCCACACCTTCACCCATTTCCATTTGCGCCTGCGGGTGCATGTGGCCATTGTCGGCCCCGAGGCAGTGCCCGAGCGCGGCACCTTCATGCCGCAGGCGGCCTTTCGCCCCGCGTCGTTACCTACCGTCATGCGAAAGGTATTTGACCTTGCGCAAGGCGCGTTCGACAGTTTGCCGCAAGACTGACGGAAACCCCGCAAGGAGAACGCCATGATCCCCGCCACTCAGGTTGCCCGCTTGCAAAGCGCGCTGCCGTTCTGGATGTCCTTCCTGCTGGTGCCCGTGGCGATCCTCGGCGCGGTAGAGGGCGGGTGGACAGTGATTCTTCTGCCGGTCATCACATGGTATTTCTTTTCCATCCTCGACGCCTTTCTCGGCACCTATACCGAGAATGCGGACCTGGACACGCGCGAGGATCAACTTTTCTGGTATCGTGCGATCACGATGCTCTGGGCGCCGGTTCAGTTTCTGCTGCTCTACTGGATGATCTGGTATGTGACCGGGCCGGGCGACGCGCATCTGAACCCGCTGGAAACCATCGTGCTGTTTTTCGGTGTGGGCGTGATCACCGGCACGGTGGGGATCAATTACAGCCACGAATTGATGCATCAGAAGGACCGGGGAGAGCGGTTTCTGGGCGATGTGCTTCTGGCGATGGTGCTTTATTCGCATTTCCGGTCAGAGCACTTGCAGGTCCATCACCGCCATGTCGGCACGCCGCGCGACCCGGTGACGGCGCGCTATAACGAGGGGTTCCATCGGTTTTTCCCGCGTGTGCTGCACGAGTGCTGGCGCTCGGCCTTTCGCGCCGAAGCCGAGATGCTGGCGCGCAAGGGGCGGCCCTGGCATGACCTCGGGAATCCGTTCTGGCGCTACTGGGCGCTTCAGGCCTACATGATTGTTCTGGCCGGGCTGATTGGCGGCTGGGTGGGGCTCGCGCTATTTCTCTGGCAGGCCATCGTTGCCATCTGGCAGTTGGAACTGGTCAATTACATCGAGCATTACGGCCTCACGCGCAAACATCTGGGCGCGGGCAGGTATGAGCATGTCAAGCCGCGCCATAGCTGGAACGCGGCGCATCGCGCGTCGAACTGGCTGTTGATCAACCTGCAACGCCATTCGGACCACCATTACAAACCCGACCGCCGCTTTCCCCTGTTGCAGAACCATGACGAGGCCGCGGCCCCGCAATTGCCCTATGGGTATCCGGTGATGACCATGGCGGCGATGGTGCCGCCCTTGTGGCGGCGGGTGATGAACCCGCGCGTGCGGCGCTGGCGGGCGATGTATTATCCCGAGATCACCGACTGGCGGCCCTACAACAAGGCCACGAACCCGATCTGTTGAAAGCTGAACGTCATCGTCAGGCGGCAGACCCGCCCACCGTCAGCCCGCCGATCAGCACCGTGGGCTGGCCCACGCCCACCGGCACCCATTGGCCCTGTTTGCCGCAATTGCCCATCCCCGGATCGAGCGCCATGTCGTTGCCGAGGCCCCGGATTTTTTGCAGGGCCGTCGCGCCGTCGCCGATGAGCGTGGCACCCTTGACCGCGCGGCCTATCTTGCCGTCCTTGACGCGGTAGGCCTCGGTGCAGGAAAACACGAACTTGCCGTTGGTGATATCGACCTGCCCGCCACCGAATCCCACGGCATAAAGCCCGTCCTTCATCTCGGAAATCAGGTCGTCCGGCGTGGCGTTGCCGCCCAGCATGTAGGTGTTGGTCATACGCGGCATGGGGGCATGGGCGTAGCTTTCGCGCCGCCCGTTGCCGGTGGGGTTGACGCCCATCAGGCGGGCGTTCTGGCGGTCCTGCATGTAGCCCACAAGGATGCCGTCCTCAATGAGGGTGTTGCAGGCAGAGGGCGTGCCCTCGTCGTCGATGGTGAGCGAGCCGCGCCGGTCGGGGAGGGTGCCGTCGTCGAGCACGGTGACGCCGGGGGCGGCGATGCGGCGCCCCATCAGCCCGGCGAAGGCGGAGCTTCCCTTGCGGTTGAAATCGCCCTCAAGCCCGTGGCCGATCGCCTCGTGCAAGAGGATACCGGGCCAGCCGGGGCCAAGCACCACGTCCATCACGCCTGCGGGAGCATCCTCGGCCTCGAGGTTGACGAGGGCCACGCGCAGCGCCTCGCGGGTCTTGGCCTGCCAGTCGGCGGCGTCGATGAGGCCATCAAGCCCGATGCGCCCGCCGCCCCCGGCGCTGCCCTGCTCGCGGCGGCCGTCCTGCTCGACGATCACCGCGACATTGACGCGGGTCATGGGGCGCGTGTCGGAGAGGGTCTGGCCGTCCGGGCGCAGGATCACCACCTCCTGCAACGAGGCCGCAAGCGAAGCGGTGACTTGCACCACGCGGGGATCGAGCGCGCGGGCGAAAGCGTCGATCTCGCGCAGGGTCTCGATCTTGACCGCGAAGGCGGCCCCGGCAATCGGGTCCGCATCGGTATAAAGGCGGCGATTGGTGGCCACGGGACCGGCGGCAAGCGTGGCCCCGCCCGCACCCACGGCAAGGCGCGCGGTCTCGACGGCGCGCGCAAGCGCGGCCTCGGTCATCTCGGAGGAATGGGCGTAGCCCGTCACCTCGCCGCGCACGGCGCGCAGGCCAAAGCCTTCGGAGGCGTCATAGGAGGCGGTCTTGAGCCGTCCGTCGTCGAACATCAGCCCCTCGGCGCGGCGGCGCTCCAGAAACAATTCCCCATCATCGGCACCGTCGGTGGCGGCGCGCAAACGGGCAAGGGCCGCGTCGCGGTCCAGCCGCGTCTCGAAGGGGCGGAAGGGCGTGTCGGTCATGGAGCGGGTGTCCTTTCGGGCGGCGTGTCGCGGGGGGCATATTTGATCCAGATCAAAAAAGCGTCCCTTTGCCGCAACGCGCGTTCTTGTGATGAGTGTGATAGTATGGTTTTAACCGGGACCGAGACAATGGGATTCCATGGTATTCCTGCGATCCCGGCGCTAGAGAGACGAACCGTTCAACCGATCAGGGTGCACAATGCGACTTAACCCCAGCCTTCTGGCCGCTCTGGCCGCCATCGTAGCCCTCCCCGCCGCCGCGCAGGAGATTGTCGGCGCGCCGATCCGGGGCGGCATCGGATTTCAGCCCGCCGCGACCGAACTTGCGAGCGATCTGCAATGGCTGGACGGGGTGATCAACGTCATCATCATCGCCATCGTGATCTTCGTGACCGCGCTTCTGGCCTATGCGGCAGTGAAATACGCCCGCCGCGCCAACCCGAACCCGGCGAAATTCACCCATAACACGCCGGTCGAGATCGCCTGGACCATCGTGCCGATCCTGATCCTCGTTTTCATCGGCGCCAATTCCCTGCCGATCCTGTTCAAGCAGCAGGAGATCCCCGAAGGCGAGATCAATATCAAGGTGACGGGCTACCAGTGGTATTGGGGCTACGAATATACCGACCACGATTTCGCCTTTGACAGCTACATGATCGGCGCACCGGCGACGGGGGGCGACAACCGGCTGACGCCCGAGGTCGAGGCGCAACTTGTCGAGGCGGGCTTCAGCAAGGACGAGTTTCTGCTGGCGACCGATACCTCCGTGGTCGTGCCGGTGGGCAAGGTCGTCGTGATGACCGTGACCGGGGCGGATGTGATCCATAGCTGGACCATCCCTGCCTTCGGCGTGAAGCAGGACGCGGTGCCGGGCCGACTGGCGCAGTTGTGGTTCAAGGCCGAAAAGGAAGGCATCTATTTCGGCCAATGCTCGGAATTGTGCGGGCAGGCCCACGCCTATATGCCGATCACCGTCAAGGTGGTGAGCGAGGCCGAGTACGAGGCATGGCTTGACGGGGCCATCGAGGAATATGCCGGTGTGCCGCGCGCGCGGCAGGTGGCCCTCGCCGACTGAGTGTCCGGGCCGGGCATGGCCCGGCCCCTCCCTTTCCCGCGATGATGGATAAAAGACCCCGACCATGAGCGACGCCAGCCTTCACAGTGCCAGCACCACGCAACCCGGCGAGGCGGGGTTCGGGGATTTCTTTGCCCTGCTGAAACCGCGTGTCATGACGCTTGTGGTCTTCACGGCGCTCGTGGGGCTTCTGGCGGCACCGGTGGCGGTGCATCCGGTGGTGGGGCTGGCCGCGATCCTCTTCATCGCCGTGGGCGGCGGCGCCTCGGGCGCGCTCAACATGTGGTGGGAATCCGACATCGACGCCAAGATGAAGCGCACCGCGCGCCGCCCGATTCCGGCGGGAAGGGTGACGCGGGAAGAGGCATTCGCCTTCGGCATCACGCTGGCTGGGTTTTCGGTGGTCATGATGTGGCTGGCCACCAATGCGCTGGCGGCGGGGCTTCTGGCCTTCACCATCTTTTTTTACGTGGTGATCTACACCATCGGCCTGAAACGCTGGACGCCGCAGAACATCGTCATCGGCGGCGCAGCCGGGGCGTTTCCGCCGATGATCGGCTGGGCCGCGGCGACGGGCACGGTCAGCATCGAATCGATGCTGATGTTCGCGCTGATCTTTCTCTGGACGCCGCCGCATTTCTGGGCGCTCGCGCTTTTCATGCGGAATGACTACGACACTGCGGGCGTGCCGATGCTGACCGTCACCCATGGCCGACGCGCGACGCGGGTGCATATCCTGGCCTATACGGTGATCCTTGCCGTGATGGCGGTGGGGGCGGCCTTCACGCAGATCGGCGGGCCGGTCTATCTGGCCGTGGCGCTGGTCTTCAACGCGCTTTTTCTGCGCGACGCGGTGGCGATCTGGCGGCGGGACGAGGTGATGGCCGAGGCCGACAACTTCATGGTGGAAAAACGCGCCTTCCGGCTGTCACTTTGGTATCTCTTCGCGCATTTCACCGCGATCCTCGTCGAGGCGGCGCTGCGGGGCTTTGGTATGGCGGGCTGGGCATGAGCTTTCGTGAGGAGCACGAACTGCACAAGCGCCGGTTCGGGCGCAATCTGGGGCTGGGGATCGTGCTGGCCGGATTTGTGGCGCTCGTCTTCGGGTTGACCATCGCCAAGGTCTCGAACGAGAATTTCGTCGTGCCGACGCAGGCGACGCAGCAGGGGGGTAATTGAGCGCCATGGACCGCAACGTGAAAACCCTTGGCCAACTGGTCGGCGTGGTTGTTCTCATGGGTGGGCTCGCCTGGGCCTCGGTGCCGTTTTACGACTGGTTCTGCCGTGTGACGGGCTTTGGCGGTGTGACGGGGGTGGCCGCGACAGGCAGCGATAAAGTGCTCGACCAGACCATCAAGGTGCGCTTCGACGCCAGCAAGGAGCGCGGAATGCCATGGGAGTTCCGGCCCGTTGAACGCCAGATGGAGATCCGCATTGGCGAGACCGGTCTGGCCTTTTACGAGGCCTATAACCCGACCGACAGGCCTGTTGCCGGCTCCGCGAGCTACAACGTGACGCCCTACGAGGCGGGTGGCTTTTTCACCAAGATCGACTGTTTCTGCTTTACCGAGCAGGTGCTGCAGCCCGGCGAACGGGTGCAGATGCCCGTCACCTTCTATGTGGACCCCGAGATCGTGACCGACCGCGAGGGGCAATATGTCCACACGATCACACTGTCCTATACGTTCCACGAAATCGCCCTGCCCGAGAGCCACGCGGCCCTTGCGCCGGACGCAAAAACCGACAAAACGCTGAACTGAGCCTTCGACGAGGGAACCTGACAAGATGGCACATACCAAGAACCACGATTACCATATCCTGCCCCCCTCCCTCTGGCCGCTTCTGGGCGCGCTCGGAGGGTTCGTCATGCTGTTCGGGGCGGTGCTCTGGTTCCATGACAGCGGACCGTGGATGTTCCTCGCCGGCCTGGTGGCCGTGCTTTACGTGATGTTCGGCTGGTGGGCCGATGTGGTTCACGAGGGGCAGACCGGCGATCACACGCCCGTCGTGCGGATCGGGCTGCGCTATGGCTTCATCATGTTCATCATGTCCGAAGTGATGTTTTTCGCCGCCTGGTTCTGGAGCTTCTTCAAGCACGCCATGTATCCGATGGGGCCCCTCTCCCCGGCGCTCGATGGCGTCTGGCCGCCGGCGGGGATCGAGACGTTTGACCCGTGGCACCTGCCGCTGATCAACACGCTGATCCTCCTGTGCTCGGGCTGTGCGGCCACCTGGGCGCATCACGCGCTGGTGCATGAGAACAACCGCAACGACATGAAATGGGGCCTGATCCTTGCCATTGCACTGGGGGCGATCTTTACCGTGTTCCAGGCCTATGAATACAGCCATGCGGGCTTTGGCTTCTCGGGCAACATCTATGGTGCCAACTTCTTCATGGCGACGGGCTTTCACGGCGCGCATGTGGTGATCGGCACGATCTTCCTCTTTGTCTGCCTGATGCGCACGCTCAGGGGCCATTTCACCCCGGAGCAGCATGTCGGCTTCGAGGCGGCGGCGTGGTATTGGCACTTCGTCGATGTGGTCTGGCTGTTCCTCTTTGCCGCCGTCTACGTCTGGGGCGGCTGACGGGCGACGCCTGTCACGCGAGAGTATTTTTGGAACGATGAAGGTGCGGGGGTTTTCCTTCCCCGCATTTTCCTTTTGAAGGCAGGGCATGCGACAGAGCGTTACTCTACTGGTGATCTTCGGGCTGGCGGGGCTGGTCCTGCTTGTCGGGCTGGGTGTCTGGCAGGTGCAGCGGCTGGCGTGGAAAGAGGGTGTGCTGGCCGAGATTGCCGCGCGGATTTCGGCAGAGCCGGTGGCCCTGCCCGCACGCACGGACGAGGCGGATCGCTATCTGCCGGTGCGCGCAGAGGGTCGGATCGGGCCGCAGGCGCTGCGGGTGCTGGTCAGTCAGAAGCAGGCGGGGGCGGGCTATCGGCTGATTTCGGTGCTGGAGACAGGCGGGCGGTGGGTGCTTCTCGATCGCGGCTTCATTCCGGTGGCGCGCGCGGTGCCCGCGCCGCCCGAAGGTGAGGTGTATGTCACAGGCAACCTGCACTGGCCCGATGACCGCACGAGCGCCACGCCCGAGAACGATGTGGCGGGCAATATCTGGTTCGCCCGCGATATCGCGCAGATGGCGGGTGTGCTGGGCACCGAGCCGCTTCTGATCGTGGCGCGCGACCTGTCGCCGCCCGAGCGCGGCGTGATGCCGCTGCCGATAGACGGGGCAAGCATTCCCAACGATCATCTTGAATATGCCGTCACGTGGTTTTCCTTTGCCCTCATCTGGGCGGTGATCGTGGCGGTTCTCATCCGGCGGCAGATCGGGGCCGCGAAAGGGGTCAATCCATGAAATACATCTCGACGAGGGGCCGCGCGCCCAGTTTGAGCTTTGAAGAGGCGATGCTCACGGGGCTGGCGCGTGATGGCGGGCTCTATCTGCCCGAAAGCATCCCGGTCATGGTGCCCGACGAGATCCGCGCGCTGGAGGGCGTCAGCTATGAGGAGGCCGCGTTCCGGGTGATGCGGCCGTTCATCGGCGATGCCTTCACCGACGACGAGTTTGGCGGGATCATTTCGCGGGCCTATGAGGGGTTTGGCCATGCGGCGCGGGCGCCTTTGAAGCAGCTAGATAGCGGGCATTTCCTGCTGGAACTGTTTCACGGGCCGACGCTGGCGTTCAAGGATTTCGCCATGCAGCTGATCGGGCAGATGTTCGAGTTTTCCCTCAAGCGGTCGGGCAAACGCGTGAGCATCGTCGGCGCGACCTCGGGCGATACCGGGTCGGCGGCGATCGAGGCGTTTCGGGGGCTGGAGGCAGTGGACGTGTTCATCCTCTACCCGCATGGCCGTGTGTCGGAGGTGCAGCGGCGGCAGATGACGACGCCGGTTGAGAGCAATGTCCATGCGCTGGCGATTGACGGCCATTTCGACGATGCGCAGGCGCGTGTGAAGGACATGTTCAACGATTTCGAGTTTCGTGACGGGGTGCGGCTGGCGGGTGTCAACAGCATCAACTGGGCGCGGGTGCTGGCGCAGGTGGTGTATTATTTCACCTCTGCCGTCAGCCTTGGGGCACCCGATAGGAGGGTGAGTTTCACCGTGCCCACGGGCAATTTCGGGGACGTTTTCGCAGGCTATATCGCGCGGCGCATGGGCCTGCCCATCGACCGGCTGGTGGTGGCGACCAATCAGAACGACATTCTGCATCGTTGCCTGAGAACGGGCGACTATCGCCCGGATGGCGTGGCCCCGTCGATCAGCCCGTCGATGGATATTCAGGTGTCGTCCAACTTCGAGCGCGCGCTCTATTACGCCTATGGTCAGGATGGCGGCGCGGTGGCGCAGGTCATGGAGGAGCTGAAGGGCGGCGGGTTCTCGGTCAGTCAGGGCGCGCTTCAGGCCTTGCGCGAGGTGTTCGACAGCGGGCGCTGTGACGAGGACGCGACGCGCAGGGCGATCCGGGAGACATGGGAGCGCACTGGCGAATTGCTCTGCCCGCATAGTGCTGTGGGCGTGCATGTGGCCGAGGCGCATCGCCGCCCCGGCGTGCCGATGATCACCTTGGCCACGGCGCATCCCGCCAAGTTTCCGGCGGCGGTGGAGGCGGCAAGCGGCATCCACCCCCCCTTGCCCGAGCGCATGGCGGACCTGTATGAGCGGGAGGAGCGCGTGACGCGGGTGGATAATGACCTGAGTGCCATCGAAACATTGATCAAGGAACGGATCGCCAATTGACTGTCAATCTGACAACCCTTTCCAACGGATTCCGCATCGTCTCGGAGGCCATGCCGGGGCTGCAATCGGCGGCTGTGGGCATCTGGGTGCTGGCGGGCGCGCGCCACGAGGAAGCCCGCCAGAACGGTATCGCGCATTTCCTCGAACATATGGCGTTCAAGGGCACGGCGCGGCGCAGCGCGCTCGAGATCGCCGAGGCGATCGAGGATGTGGGCGGCTATATCAACGCCTATACCAGCCGCGAGGTCACGGCCTATTTCGCGCGTATCCTCAAGGATGACGTGCCGCTCGCCGTCGATGTGCTGGCCGATATCCTGCGCAACCCGGCCTTTGACGCGCGCGAAATCGAGGTGGAGCGGGGCGTGATCCTGCAGGAGATCGGGCAGGCGCTCGACACGCCCGACGACATCATCTTCGACTGGTTGCAGGAGCGGGCCTATCCCGATCACCCCCTGGGGCGGACCATTCTGGGGCCGGAGGAACGGGTGCGCGCCTTTGCCCGTCCCGATCTGGAAGGGTTCGTGGATCGCCATTACCGGCCCGGGCAGATGGTGCTCTCGGCGGCGGGGGCGGTCGATCACGCAGCCCTGGTCCGGTTGGCGGAGGAGATGTTCGGCGACATGGTGCCCGCGCCGTCGTTCGAGCCGCCGCGCGCGCGATTCACAGGCGGCGAGATGCGGCGGGAAAAAGCGCTGGAGCAGGCGCATTTCGCGCTGGCCTTCGAATCGCCTGATTACGCCCATGAGGATATTCACGCAGCACAGATCTATGCCTCGGCGCTGGGGGGATCGATGTCCTCGCGGCTGTTTCAGGAGGTCCGCGAGCGGCGCGGGCTGTGCTACACGATTTTTGCGCAGGGCGGGGCCTATGCGGACACGGGCATGATGACAATCTATGCGGGCACCTCGGCCGATCAGATGGCCGAACTGGCCCATGTCACCATCGACGAGATGAAGCGCGCCGCCGAGGATATGAGCGCGGCAGAGGTGGAGCGCGCGCGCGTGCAGATGAAGGCAGGGCTGCTGATGGGGCTGGAAAGCCCGTCGAGCCGGGCCGAGCGGCTGGCGAGAATGCTTCAGATCTGGGGGCGGGTGCCGGAACTGGGCGAGGTGGTGGAGCGGATCGACGCAGTGACGCTGGGCGATGTGCGGCGCGTGGCCGAGACCACGGTGGCGCAGGCACCGGCCGCGCTGGCGCTTTACGGTCCGGTGGCCGGCGCGCCGGATCTTGCGCAGCTTGACGCGCGGCGCGCTGCCTGATGCTGCTCTTGCCGCGCCGGAAGCTCAGGATCGAGACCGAGCGTCTGACCCTGCGCCCGCCGGTGATGGCAGATTTCCGCGACTGGAGCGGGCTGCGCGCCGAAAGCGTCGATTTCCTGACCCCGTGGGAGCCCGCCTGGGCCGACGACCACCTGTCGCGCAAGGGGTTTTCCAACCGGGTCTGGTGGGCGCAGCGCGCGATTGCGGGCGGCAATGCTCTGCCATTGTTCCTGATCCGGCGCGAGGATCACGCTCTTCTCGGGGCGATCACGCTCGATAATATTCGGCGCGGACCGGCGCAATCGGGCACGCTTGGCTATTGGATCGGGGCGCGCCACGCCCGGCAGGGCTATATGCGCGAGGCCATCGCGGGGGTGCTGCACCACGCCTATGAGCGGCTCGACCTGAGCCGTCTGGAGGCCGCCTGCCTGCCCGAAAACCACGCCTCGCGGGCGTTGCTGGAAAGCTGCGGGTTCAAGTACGAGGGCGTCGCGCAGAGCTATCTCCAGATCAACGGGCGCTGGCGGACGCATGTGCTTTATGCCGCGCTGCGGGTGGATCGGCGGGGGCGCACGGGGGCCGGGTGAGGCAACAAGCACTTATCCGATGCTGACCAGAACATGGTTCAAGACAATGGCAAAGTCCGGGTCCTGCATCGGCTCTTCGGAAAATCCTTAGGTCATCGAATATTCGCGAGGGGATGCGGCTGGGGTCTCGGCCCCGAATTGGCGGGTTTTCGCGCTCTGCACCGACCTTAGCCACCCCTCGATTGCGCCTGAGCGCCTGATCCCGGCGAGCCTTCTCCAGATCTGTTCCCGGTCCGATCTGAGCGGCGGGCGGCGCGCTGTCGCGCGGCGACCGGTCGAGCCCTGCAAAAGCAATCAGACCGACGATGAACAGAAAAAGCCCGAACGCCAGGAGTGCAGGAATGCGCATGAGCCAGCGATTCCGCCTTTTCGGGGCATGGCTGCCCATCCACCACAGCACCGCCGCCACCACCCCCGCGCCGATCTGATACTGGAAAAACAACGTGATGCGGTTCATCCCGCGCGTGAAGCCGAAATCTGCGTGAGGCGTGACATAAGGCACAAGAAACGACGCCACATAGAGCGCGGCCCAGATTCCAAGAAGCAGAATGACCCAGTTGCGGCGCTTCATCGACAACCCTCGGCGCGTATCATGCCTTGGCCGGGAGGGCTTGCAAGCCCGGTTCTGCGCCGCCGCCACACCTTGCGCCGGTCATTGATGCGACCGGGGCGTATTGGCTGTCGCTGTCAGAACGACAGCCGCACACTCGCGCCGATCCGGAATGACCAATCACCGTCGACGTCGATTTCCGGGTCGAGCGGCACACCTCCGACGGTGGAGTCGGGCCTGAAATAGTCGATGAGCGGCAGGCCGCCATATTGCGCAGCCACCGTAAATCCGCCCGACAGGTTGCCCTTGGTCCGGCTCAGCCCGGCGGAAATGGAAAAGGTCTCCATGCCTTCGCTCTCGCTGAAGCGGTTGCCGTTGTTGATGTTGAGTGCGCCACCCAACCCGATCGCCTGAACCCGGTCGAATGCCTCGACGTCGACAAAGGAATATCCGACCGTAGTCCGAAGATAGCCCGAGGTCGTCACGCCGTTGCCGTTGATGGCATGGCGTTCCTGTTGCAGGCCCGCATAGACACCGAACGTCTTGACATCAAAAGAGGTGTCGTAGCGCACATTGGCCGCAGAGCCCGCGCCAAAGGCAGGGGTATCGGTCAGGAACTCTGCCCGTTCGTCCTGATCGGCGAAGTCGAAATTCACACCTAGGATCGCGCTGTTGATGCGCAATACCTCGTTCTGGGCAAACGGCACCCCGAGAGAGCCAGAGCGTGCGTTGCGCGGCATCGTCACGCCGAATGGATGCACGATCTCCAGCCCGCCGCCGAAACTCGTCCGATCAACACTGAAATTGCCGTAGCGGATGTCTGTGGGCGCGTTGATGAATACGCCCGGCGCGTAGCCCACACCGGTGATTCCAAGCCCGTAAGGCAGCGCCTGATTCTGAAAGGAATCGTCGGCCCCGAGATCGGTAAAGCTGAACGTCGCCCCCAGCTTGGTGGGAAACAGTCGCCCGGTATCATAGCAATACCCGATCCGCGCGTCGGCATACAGTCCCTTGAGGCTGTAATCGAAGCTGCTTGCGGGATTGACTACGTTGCCGAGGCCGTCCTCGGTGGCCAGCGCCGAGCGCTTGGAGTCATCGAGAAAGCCCAGGTAGCCGACTTTCAGGCTTAGACCGTCGAGGCGAAACTTGCTGCCGATTTGATAGGAACCGTCGTCGCTCCGTTGGGCGCAGCCGCCCGCAACAAACCCGTCGGGCCGCCGGACGTTCGCAACGCTTTCGTCTGCATCGCCCAGATGGATGCGTCCGAAATCTCCGCTGAGAGAGACAAATGCTTCGTCGATTTCCTCGGCTGTCCGGCGATCGTCCAGGTCTATGTGGGTGCCGAATGTGATCCCGTTGTCGGCCACAAGACGATGGTTGAACCGGATGCGGTCGGGGACTTCGAAGTCCTCGGCGGAACTCGCTCCTGAACCTTCGTTATAGGCGAGGCCGAAATTTCCCGAAAACACCGGTTCGCTTTTGGCCTGCGAGGCGAGAACAGAGGACATGAGCAGGGCGGGCAGCGTGAGTTTGAGGTAAGTCATGCTGAATTCCCCACGAGCGACGCAGAAGGTCCAATGCGTTATCTTTACGCTACGTCAGTTTTGATAAAAGAATTAAGACCGATGCGGCCCGATATTCCCGAAAGCTGTTGCCGAATTGCGACAAAATGACGCTATTCCTGGATGTCCACCACCTGCCGTAGTCCTCCGCTGATGCGATCGTAGATCAGGATGCGCTCGTCCTCGGTCACGACCGCATACCACCCCTTGCCCTGGGTGAACGCGGTGGCCCGCGCGCCCTCGGGCAGGGTGATGCTTTCAGGCAGCGCCAGATCGGGTGCGCTCCGGAACCGGGTGACAAAGAGCGTCACGATCACTAGAAGCCCGAGGATCATCGTGGCGGTCAGCACCGTGACCAGCCGCATTAGAAACCGCAGCGAGGCCGGATTTATCGGCGAAGGACCTTCGGAATTGGGCTCGGACATGGGGCAGGACCTGCTCGGCTTTACCATCGGGGCCAATCCGCCCCCCCGCCTTGATAAGGCGCTGGCGCGCGATGTGCCAGAGGCGCACGCGCTCTCGCGGACGCGCCTCGCGCGGCTGATCGAGGAGGGGGCGGTGCATGTCAACGGAATGGCGGTCACCGATGCCAAGGCGCGCGTGGCCGAGGGCGACCGCGTGGACATCACCCTGCCCGAGATGCGCGAGACCCATATGGAGCCGGAGGCCATCGCGCTTGACGTGGTCTTTGAGGATGACGCCCTCATCGTCATCGACAAGCCTGCGGGGATGGTCGTGCATCCCGCGCCCGGCAGCCCCGAGGGCACGCTTGTCAACGCGCTCCTGCATCATTTCGGCGACCGGCTCTCTGGCGTGGGCGGCACACGGCGGCCCGGCATTGTCCACCGCATCGACAAGGATACCAGCGGCCTTCTGGTGGTGGCCAAGTCCGATGCCGCTCATCAGGGGCTGGCCGCGCAATTCGCCGCCCACACCGCCGAGCGCGCCTACAGCGCGGTGGTGCATGGCGTGCCCGATGCGGGCGATCCGCGCCTGCGCGGGCTGGCGGGCGTGGCGTTCGAGCCGGGCGGCGTGCTGCGCATCATCACAGAGCTTGCCCGCCACCGCACCGACCGGCAGCGTCAGGCGGTTGTGGCCCATGGCGGGCGCCGCGCGGTGACGCGCGCGCGGGTGATCGAGAGCTTTGGCGGAGCGGCAGCGCTTCTGGAATGTCGGCTTGAAACCGGGCGCACCCATCAGATCCGGGTGCACATGGCCCACGCGGGTCATGGTCTCATCGGCGATCCGGTCTATGGCGGGCGTCGCCGCCTGCCCGCCCGCGCCCTGCCGCCGGGTGCCGCAGAGGCGGCGCGGGCGTTTCCCCGGCAGGCGCTCCATGCGGGTCGTCTGGGGTTCACCCATCCCCTGAGCGATGAGTGGCTGTGCTTTGACGCACCCTTGCCCGAGGATATGCGCGCCCTTCTCGCCGCGCTGCGCGGGAGCGATGACAGCCCGACAGGATGACGTGAGTTTTAGAAACATTTGGCGGATTTCGCCGGAAGTGCCGTCACGTTGCGTTAAGATACCTGACATAAGTTCTCTTGAATTCGCGGGAGGACTGCACAGGTCTACGGGAATAAATACGATCAGGAGGGATAACCGCATGGGCAATTTCGCAAATCTGCCTGCTCCGACGCCGGAGGGCGGGCTGAACCGCTACATGCAGGAGATTCGCAAGTTTCCGCTTCTGGAGCCGGAAGAGGAATACATGCTCGCCAAACGCTGGGTCGAGGAGCAGGACACCGAGGCCGCGCACAAGATGGTCACCAGCCACCTGCGCCTCGCGGCCAAGCTGGCCATGGGCTATCGCGGTTATGGCCTGCCGGTGGCCGAGGTGATCTCGGAGGCGAATGTCGGCCTCATGCAGGCGGTGAAACGGTTTGACCCAGAAAAGGGCTTTCGGCTGGCCACCTATGCGATGTGGTGGATCCGGGCGTCGATCCAGGAATATATCCTGCGGTCATGGAGCCTTGTGAAACTCGGCACCACTTCGGCGCAGAAAAAGCTGTTTTTCAACCTGCGCAAGGCCAAGGCCAAGCTTGGCGCGCTGGAAGAGGGCGACCTGCGCCCCGAAGCGGTCAAGAAGATCGCCCATGATCTCGGCGTGACCGAGGCGGACGTGATCAGCATGAACCGCCGCATGTCCGGCGGCGATGCCTCGCTCAACGCCACGGTCGGCACCGAGGGCGAAGGCACGATGCAATGGCAGGACTGGCTCGAGGATGAAGACGCCGATCAGGCCGGCGATTACGAGGCGCGCGACGAGCTTGAGGCGCGGCGCGAATTGCTCACGCTGGCGATGGACGTGCTCAACGAGCGAGAGCGCGACATCCTCACGCAGCGCCGTCTCAACGAAGAGACCATCACGCTTGAGGATCTCAGCGCGCAATATGACGTCAGCCGCGAGCGTATCCGCCAGATCGAGGTGCGTGCCTTCGAGAAGCTGCAAAAGCGGATGCGCACGCTGGCGCAGGAAAAAGGGATGCTGGGCACCAACTGAACCTTGGCCCGCCCGCGCCCCTGACATAAGACATCGTCGGAACGGTCGGGATAGGGCATGGGTATCGGCACGCGGGGTCTGGCACTGTTTCTGGTCATGGTCGTCGCGGCCTGTTCACCGCGCCCCGTGGCCATGCGCGCCGCCCCCGATCCGGCGGCCACCATCGTGCCTGTTTTCGGCGTGACCGGGCGCAGGCTCGACACCGGCGGCTCGATCTTCGGGTATGACCGGCCCCGAGAGGTGGAACATTTCCGCATCGACGTCTCGGTGCCGCCCACACACCGTCCCGGCCGGATTGCCTGGCCCAAGGTGGCCCCCGATGCCGCCACGGATTTCGTCGTGACCGATGCGGGCATTTACCCCGACGCGCGCGCGCTTGTCTCCGACATGCGCCGCACCGTGCCGGGACGCGAGACGCTGCTTTTCGTGCATGGCTACAACAGCACGCTGTCCGAGGTGGTCTTTCGCACCGCGCAGATCGTCACCGATTTCGATGTGAAAATGCCCGGCGTGGTCTTCGCCTGGCCCTCGGCGGGCGATCCGCGCGGCTATCTCTATGACCGCGACAGCGTGCTCTATGCCCGGGATGACCTCGAACGGACCCTGCGCGACCTGACCGCGCGGCCCGGTGACAAGGTATTCCTGCTTGCCCATTCCATGGGCTCTCACCTGACCATGGAAACACTCCGCCAGATCGCGCTCAGGGGGGATCGCGCGCTTCTCGGCCGGCTGAGCGGCGTGGTGCTTGTCGCCCCGGATATCGATCCGGACCTCTTCGCGCGGCAGGCGGAGGTGATTGGCACCCTGCCGCAGCCCTTCCTCATCTTCATCACGCAGCGCGACCGCGCGCTCAGCGTCTCGGGCTTCATCACCGGACGCAAGCCGCGCCTTGGGGTCATCGCCGAGGCCGCAGAGATCGAGCGCCCGGATGTTCGGGTGATCGACGTGACGGCACTCTCCGAAGGCGGCGCGGCGCTCAACCATTCCGTGCCGCTTACCTCGCCCGCCGCCATTTCGCTGCTGAACTCGGTGATGACACGGGCCGAGCGCGAGGGGCGGGGCCTTCTGCGCGCGGTGGCCGAGCAACTGCCGCTTATCCCCACCAACCCGCGCTGACCGCGCGCCTCAGCCGAATTTCCCGGCGATGAAACGGCGCGCCTCCACCGTCCGCGCGGCGGTAAAGACCTGTTCGGTCGGCCCGATCTCGAGCAAGCGGCCAAGATGGAAATAGGCCACCCGGTCCGCCAGCCGCCGCGCCTCCATCATCGAATGGGTCACGACGACAATGGCATGATCGGGTTTGAGCGCCAGCATCAGATCCTCGATCGCCGCCGTGGCAATCGGGTCGATCGAGCCGGTGGGCTCGTCCATCAACAGCACCTCGGGCCGTGTCGAGAGCGCGCGGGCGATGCACAGCCGCTGCTGTTGCCCGCCGCTCAATGCGGTGCCGTCCATGGTATGCAGCTTGTCCTTGACCTCGTCCCAGAGATGGGCGCGGCGCAGGCAATCCTCGACATGGGCATCAAGATCGGCGCGGCTGTCGGTGATGCCGTGGATCTGCGCGCCATAGGCCACATTGCGCCAGATCGTCATGGGGAAGGGGTTGGGCTTCTGCGCGACCCAGCCAAAGCGGCGTCGATGCATCGGCGGGTCGACATCGGGGGCGTGGATATCCTGATCGTGCATGGTGATCTGCCCGGTCAGGCGCAGGTCGCGCGTGCCCTCGTGCATCCGGTTGAGACACTTGAGCGCGGTCGTCTTGCCGCATCCGGATGGCCCGATGAACGCAAGGATCTCACCCTCGTGAAGATCGAAAGTCACGTCGATCAGGGCCTGTTTCTCGCCATACCAGAGATTGAGCTTGCGCACCTCCATCACCGGCGGGCGGTTGGAGCGGGCGCGTGGCTGTGTTTCGGGCGTGTTGTCGGTGTCGAACATGGGCGGTCTCCCTCGGCGTTTGTCCTGCCCGCAGGCTGCCCGAGAGAAAGCGACGCGCATTTGATCTGATCCCGCCCCGCCCGTGATTTCATGGAAAATTCATGGAACCGTTACACGCGGCTCCGCTTGCCATGCGCCGCGCCGCCCGACCAGAGGACCGGTCGAGCGGCAGGCGCGCCCCCTCACATCGCCGCGTGAAAGAGCGCGGTGAGGTTTTCCTCGGTCAGCGCCACCGGATTGCCGCCGCAGGACGGATCGACGATGGCCCCTTTCACCAGGTCGGGAATCGCCGCCTCGGTCACGCCAAGTGCTGCCAGACCGCGCGGGATGCCCAGGCTGTCGTTGAACTCCTGCACAAAGGCGCGAAACCCGTCGAACCCGCCCGTGATGCCCAGATAGCCCGCCGCCCGGTCGAACCGGTCGCGGATCGCGTCCGCGTTGAAATCGAGCACGGCAGGCATGCAGACCGCATTCGTGGTCCCGTGATGGGTGTTGAAATAGGCGCCCACCGGGTGGCTCATGGCATGGATCGCGCCAAGCCCCTTCTGAAACGCCGTCGCCCCCATGGCCGCCGCGCTCATCATCTGCGCGCGCGCCGCGATATCGGTGCCGTCCGCGTAGGCGCGCGGCAGGTTCTCGATCACCAGCCGCATCCCCTCAATGGCAATCCCTTGGCTCATCGGGTGGTAATGCGGCGAGGAAAACGCCTCGACGCAATGCGCGAATGCGTCCAGCCCGGTGCCCGCGGTGATCGCGCGCGGCATCCCCACGGTCAGTTCGGGGTCGCAGATCACCACGGTGGGCAGGAATTTGGGGTGAAAGATGATCTTCTTGGCGTGGGTGGCCGCATCGGTGATGATGCTCGCACGCCCCACCTCGGATCCGGTCCCGGCTGTGGTGGGCACGGCCACGATGGGGGCAATGGCGTCCGCATTGGCGCGCGTCCACCAATCGCCCACATCCTCGAAATCCCACACGGGCCGGGTTTGCCCCGCCATGAAGGCCACGCATTTGCCCAGGTCGAGCCCCGAGCCGCCGCCAAAGGCAATCACCCCGTCATGCCCGCCTGCCTTGTAGGCGGCAACGCCCGCGTCGAGGTTGATCTCGTTGGGGTTGGGATCGACCTCGGCAAAAAGCCCCGGCTCCAGCCCCGCTTCCCGCAGGATATCGAGTGCGCGCGCGGTGATGGGCAGCGGCGCAAGCCCGCGGTCGGTAACCAGCAAGGGCCGTGTGATACCCGCCTGCGCGCAGGCGGCGGGCAGTTCCGCGATGCGGCCTGCCCCGAACTTGATCGCGGTCGGATAGGACCAGTTGGCGGTAAGTGTCATGACGTGACCTTCTTCAGGTGATAGGATTTCGGGCGGGTGAGGTTGTGATAGCCGATAACCGAGAGCGCGCCGCCCCGGCCCGTCTGCTTGCAGCCGGTCCAGCACAGGCCGGGATCGAGGTAATCGGCGCGGTTCATGAACACGGTGCCGGTCTCGAGCGCATCGCCGACCCGCGCCGCGCGCTCGATGTCAGAAGTCCAGAGCGAAGCGGTGAGGCCGAAGGGGCTGTCATTCATGAGCCGGATTGCCTCGGCATCGCCGCTCACCGGCATGATCCCCACCACCGGGCCGAAACTCTCGTCGCGCATCACGCGCATGTCGTGGCTGACATTGGTGAGGATCTGCGGCGTCAGGTAGCAGCCGCCATCGTCCTGCGGGAAGGTTTCGATATGGGCCGTGGCCCCCATCGCCAGCGCCTCGTCCACTTGCGCGCGCACCTCGGCGGCAAAGCGGGCATTGGCCATCGGTCCGAGCGTCGTTTCCGGGTCGAGCGGGTTGCCGAGGCGATAGCCCCTGACCAGCGCCACGGATTTCTCCAAGAAGGCGTCAAAAAGGCTCTGATGCACATAGATCCGCTCGATCCCGCAGCAGCATTGCCCGGAATTGAACATCGCCCCGTCGATCAGCGTCGCCACCGCCGCGTCGAGATCGGCATCCTCCATCACGTAACCCGGATCCTTGCCGCCAAGCTCCAGCCCCAGCCCGGTGAAGGTGCCCGCCGCCGCGCGTTCCATCGCCTGGCCGCCCCCCACCGAGCCGGTGAAGTTGACGAAATCGAACGCGCCCCCGGCAATGAGCGCCGATGTGGTGTCGTGATCCAGGAACACGTTGCGGAACACGGCCTCCGGCACGCCCGCCGCGTGAAAGGCCCGCGCCATGCGCTCGCCCACCAGCAGCGTCTGCGTGGCGTGTTTCAGCACCACCGCATTTCCGGCAATGAGTGCGGGGGCCACGGTATTGATCGCCGTCATGTAGGGGTAATTCCACGGCGCCACGACGAACACCACGCCATGCGGCACCCGCCGGATATAGCGGCGGAACGTGGCGTTCTCGCCCACCTCCATATCGGCAAGCGCGTCCTCGGCAATCGCCGCCATGTGGCTCGCGCGTTCGTTGAAGCCGCCGAATTCGCCGCCATAGCGCACGGGCCGCCCCATCATGTGCGCCAGTTCGGGCACGATCTCATCGTTCATCGCACCCACGGCGGCTACGCCCGCCATCACGAGGTCTATCCGCTCTTGCAAGGGGCGCGCGCCCCACGCGGCCTGCGCCGCGCGGCTCTCGGCCACCGCCGCGCGCGCCTCGTCGAGCGTCATCGCCTCGCGGGTGGCGAAAACCGATCCGTCGATCGGCGAAATGCATGTCAGTGTCGTCATGATCGCATCCTTGATCGCGGGCACCCGGCCCGCCCTTCATCGTTCTTCAAATACTCATGTCCGGCCTTGCCGCCCTCACGCCCGCTCGAAGCCGCGCGCGATCTCGTAATCGGTCACAACCCGGTCGAAATCCTCGATCTCGACCTCCGCCGCGCGGGCGTAATGGTCCACCACCTCGTCGCCGAAGGTCGCGCGCAGGAAATCCGAGCGCATGAGCGCCTCGCGCGCGTCGCGCAGCGTCTCGGGGATGCGGCCCGTGTTGCCCGCATAGGCATCGCCGCGCGCGGGCGGGGCCAGTTCCAGCCGGTCCTCGATCCCCTTCATCCCCGCCGCCAGCATCGCCGCCATGGCGAGGTATGGGTTGAGGTCCGAGCCGCCCACCCGGCATTCCACCCGCACCGCCCGTGAGCCTGCGCCGCAGAGCCGGAACCCGGCGGTGCGGTTGTCGACCGACCACAGGATGCGAGTCGGTGCGAATGTGCCCTTCTGGAAGCGCTTGTAGCTGTTGATGTAGGGGGCAAGGAAATAGGTGTAATCGGGCGCATATTTCAGCAGCCCCGCCATGTAGTGTTTCATCAGCGCGCTCATGCCAAGGCTGTCCGCCGCATCGACAAAGGCGGGCTTGCCGTCCTGCCAGAGCGATTGATGCACATGGCTCGACGAGCCGACGCGCTTTTGGTGCCATTTCGGCAGAAAGCTCGCCGCATGGCCCTGCTGATGGGCGATCTCCTTGATCGCGTGCTTGGCGATGGTGTGGTAATCGGCCATGTCGAGCGCGGGGGCATAGCGGATGTTGAGTTCCTCCTGCCCGGCTTCGGCCTCGCCCTTGGTGTTTTCCACCGGGATGCCTGCCGCCACCAGATGATTGCGCACCGGGCGCATCACATGCTCTTCGCGCGTGGTTTGCAGGATGTTGTAATCCTCGTTATAGCCCGAGATCGGCGTCAGGTCGCGATAACCCGACTTGCGGATCTCCTCAAAGCTCTGCTCGAACAGGAAAAATTCCAGTTCGGTCGCCATCATCGCCTGATAGCCCATGGCGTCAAGCCGCGCGATCTGGCTCTGGAGCATGGCGCGCGGGCTGTGGGGGACGGGCGCGTGGCTGTGGTGGTCGAGCACGTCGCAAAGCACCATCGCCGTGCCCTCGAGCCAGGGCATGAGGCGCAGCGTCGAGAGGTCGGGCTTCATGGTATAGTCGCCATAGCCGCGTTCCCAGCTTGTCGCGGCAAAGCCTTCGGGCGTGGTCATTTCAAGGTCGGTCGCCAGCAGGTAGTTGCAGCAATGGGTTTCCTGCCACGCACTGGCGAGGAAATGGCTCGCGTGAAACCGTTTGCCCATGAGGCGGCCCTGCATGTCCACCAGACAGACAAGCACGGTATCGACCGTGCCGGCGGCAACCTTCGATTTCAGGTCTTCGAGAGTGAGGGCCATGGCGGCGTCCTTGTTGTTCTGCGCGTCACTTGTCTATGTCTTGCAATGTCCGGCCCCGGTCGTGCGGGGCCGGACGGGTCTTGTCGCGGGGGGCTCAGCCGTTGGTATAGGGCGGGCCGGCCTGGTTGATGACCTCGTTATACGCGCGGAAGATGCCGACGATCTTTTGCTCGATCTCGCCTTCCTGCGCCACCTCGTTCCAGAAGTCCTTGGCGGCGTTTTCCACCTCGGCCCACTCGTTGGCAGGCACCGTGCGCAACTCCAGCTTGTCGCCGGTCGCGCGCAGCCGCGCCTCGCCGCCCCAATACCACTGGTTGCGATAGGTATGCCCGGCCTCGGTCGCGGCCATGACCAGTTGCTTGAGGTGATCGGGCAGATCGGCCCATTGCCGCTGGTTGACGAACCAGGACCCGATCCACGCGCCAGAGATGTTGTTGGTCAGGAAATAGTCGGTCACATTCGCCCAACCCACGGTGTAATCCTCGGTGATCCCGGACCAGGCCATGCCGTCAAGCTCGCCCGTTTGCACCGCCACCTCGGCATCCTCGTAAGGGATGTTCACCGGCACGACGCCGAATTTCGCCAGGAACCGGCCGGCGGTCGGGAAGGTATAGAGCTTGAGCCCGTCGAGATCGGCGACCGAGGTGATTTCCTTCTTGGTGTTGAAGTTGCACGGATCCTGTCCTGCGGCGGATATCCACTGCACGCCGACCTTGGCATATTCCTCGCGCCAGATATCGGCGAGGCCGTATTGGTTGAAGAGCACCGGCACGTCGAGAATATGCTTGGTGGCAAAGGGGAAATAGCCGCCGAACTGCCGCAGCGGCGTGGGCGAGGCCATCGAATCGTCATCCGAATGCACGGCGTCGATGGTGCCGCGCTGAAGCGCCTGGAAAAGCTCTCCGGTGGGCACGATCTGATCGGCGTAGAAAAGCTCGATCTCCATCTCGCCATTGGCGGCGCTGTTGACGTAATCGACCATCGGCTTGGTCACATGCTCGCCCAGGGCACCGCCGGCATAGGTCTGCATCCGCCAGCGGATCGGGGCCTGCGCCTTGACGATGGCGGGGCTGGCCAGCGTGGCCGCCGCGCCGACGCCCGCGGTGGTGAGAAACTTTCTTCTGGTGGTCATTGTGTCGTCCTCCTGTTGGTTGCTCGAAAGGGGTTCGCTCCGTTGGCGGAGTTCTCGGATTATTCCATCATCCATAGACCAGCTGCGGCAGCCACAGCGCGATCTGCGGAAAGGCCATCACCAGCGCCAGCGCCACCGCCATCACCAGCACGAAAGGCAGGATCGAGCGGTAGATGTCACGCAGCGTGATCTCGGGCGGGGCCATGGCCCGCATCAGAAACAGGTTGTAGCCAAAGGGCGGTGTCATGTAGGCAATCTGCGTGGTGATCGTGTAAAGCACACCATACCATATCAGATCGAAACCAAGCGCGCCCACAAGCGGCACGTATAGCGGCGCTACGATCACCAGCATGGCGGTGTCGTCCAGAAACGTGCCCATGATGATGAAGCTCAGTTGCATCAGGATGAGAATCATCCACGGGCTGAGCCCCATCTTTTCGGTGAAGAGGGACTCGATCGCTTTGACCGCCCCCAGCCCGTCGAAGACCGCGCCAAAGGCCAGCGCGGCAAGGATGATCCACATGAACATGCACGAAATCCCCAGCGTCATGCGCACGGAGGTCTCGAACACGGCCCGTGTCATCCGCCCCTTGAGCACGGCGGCCATGAAGGCCGTCATCGCGCCGATGGCCGAGCTTTCCACAAGGCTGGTCCAGCCGTTGACGAAGGGCACCATCATCGCCGCGAAGATGAAAAGCGGGAGAAGCCCCGCGCGCAGGAGCCGCAGCTTTTCGCGCATCGGCATGGTGCGTTCTTCGGCCGGGAGGACAGGGCCAAGATGCGGCTGCAACCGACAGCGCACATAGATATAGATGACAAAGAGCGTGGCCATCATCAGCCCAGGAATGATCCCCGCCAGCCACAATTGCCCAACCGGTTGCCGTGCGATCATCGCATAGAGCACCAGCACCACCGAGGGCGGCACAAGGATGCCAAGGCTCGATCCGGCCTGAATGACGCCTGTGACCATGATCTTGTCATAGCCGCGCCGCAAAAGCTCCGGCAGGGCAATCGTGGCCCCGATGGCCATGCCCGCCACGCTGAGGCCGTTCATGGCCGATACCAGCACCATGAGGCCGATCGTGCCGATGGCCAGACCCCCGCGCACCGGTCCCATCCAGACATGGAACATCTTGTAGAGATCGTCGGCGATGCGGCTCTCGCTCATCACATAGCCCATGAAGATGAACATCGGCAGCGTCAGCAGCGGATACCATTTCATCAGCTTGATCGCCGAGGCGAAGGCAATGTCGAACCCGCCCCGGTCCCCCCAGAGCAGCAGCGCCGCGATCACCGCGACAAAGCCGATGGCCCCAAAGACGCGCTGTCCGGTAAAGAGCATCACCATCATGGTCGCGAACATGAAGAGCGCGATCATCTCATATGGCACGGGGCACCTCCTCGCCGGAGAGGCGCAGGATGTCCCGGCACAGCTCCGCCAGCGCCTGCAACAGCATGAGAAACACGCCGAAACAGAGGATCGTCTTGACCGGCCAGATCACCGGCCGCCAGACGGTCGAACTGCGCTCCAGCACGCCTGTCTTGGCGGCGGCGGCGTCATAGCCGCCGGTGACAAGGCTGCGCAACAGGTCCCAGAAGAAGGCCAGCGGCTCGGTCCCGAAATAACCCAGCGAATAGGCGGTGGAACTGATCCCGCCATAGAGCAGCACCCCGAGATAGAAGAGCAGAAAGAACACCGTGACCACGTCGACCATGGCGCGCGTGCGGTCCGACCAGTCACCGTAGAACAGGTCCATCCGCACATTCGATCCCATCTGGATCGAATAGGGCCCGCCCAGAATGTAATAGGCCACCATCACGAATTGCGCCGTCTCCAGCGTCCAGAGCGCAGGGCTGAAAAAGGTCTTGGAGGCCGAGGACCACAGAAGCACCCCCATCAGCGCAAAGATGAGATACATGGCGATGCGTCCGATGAAGCGGTTCATCCGGTCGATCCGGCGGATGTAGCCGCGCATGAGGTTACGCATCCTGCGCCTCCCCAAGGCCGAGGGCTGCCAGCGCGGGGCGTAGCAGGATCAGTATTTCATCGGCCATCTGGCGCTGTGCCTGTTCGGTGGTCAGCAGGTCCTGACGCACCTCAAGCATGACATTTGGCAGATCATTCGCCAGCCCGTGCAGGCGCAGCGTATGGGTCACGCCATCCTCGGGGCCATAGGGCGCGTTGCGCGCGATGCGCCGCGCGGGCAGGGCAGGGGCCCCGGACAGCATCAGATCGGCGAGGCGCGCATCGGCGTCATGCAGGATGCCAAGCTCCACCGCGCGCGGGGTGCCGAACCAGGTGGGCGAGAAGCTGTGGACGGTGACAAGCGCCGCTGGGGTCTGGCGCGCGGCGATCACCTCGGTGAGGGCCTTGGTGAAGGGTTCGTAGACGGCTTTCGCGCGCGCGGCGCGTGCGGTTGCGTCGAGGCCCCGGTTGCCCGGCACCGCGATGGTCTCGCTCTGCTCGGGCATGGCCGAGGGCGCGTCGGGCGGACGGTTGCAATCGTAGACCAGCCGCGAGATGCGCCCCGCGACGAGCGGTGCGTCGAGGGCCTGCGACAAGAGTTGTGCCAGCGCAAGGGCACCGGGATCCCAGGCCGCGTGGCTGAAGCGTGCGGCCGCATCGAGGCCGAGGCCGCGATAGGCGTCGGGGATGTGATTCGAGGCGTGTTCGCAGACAAGGATGGCCGCGCCGCGCCCGTGCGGATTCAGGATTTCCACGGGATTTTCGGCTGTTCCGGTCATGCAGGCTCCCCACTTTGGAAAAAGCTTTCCACGCGGGATGATTTTCGTCAATATATTTCCAGAAATCTTTTTCGCGGTCTCGCTGTCAGCGCGCGCGCTGCCGCGAAATCCATCACCGGAGGGTCATCCCGTGACCGATCCCGCGCCTCAGGCCAAACCCGCCGCGCCGACCGTGCGCCAGCTCATCCGCCTGCATTACGCGGCGCTGACGCAATCCGAGCGTCGCTTTGCCAATGCGCTCCTGGAGAATTACCCCGGTGCCGGATTGGCCAGCATCACCGCCGCCGCCGAAGGCGCCGGGGTCTCGGCCCCGGTGGTGGCGCGGCTGGTGCAGAAACTGGGATTCAAGGGCTATCCGCAATTCCATCAGGCGCTTCTGGCAGAGCTTCAGGCCAAGGTCTCGGGTCCCGCCGAGCGTCGCGCGGTCTGGGCCGCCGAGGCGCCGTCCTCGCATCTGCTCAACCGGTTTGCCGCCGCCGTGACCCAGAATCTTGGCCAGACCTTCGCCAATATCGACACCGAACAGTTCGATGCGGCGGCCCGCGCGCTGGCCACCGCGCCGGGTGTCTATGTGGTGGGCGGGCGCATCACCCGCTCGCTCGCGGAATATGCCTTTACCCATTTCCAGGCGATCCGCGAAGGCGTCCGGCATCTCACCGCCGCGCCGGCAAGCTGGCCGCATTACGTGATCGACATGGGGACGGGCGACACGCTCCTGATCTTCGACATGCGCCGCTACGAGGAGAACCTCTTGCGCCTTGCCCGCATCGCCGCCGAGCGCGGCGTGCGCGTGATCCTCGTGACCGACCAATGGGCCAGCCCGGTCGCCGGCGTGGCCGAGATCACCTTCAATTGCTGGGGCGAGATCCCCTCGGCCTGGGACAGCAATATCGCCACGCTGTCGTTGGTGGAATCGCTTATCGCGGCCACGCAGGAAGAGCGCTGGCCCGACGCGCGCGACCGGTTCGAACGGCTCGACCGGCTTTTCGAGATGACGCGCCTCTTCCGCGAGACGTGATCACATGTAGCCGCGCACGAGGCTTGTGGCGATCAGCGACCAGCCGTCGGCGATGACAAAGAACGCAAGCTTGAACGGCAGCGACACGATGGCCGGCGGCACCATCATCATGCCCATGGACATCAGCACCGCCGCGATCACCAGGTCGATGATGAGGAACGGCAGGAAAATCAGGAAACCGACCTGAAAGGCCCGCGCAATCTCCGACAGCATGAAGCTTGGCACCAGAACCGAGAGCGGGGCCTCGGGGCCGGGGATGATGGCGGCGGCATCGGGGCGCAGCGCGGCCATGGCGTCAAAGGTCTCGGGATCGAGCCGTGCGGCCATGAAGCCGCGAAACGGCGCGATGGCCCGCGCCAGCCCCTCGGTCAGGTCCACCTCCTCGGCGACAAGCGGCGCGATGCCCTGCTCCCAGGCGGCGGTAAAGGTCGGCTGCATCACGAACCAGGTCAGGAACAGCGCGAGGCTGACCAGCAGCATGTTGGGTGGCGATTGTTGCAGCCCGATCCCCTGCCGCAGGATCGCCAGCACCGTGACGATGAACGGAAAGGCGGTGATCATGATGGCCAGCCCCGGCGCCAGGCTCAGCACCGTGATAAGCGCGACAAGCTGGATCGTGCGCGCCGAGATCGACCCGCCCTCGCCGAGCGAGATCGACAGGTCCTGCGCCGCCGCGGGGCCCGCGCCGAGCCAGAGCACGGTCAGAAGGACCAGCGCCCCGATGAGTGCGCGCATCGCGCTCAATTCAGCCCGTCCCGAAGATCGGCCACTTCGGTCAGCCGCACGGCAAGCTGGCCGGTTCCGTCGCCTTCCGCCTCCTCAAGCTGGCCGCGCGCGATCAGCCGCTCGCCGATGTAAAGTTCGACCAGGTCATCGACCCGACGGTCGAGCGGCAGCACCGAATCGCGGCCCAGTTTGAGCAGGTCGCGGATCAGCGGGCGGGCGCGGCCCACGCAGACGGTGATCTCTATGGGCACGCCCGAAAACGGGCTGGCAAGCCCGCTAGCGGAGGGCTCGGGCGAGGGGGTGTCGGTCATGCGATGGCCTTTCCTGTCGGTTGTTCGGCGAAAAAACCGCTCACGGCGGCGGTGATGCCCGCGAGGACGCCGGGCAGGTCTACCTCCGCTTCGCTTTCGCCGAAGCGAAGGTAGACCTGCCCCTCGGCCAGCGTGTCATCTGCGACAAGAGCGATTTCGAGACTGTCGCCTGTCAGCTGTTCGAGGCGCGGCAGGTCCTCGGGCGCGGCGGCGATCTCGATGGGCTGGCGGCCCTGCGCGCGTGCGTGATCGTGCAACATCTCCGCGATACGCGGTGCGAGGCTCTCGCGGGCGAGTTGCGGCAGCACCGCGCCGGCCATCTCGGTCAGGAGGGGACGCAGCGCCGCCATGACCGCGCCATAGGCTTCCTCATAGGTAAAGCGCAGGTCCTGGAGGTTTTGCGCCAGATCGGCGGTGATGCGGCGCGCATCCTCCGATTGCGCCTTGACCGCGTCATCCCAGCCCGCCTGATAGCCCTTCTCGAAGGCCGCGAGCCGCTCTTCCTCGAGCGAGACATCGGTCATGGCGAGCGGTGTGCCGTCGGACGGATCGCCGAATTCCTCGAGCAGGTGGGCAATCGACATCAAATCCGCTCCTCCTCGCCTTCAAGCCAGGTGCGCAGGATCTCGACGGTTTCCTCCTGTCGCTCGCCGATGAGGGCGCGCAGCCGTGCGACCGGGTCCTCGGCCCGCTCTGCGCCCGGCAGAAGCCCGGTTTCGCCGCGTCCCTCGGAGACCACCGAGAGGCCCGCCTCGTCGATCTCGCGTTCGTCGATTTCGCCTGTCAGTGCTGCCTGTGCGGTGGTGGGGGGCGGTGGCGCAAGGCGTGCCGGGGCGGTGGCCGGGCGCATCAGCACCGGACGCAGGACGAAAAGCCCGAGCACGAGCGCCACCAACGCCAGAACCGCCCCCTGAACAAGCGCCATGGTGTCGATCGCCAGCCGGTCGAGCAGAGAGGGCGTGGCCAGCGTGCCCTCGGGGGTGAGCGCCTCGAAGGGCAGGGAGCGCAGCGTCAGCACGTCGCCGCGCGCCGCATCGAGCCCCACCGCCGAGCCCACCAGCTCTCGCAGCGCGGTAAGCTCCTCCTCGGGGCGCGGTGTGCCGTCGCCGGTCTCGGGCAGGGTATTGACCAGCACCGCCACGCTCATCCGCCGGATCGCGCCGGGGGTGCGCAGGATCTCGCGCTCGGTCGAGGAGACCTCGAAATTCACCCGCTCGCGGGTCTCGTCGCTGCGGCTGGTGGAGGGGGCACCGCCGCCCGCATCGCCCTCGGGCAGGTTCGACGCGACGGTGACGCCGCTGCCCTGATCCGAGGCGTTGCTGCTGCTTTCCTCGGTATCGGTGCTGATCGCGACGCGGCTCTCGGGGTCAAGGCGCCGTTCGCGCACCGTCTCGGTCTCGGTCACCGTGTCGAGCGTCACCTCCACCACCGCGTTGCCGCGCCCGACGCGCGCCTCGAGGAGCCTGAGCGCGCGCAGCCGCAGCGCCTCGGCGCGATCGTCGGGGGCATTGGCCGGGGCCTCTTCCGCGCCGATGAGCCCACCCTCGGAATCGATCACCGCGACATCCTCGGGGGTCAGTCCGGCCACCGCAGAGGCGATAAGGAATTGCAGCGCGCGGGCGTGTTTGGGCGAGAGGCCCATGCCATTGGTCGTGACCGAAACCGAGGCGGATTGCCGCGCATTGCGATGGAACGGCGCCGCCCCGCCCGAGGCCAGATGCACCCGCGCCGCCGTGATCGCGGGATGCGCAAGGATGGTGCGCGCAAGCTCGCCCTCCTTGGCGCGCCAATAGGCGGCGTCGAACATCTGCGAGGTGGTGCCGAAGCCCGACAGCCCGTCAAGGATCTCGTAGCCCCGCGCCGTGCCCGACGGCAGCCCCTCTCCGGCAAGCACCATGCGCAGACTGTCACGCTGGTTGCTCGCCACATAGATGGCGTCGCCACGCACCTCGTGGGCGACGCCCCGTTGATCGAGTGCGGCCACAACCTCGCCCGCGGCCGTGCCCTCAAGCCCCGCGTAAAGCAGGCTCAGGTTCGGGTTGGCGGCCATCCGCGCAAGTCCGAGCACAGCCGCGAAAACACCCAGGGTCGCCGCAATCACGACCACGCGCCGCCTCATGTCGAGCGATTGCCAGAGGGTCAGGAATTGTTGCACGTCGATGTCTCCTGTCGATCGGCCTTCTGCCGGTCTCTGGGGTCAGTCTTCGCGCATCGGCCTTAAGATTCGGTTAGCCTCTCTGGGCGATAGTGCCCTTGCGACGAAAAAGAGGGCACAGCATGGCCGAAACCGACGAAACCCCTGAAACCACGACAGAAACGCCAAAGCGTTCGCGCCTGCCGCTGATTCTCGGGCTGGTGCTGGCGGTGCTTGGCGGGGCGGGTGGATTCCTTGCGGTGCGCGCGGGGCTGGTGCCGTTCGGGGGCAACGCGGACCATGTCGCCGAGGCTGCGCCCGCGCCGCATGAGGTGGATTTCGCCAATCTTGTCTTCGTGCCCATCGAGCCGCTTGTGGTCTCCTATGCCGAAGCCGGACGCAGCCGCCATCTGCGGTTCCGCGCCGAGCTTGAGGTGCCCGCGAAACAGGCCACCGAGGTGGCGCGCGTCATGCCGCGCGTGGTCGATGTGCTCAACACCTATCTGCGCGCGCTTCGCCTCAGCGATCTGGAGGAGAGCAGCGCGCTCATGCGGCTGCGCGGACAGATGCTCCGGCGGGTGCAGGCGGTGGTCGGCGAGGGGCGGGTCAACGACCTGCTGGTGATGGAATTCGTGCTGGACTGAGGGGAAGAGAAATGGAGCTTATCGCCGACATTCTGCTGGTCGCGGGCGCGCTGGGCGCGGCGGTCTACTGTCACGTCCTGGCGCGGCGGCTCAGCCGTTTCAACGATCTCGAGACCGGGGTCGGCGGGGCGGTTGCGGTGCTCTCGGCGCAGGTCGACGATCTGGCGCGGACGCTGCGCGCGGCGCAGGCGACGGCCAATGGCTCCACCGGCTCGCTCGATGCGCTCACGGACCGGGCCGAGGGGGTGGCCAAGCGCCTCGAGTTGCTGGTGGCCTCGATGCACGATCTGCCGGAGACCCCGCCGAAGCCGACCCCGCCGCCCGACGGCCCGGTCTTTCGCCGCCACCCGTCCGACAGCGCGGAGAGCCGGACATGAGCGCCGCGCGCCGCCGTGGCCGCGCGCGCGGCACGCTCACGGTTGTTGCAGCGCTTTTGCTGGCCTCGGCCGTGGTGCGGGTGGGTGACGGCATCGGGCAGGCCATGGCCCGCGCCACCCCGAAGGACGCGGTGGAGCATCAGGCCGGGGTCGGCGGCAGTTGCGAGCAGCCCTCTGATCTTCAGGCCGTTCTGGAGACGCTGAAGGACCGGGAGGCGCGCGTCGCCAGCCGCGAGCGCGCGCTCGAGGACCGGATGCAGGCGCTGGCCATCGCCGATGAGCAGATCACCACGCGGCTCGCGGCACTGGCAGAGGCCGAGGACTCGCTCAGGCGCACCCTCGCCATCGCCGAGACCGCGGCCGAGGACGATCTCGACCGTCTGACCCGCGTCTACGAGACGATGAAACCGAAACAGGCCGCCGCCCTGTTCGAGCAGATGGACGCGCGGTTCGCGGCGGGATTTCTGGCACGGATGCGCCCCGATGCGGCGGCGGCGATCATGGCCGGGCTGAGCCCGGAGGCCGCGCATATGTTCAGCGTCGTGCTCGCCGGGCGCAATGCCGAGAGCGATTGAGCGGCGGCTCTTAACCGGCGGGTAACCGGCGGGTGTGAAACTCGCGGTCAGCGTGTCGATACGGAGAGGGTGATGATCGGACTGGTCGGTATTGTAATGATCTTTGTCATGGTCTTCGGCGGCTATCTCGCTGCGGGGGGCAAGCTGGGCATCATCCTGCACGCGCTGCCGTTCGAGATGATGATGATCGCCGGTGCCGCCATTGGTGCCTTCCTCATCAGCAATGACCTATCCACCGTGAAACATACGGTTCGGGACATCGGCAAGGTCTTCAAGGGACCGCGCTGGAAACCCGGCGATTATCGCGATCTGCTGTGCCTGCTGTTCACCCTGATCCGGCTTGCGCGGCAGAACCCTGTAGCGGTTGAGGAACATATCGAAAACCCGGCTGACTCGTCCATTTTTACCCGCTATCCGCGCATCCTCGCCGATGCCGAGGCGGTCGCGCTGATTGGTGACACGATGCGCTCGGCCTCGATGAATTACGACGATCCTCACCAGGTCGAGGAGGTGCTCGACAAGCGGATGGAGGCTCAGCATCACCATGCCTTGCAAACCAGCCACGCGCTTCAGACCATGGCCGACGGGCTGCCGGCGCTTGGCATCGTGGCCGCCGTTCTGGGGGTGATCAAGACCATGGCTTCGATTGACCAACCGCCCGAAATACTTGGCAAGATGATCGGTGGCGCGCTTGTCGGCACCTTTCTCGGCGTGTTCCTGTCCTACGGGTTCGTCGGGCCCTTCGCCACAAAGCTGCGCGAGGTTGTCGAGGAGGATGCGCATTTCTACCGCTTGATCCGCGAGGTTCTGATCGCAAACCTGCACAGCCACGCCGCGAACATCTGCATCGAGGTGGGTCGGCAGAACACGCCCGGCCACAACCGGCCCAGCTTTGGCGATCTGGAAGAGGCGCTCAAGGCACTCAAGCAGGAGGCTGCATGATCCGCGCCGCTGTTTTCTGTCTGGTGCTTTTGTTTGCCGCGCCCGCTATTTCCCAGAGCGTGACGGTGCGCTCGGGCGCGCATGAGGGGTTCGACCGGCTGGTGATCGACCTGCCGCGTCGCCTTGATTACCGGATCGAGGAGCACTCGGGCGGCGCGACACTTGTGTTTGATGGTCCCACGCTCCGTTTCGACGTCACCGCCGTCTTTGCCCGGATCGCCCGAAACCGACTGCGCGCGCTTGTCGCACCCGAAGGGCAGGGGCGGCTCCGGCTCGACCTGATCTGCGATTGTCCGCTGCGCCCGTTCTGGCATGGCGCAGCCATGCTCGTCATCGACATCGCCGACCCGGTCCAGCCCTCGCTCACGCCCCGTCCTGCCGCCCGCCTTGGACCGGCAGCCCCGTCGCCCGCCACAGAGGCGCTGGTCGCTCAGCTCGACCTTGCGGTTGCGCCGGATCGAGGACTCGATGAAGCCTCCGCGGCCCTGGTGCCCGATCTTGACCGGATGCACTCGGTTCTGCTGCACCAACTGGGGCGCGCCGCCAGCCAGGGGCTGGTCACGGCAGAACCCGAGGCGCGTGGGATCCACCTCGCGCCGCCACCCTCCGACACGCCGGAGCCTGCGGCGCTGGCGGTTGATGTGCTGCCCGAAGCGCCCGATGATCCCATCGCCCTGCGCGCCCGGACCAGCATGGATCGCGACGTGGCGGGAGGGGCGAGCGCGGCACGATTGCCGGTTTCCAATGAACCTGACTGTCCGGCACCAGGGCGTCTCGACGTGCCGGCCTGGGGCGATAGCCTCGCTCTGCCGGAGGACATGGGCCGCCTCTACCGCGATCTTTATGGTGAATTCGACGTGATCAACCCACAGGTCGCGCACGATCTCGCGCGGTTTTACATCCATCACGGCTTTGGCGCCGAGGCCCACCAGATCCTGAATCTCGTCGCTGCACCGCATGCCGACACCCGGCTGTTGCGCGATCTCGCGCAGCTTGTTGATCAGACGCCCCTTTCCGCCAACAGCCCGCTGCAAGAGGCGACGGATTGCGGCGAACCGGCGGTGCTCTGGGCGCTGCTTGCACGCGGACCGATCGACGCGGCGCTGACCTTCGATCATGATGCCTTGCAACGCAGCTTTGCGGCATTGCCGGCAGGGTTGCGCCGTGGCCTCGGGCCGGGGCTTGTGCGCAATCTGGTTGCGGTCGGCCATGTGGACACGGCCCAGCACCTTCAGCGCATGATCGAACGGATCGCTGCGCCGGACGAGGCCGGAACCGGTCTGGCGCGTGCCGATCTGGCGGCGCAGGTGGCCGGACCGAACATCGCCGCGCTGGCCGAGGTCAGCCGCAGCAATTCGCTCCATGCCGCCGAGGCGCTCGCTCTTGCCATTGAGGCCGCGCTCTCGCGTGGCGCGCCGGTGACCGTCGATCAGGCGCAACTGGCCGGGGCGTATGCGCATGAATTGCGCGACACGGTGATCGGCGACCGGCTCGCCGTGGCCCATGTGGCCGCTCTCGCCGCCGCCGGGGCCTTCGACGAGGCCGCCACCGCGTTCGACCGGCGGGCGCTCGACCCGGCGCAACCGGTGGCAAGGGCCATGGCCGAGAGCCTTTTGCGCGAAGTCGTCCGCGCCGCCGATGACCTTACGTTCCTGCGCTACGTGCTCGGTGATCGCGTCATGCCTCCGGAGGCCATGAGCGACCAACTTGTCGGGGCGATTGCCCGCCGCCTGCTTGACGCAGGCTTTGCCGATGTCGCCGACCGTATCCTGCCGACCATCCGGTCCGATCCCTCCCTCCGGCTTCTGCGCGCCGAAATCGCGCTTGCGCTCCAACGACCGGCCGAAGCCGATCTTGCGTTGTTGGGCCTTGACGGGCGCAAGGCCGACCGGCTGCGTGCCCGCGCCCGAAGCCTGCGCGGCGATCATGTCAGCGCGCAGGCGCTCTTTTCCGCAACCGACGCTCTGCCCGAGGCGGATCGGGCCGCTTTGTACACGCGTGACCCGGAGGTGCTGGCGCGGGCTTCGGATCCGCTCTTGCTCGAGGTGGCAGACCTGCTGGGCGGCCCGGCGGGTCCGGTTCCGGATGGCGTGGCAACGCTCGACCGGATCGCAAGCCTGCTGGCGGAAACGGGCAGCGCGCGCGCGACGCTGACAGGTTTGCTCGACGCACTCCCGCGCCCTCAGGACGGCGTGCGGTAAGGCGGGGCCGCGCTTACCGAATCTCAATCTCTCGCCGCGAAGATCGCACCGACCACCGATCTCCGCGGTGCACCCCAGAATGGATATTGTCTTGCAAAACCTGCTCATCACCCTGTGTTTCGCTCTTGTCCTGCCGACTGTCCTTTTTCCCGTGCCTCGGGCCATGGCGCGCACCGCGTTGTGCGATGCCGCAGCACGGGAGGTGGCAGATCGCGCGGGCGTGCCACTGCCGGTGATGCGTGCGATCACCCGCGTCGAGACCGGACGCGGGCGTGGCCTCGAGCCCTGGCCATGGACCGTCAACATGGAGGGCAAGGGCCATTGGTTCGAGACTCGCGCCGAGGCCGAGGCGTTTGTCGCCCGCGCCATGGCGCGTGGCGCGCGCAGCTTCGATATCGGGTGTTTCCAGATCAATCACCGCTGGCATGGCACGGCATTCCGCTCTCCCTCCGAAATGTTCGACCCGCTCCGCAACGCCGCCTATGCCGCTCGTTTTCTCAAGGATCTCCATGCGCAGAGCGGCAACTGGTCGGTGGCGGCGGGCTGGTTTCACTCGCGCACACCGGAGCGCGCACGAGAGTACCGCGCGCGGTTCGAGCGGGTGCGCGCCGCGCTTTCCGATGCCCCGCCCGATGTGCCGACCCTGCCGCGCGACCCAAAGTTGCCACGCGGCCCTGGTACGGCCCATGCCGCGACCCGAGCGCCCGCCTCCAACACATTTCCGCTCCTGACAAGAAGCATGTCGGGGGTCGTGCGCGGCTCGCTCGTGCCGCTCGACCGCCCCGCGCCGCCACCGTTTTTTCCCGCACTCGTTGCGGCGCGGGGGTCCTGAGCCATGCCGCGCCTGACCCCCACCCAACTCTTTCAGCCCACTGTTCTGCTTGCCGTCGCATTGATGGCGGTCATCACCATGATGATCCTGCCGATGCCGGCGTTCATGCTCGATATCGGCCTTGCTGCCTCCTTTGCGCTGGCCATCCTGATCTTCACCATCACGCTCTTCATCGAGCGGCCGCTTGATTTCTCCTCCTTTCCGACGATTCTGCTGGCTTCGCTGGTGCTCCGGCTGTCGCTCAATGTCTCTTCGACCAAGCTCATCATCGGCCAGGGCCATACTGGCACCTCGGCGGCAGGTGACGTGATCGAGGGCTTCGCCAATTTCGTCATGGGCGGCAGCGTGTTTCTCGGACTTGTCGTCTTTGGCGTGTTGCTCATCGTCAATTTCCTCGTGATCACCAAGGGGGCCGCGCGCATGGCCGAGGTGGGCGCGCGGTTTGCCCTCGATGCGATGCCCGGCAAACAGCTGGCCATCGACAGCGATATGTCCGCAGGCGCCATCACCCATGAGGAGGCGCGCGAGCGCCGCAGCCGCGAACAGCAGGAGACGACATTCTTCGGCTCGCTCGACGGGGCGTCGAAATTCGTCAAGGGCGATGCCGTCGCGGGCCTGCTGATCACGCTTCTCAACCTGGTGATGGGGCTGATCATGGGCACGGTGGTGCACGACATGCCGCTTGGCCGCGCTTTCGAGACCTACGCGATCCTGACGGTCGGCGACGGGCTGGTGACGCAGATCCCCGCTGTGGTCATCTCGATCGCCACAGCACTTCTGCTCGCGCGCGGCGGCACGCTTGGGGCCACCGACGCGGCCATCGGGGCGCAGATCGGTCGCCATCCGGCGGCGCTCGCCACGGTAGCCGTGCTCATGGGCCTCTTTGCACTGGTCCCGGGACTGCCCTTCGTGCCGTTCATTCTGGGTGGGCTGGTGCTTGGCGGGGTGGCGGCCATGGGGTATCGCGCGCGGTCAAAGGCCCCCCTGGCCGAGGCCGCAACCCCCAGCGCGCCGCCGCCCGAGCCGTCCATGGGCGACATTCTGGAGCTCGACGACATCCACGTCGAATTCGCCCCCGATCTGGTCAATATGGTGCTCGATCCCGGCGAGGGGCTCGATGCGCGCATCGCCAACATGCGCCGTCACGTCGCCACCCGCTACGGCCTCATCCTGCCCGAGATCCGGTTGACCGACGATGCAGGGCTACAGGCGGGCAGCTACGTGATCCGCGTGCACGGGGTCGAGCAGGCCCGCGCCGGGCTGCGCCCGGATAACCTTCTCGCGCTTGACCCGGCAAGTCACCCGGCCCTGCCCCCCGGCGAGACGGTGCGCGAGCCGGTCTATGGCGCGCCTGCCCGCTGGATCCCCGGTGCCGCGCGGGACATGGCGGCGCTTGATGGTGCGACGCTCGTGACGCCGACCGAGGTGCTGGCCACCCATCTGCTCGAGGTGATCCGACGCAATCTCAGCCGCCTCTTGACGATGAAGGCGATGCGGCGGCTGCTCGACGAGATGGTCAACCTCTCGGACCGTGCTCGCGGCGAGGCCAATCGCAAGCTGCTGGAGGAGATGATCCCCGACCGTATCGCACCTGACCTCTTGCATGCGGTGTTGCGGCTCCTGCTGGCCGAACAGGTCTCGATCCGCAACCTGCCGCTGATCATAGAGGCGGCGGCGGAGGGCCGCGCGGGCGGCGCCGCGCCCGAGACGGTTTGCGAGCATGTCCGCCAGCGTCTCGGCTTTCAGCTCGTGGCCGAGCTGACCCGCCCCGACGGCACCTTGCCGCTCATCCAACTGGCCCCGGAATGGGAAGAGCGGTTCAGCGCCTACCAGATCGAGGCCGAGCGCGGGCGGATCGACGTGGCGCTGCCGCCGGATCTCTTCAACGCGCTGACCGGGGCCGCCGCCGAGGCGGTCAACGCGGCGCAGGAAAAGGGTATCGCACCCGCCATCGTAACCTCGACGCCGCGCCGCCGGTTCCTGCGCACGGCGCTTGCCGCCAAACAGATCGGCGCGCCGGTGCTTTCCTTCGAGGAGATCGGCACCGAGAGCAGACCCTCTCTCGTGGGGGTGGTGGCGGCATGAGCGGGCTGGCGACACTCCTGCCGCTGGCGCAGGAGCTGCTATGGCTGCATGCGCTGGTGTTTCTCCGGATCGCGCCGCTCATCGCGCTCTTCCCCGGCTTCGGCGAGACGTCGGTGCCAATGCGCCTCAAGCTCGGGCTTGCCCTCGGCCTTTCGGCCATCGTCACGCCCGCCATGGCCCCCGACCTGGCCGGGCGGCTTCCCGTCAATCCCGACCTCCTGCGTCTCATCCTGACCGAGACCGGCATCGGCCTGATGCTCGGTCTTGGCATCCGCCTTTTCGTGCTTGCGCTTCAGACCGCCGGGGCGATTGCCGCGCAATCCACCTCGCTGTCGCAGATCCTCGGCACGGCTGGCGTCACCCCCATGCCGGCCATCGGTCACCTGCTCGTGACCGGCGCGCTGGCGCTTGCCATGATGCTCGGGCTGCATCTGCGGCTGGCCGAGCTTGTGATCGCAAGTTACCGCCTCCTTCCGCCCGGCGTGCCGCCGCTTGCGGCGGCAGTGGCGGAATGGGGCATTGCGCGCGTGGCCCATGCCTTTGGTCTTGCCTTCACGCTGGCCGCTCCCTTCGTCATCGCCTCCACGCTCTACAACCTCACCCTTGGTATCATCAACCGCGCCATGCCACAGCTCATGGTGGTCTTTGTCGGTGCGCCGGCGATCACCGGGGCGGGGCTCGTTCTCCTGATGCTGCTGGCTCCGGCCATGCTCGGGCTCTGGGCGGAGGCACTTGGTGATTTTCTCGCCGATCCGATGGGGGCGCGCTGATGGCCGACGCGCAGGACGAGGGCGACAAGAGCCACGAGGCCACGCCGCAAAAGATTGAAAAGGCGCGCGAAAAGGGAGAATTGGCGCGCTCCGCCGATCTCAATACCGCAGGCTCCTATGCGGGCTTCGTTCTGGCGGCACTGGCGCTTGGCGCGGGCTCGGTGTCCGAGGCCGGGTCCCTGATGATGCGCTTTCTCGAACAGCCGGACCGCCTTGCCGCGCTGGCCTTCGAAGGCGGCTCGGGCGGCGCGGCGCTCGGCGGACTCATGGGCGGGCTCGCGCTGGCGCTCATGGCGTGGTTCCTGCTGCCCGGCGCGGGCGCGCTCCTGTCGGTGGTGGCGCAGCGCAGCCTTGTCTTTGCACCGTCAAAGCTTGAGCCGAAGCTGTCGCGCATCGACCCTGTCGAGAATGCCAGGAACAAATACGGGCCCAGCGGTCTATTCGAATTTGCCAAGAGCGCAGTCAAGCTTTTGGCCTATTGCGTGCTGCTCGGCACCTATCTTACCGGGCAGTTGCCGCGCCTTGCGGCCACGCTTCATGCGGCACCAGGCCAGATCGGGGCGGTCATGGCGCGCATGGTGGTGGAGTTTCTTGCCGTGGTGCTGCTGCTGGCCATCGCCATCGGCGCGGTCGATTATCTCTGGCAGCGCTTCGATCATGCCCGCCGCCAGCGCATGTCGCACCAGGAGATCCGTGATGAGCACAAGGAGAGCGAAGGCGATCCGCACATGAAGCAACAGCGCCGTCAGCGCGGCATGGACATCGCCTCTCGGCAGATGATGGCCGAGGTGCCGAAGGCCGATGTGGTGATCGTCAACCCCACCCATTACGCGGTGGCCCTCAAATGGAGCCGTGCGCCCGGCGCGGCCCCGGTCTGCGTCGCCAAGGGCGTCGATCACATGGCCCGTGCCATCCGCGAGACGGCGCATGAGCACGGCGTGCCGGTCCACAGCGATCCGCCCGCCGCGCGCGCGCTCCATGCCGAGACCGAAATCGGGCAACAGATCGACCCGCGCCATTATCGCGCCGTCGCGGCCGCGATCCGCTTTGCCGATGCGATGCGCCGCAAGGCGCGGGCCTTCGGATGAGGCCGGGCGACGGCTCTGCGCTTGTTGCGGTGACGGCGGCGCGGCTCGACCAGGAAACGGCGCGGCTACGCGCGGTTCTGGCGGACGAGGCGCGGCTGCGCGCGGCGCTCGCGCGCCTTGACGCGCAGGCCGAGGCGGCGCGGGCGCTGCCGGAGCAGGCGATGCGCGGACTGCGCGAAATCGGCGCGGATCTGTCATGGCAGGGGTGGGTGGGACGAAGCCGCGCTGCTCTCAATTCCGAGCTTGCGCTTGCACTTGCGCGCAAGGAGCGGGCTCTGCCACCCCTACGCCAAGCTTTTGGCAAGGCCGAGGCGGCGCGTGCGCTTGTCGCGCATCACCTCAGCCTGAGACATCACGACAGTCAGGCCCGCGAGGCGCAGCGCCTCGAGCATCTCGCGCTTCTGCGCCTGGCCCGTGCCCGCGATCACACGTCCTGACGCGCGATTTCGGTGATCAGCACGCCGCGAACATCCTCGCCCAACAGATCGCGCGCCACTTCGATCAGCATCCGGCGCAGCACGTCCATGCTGTTGGCATCGGTGAACGCCCCGTCAAAGCCACCCCGGTTGGCGTGATCGAACATTGCCTGAAGAAGTCCATCGCGCAGTCGCGGCTCGCGGTTGTAGACCGCGTCCGCTGTCCCAAGCCGCATCTCGACGCTGAGTGAGATGACCACCATGGCGGTCACCCGGTCACGCGCAACGACCGGCACGACGAACTGGTTGTTGAGCCGCACGAATTCGGTTTGCCCGCCAGTCTGCCCATCGGTCTGCCCATCGGTCTGCCCATCGGTCTGCCCCGCCGCCGCGGGTGCGGCCGTCTCCGCGTCGCCCGCCTCGGGGACGGGTGTCGCAAGAAACAGCCCCGCGCCGATCCCGGCGCCGAGGCCAAGCAGCAAAAGCAGCACGGGTAAGAGAATGCGCATCATATCGCTGGCCCCCGTTCAGAACGGCAGGATCGCGTCCAGCACCTGCTGGCCGATCCGGGGTTGCTGGACATCGGTGATCTGACCGCGCCCGCCATAGGAAATGCGCGCGGCGGCGATCTTGTCATAGGTGATCTCGTTCTGGCGCGAAATGTCCTCGGGACGCACGAAGCCCGTCACCAGAAGCTCCCGCAGCTCGAAATTGACCCGCACCTCCTGCGAGCCCTGGATTTCCAGAACCCCGTTGGGCAGTACCTGCATCACCGTGGCCGCGACCCGCAGCGTCAACTCCTCGCTGCGGCTGACCGAGCCGTCGCCGCCCGAGCGGCTGGAGGAAGTGATCCCGACCGCCTGATCGAGGCTCGCCCCCTCGGGCAGGTTCCGGTTGATCCGTTGCGGCAGGCCGAACAGATCGGGAATGCCGAGATTTTCCGAGCCGGTGCGCGCGCGGTCGGTCGAGTTGGAGATTTCCGCCTCCTCGTCGATTTCCACCACCACGGTCAGGATATCGCCGCGCCGCGCCGCGCGCCGGTCGCCCAGAAGCGACTTGCGCCCGCCATCCCAGAGCGAGGCCTCCTGCACAGGCACGCGGCCCGCGCTCTCGAGCGGCAGGCCCGGATCGAGCATCGCCAGTTGCTCGGTCGAGTTCATGGTCGGCGTGAAACTCGGCGGCTTGCCGATGTGATCCATCCGCCCGCAGCCCGCGACGGCCAGCCCGACCAGTAAAACCACTCTCATGATCCTCTCCTACCTTGACACTTCAATGCGCCCATCGGCGGTGACGCGGCCCGTGACGGTGGCGCGCGAGGCAAGGTTCATCACCCGGACGTAATCGCCCGTTCCGGCGCGGGCGAGCGCGCGGCCTTCGGTTTCGATCCGCAGCCCGCCATGGGTATAGATCAGCGGCACCACCTGGTTGCGCTCGATGCTGGCGGGCGGGCCGATATCACCCGCCCGGATCGCGCGGCCCGGATAGAGCGCGACGCGCGCCTCCTGACCGATGATCGCGTCGAGCCCGGGCAGCCCCGTCGCGCCACCGTCGCGCCGGATCACGTCCTCGGGCGCGATGATCTCCTGCGGGCGGATCACGCGCAGCGCCTCCACCCGGTCCGCGAGCGCCGGGGTGGCCAGGGCGACGAGGATCGCGAGCAGAAACCGCATCACCGCACCTGCGTCGTGGCGGCGAGCATCTGGTCGGCGGCGGTGATCACCTTGGCGTTGAGCTCATAGCCGCGCTGCGCCTCGATCAGTTCGGTGATCTCGCGCACCGGATCTACAGAGCTGTCCTCGAGAAAACCGTGGCGCAACGTGCCAAGTCCGTCCTGTCCGGCGGTGGTCACATTGGCCGGGCCCGAGGCCTCGGTTTCCAGAAAGAGATTGCTGCCGATGGCCTCGAGCCCCTTGGCATTGGCAAAACCGACAAGGTTGAGCTGCCCCAGCGACTGCGCCTCAACCTCGTCATCGAAGAAGGCGAATACCTCGCCCTCGGCATTGATCGAGAGGCTGCGCGCATCGTCGGGAATGGTGATCTCGGGCGCGACAGCAAAGCCCTCGGAGGTGACGATGACCCCCTCGGCGGAACGTTTGAGCGCCCCGTCGCGGGTATAGCCCGACTGCCCCGAGGGCAGCGTCACCTCGAGATAGCCGTGACCGTCGATCGCCACATCGAGATCGCCGCCCGTGGCCCGCAGCGAGCCTTGGGTCAACTCCACCGTCACGGCGGCGGGCCGCACGCCGAGGCCCAGCTGCACGCCGGTGGGCAAGACCGAGCCGTCGGAGGCCGAGATCGTGCCCGCCCGCGTCACCTGCTGGTAATGCAGATCGGCAAACTCGGCGCGGCGCGCATTGTAGCCGGTGGTCGACATGTTGGCGAGGTTGTTGGAGATGGTCTCGACCCGCATCTGCTGCGCGGCCATGCCGGTGGCGGCGATCTTGAGAAGTCTCATGGCGGTCTCTCCTTATCGGGTGAAGGTGTCGAGCGCGCGGCGGACGCGCTCATGTTCGGCCTCGAGAAAGCTCTGGCCCATCTCATAGGCGCGCTGCACCTCGATCATCCGCGCGATTTCGCTCAGCGGCTCCACGTTGGAGCCTTCGCGGAACCCTTGCAGGATCTTGCCCTCCTCGACCGGGACAATCGCGCCCCGGCTCTCGAAGAGGTTGCCACCCACGCGGATGAGCGCCGCGCCCTCGACCGGCTGAAAGAGGCCAAGCTGCGCCAGCGGGCGGCCATCCGCGCTCAGCGTGCCGTCGGTCCCGAGGCCGGGACGGCCCGCGTCGGGCGGGATGAAGACCGGCGCGCCGCCCGCATCAAGCACGCGAAACCCGTCCATCGTCACCAGATCGCCCTCACCCGAGAGCGCGAAGGCCCCGGCGCGCGTCAGCCGCTCGCCCTCGGGCGTGTCGATCAGGAAAAACCCCTCGCCCTCGATGGCGAAATCGAACGCGCCGCCGGTGGCCTCCACCGGCCCCTGCACTTGCGAGGTGACGGGCGTGTTGCCACGCGCCATCGACAGCGACGGCGCGCCCTCGGCGCGGGCGACGAATTCCGAGAAGATCATCCCCTCGGCGCGATAGCCCGTGGTTGCCGCATTGGCGATATTGTTGGCGATCATCTGCATTTCGCGCATCAGCCCGGTCTGGCGGGTGAGCGTGGCATATCCTGCGGCTTCCATGTCTCAGCCTCCGATGATGAGCGGCACGAGCCGGTCCTGAAAGAACGCCACCAGCGTCTGGGTCATGAATCCCATGCTGAGCCAGAACACGAGCACGATGGCCCCGAGCTTGGGCACGAAGGTCAGCGTCATTTCCTGGATCGAGGTCAGCGCCTGGAAAAGGCCGACGATCAGTCCGCCGACCAGCGCCACCGTGAGGATCGGCAACGAGATCAGCATCGCAACCCAGAGCCCCTCGCGCAGCGTGTCGTAAAAGAGGATTTCCTCGCGCATGGGTCAGACCGGCATCCGCAGGATTTCCTGATAGGCCTCGACCACCCGGTCACGGACCGTCACCGCCGTCTCGACGGCAAGTTCGGTCTGCGCGAGCGCCTGGACAAGCGCGTGCGGATCGGCCTTGCCCGCGATGGCGGCCATCGCCGTATCTTCGCCCGCGCGCAGGGTGGCGGCGAAATCGCGCGCCAGCGCCTGAAAACCTGCGGCGGCATTGGTCCCGGCCTCGGGTTCGGTCGCGGGGCGAAGGGCGGCATAGCCCCGCGCGGCGGAAACGGCACTCACATCCATTCTGGCTCTCCTTTTCTCGGTTGGGGTCAGCGGCGCAAGAGATCCATCAGGCTCGACGACATCTGTCGCGCCTGCTCGAACATCTTGAGATTCGCCTCGTAGCTGCGTTGCGCCTCGCGCGCGTCGGCCATCTCGATCATCAGATCGACGTTGGAGCCGTCGAAATGCCCGGTCTCGTCGGCAAGCGGATGCCCCGGCTCATAGACCTGGCGGAGCGCGCTGCGGTCGAGGCGCACCGGCCCGGTTTCGACGCGCCCGGTTTGGGCCGCGCCGTGCTCGGGGCGAAAGGCCACGGTCTTGCGCCGGTAGCCGGGCGTGTCGGCATTGGCCATGTTTTCGGCCACATGCCGGAGCCGTTGGGATTGCGCCTTGAGGCCGCTTGCCGAGACGCTCAGCGCGTTGGAAAAGTCGCTCATTGCTCAGCCCTTCTAACTGCGTGAAATGGCGGTGCGCAGCACGGTCAGCCCGGACCGGTATATGGCCAGCGCGCGCCCGTGTTGCCGCTGCACATCGACGGCGCGCAGCATTTCCGTCTCGAGCGAGACCGAGTTGCCGTTGGGATCGCGCGCGGTGCCACGTTCCGCATGGCTCTCGAAGGGCTGCGGGCCGCCCTGCCCGAAAAGATGGCCGGGCCGTGTCGCGCGCATCCCCGGCGGGGCGTCGAGATAGGCGGAAAAGGGCGCGATATCGCGCGCCGCATAGTCCGGCGTGTCGGCATTGGCCATGTTCTGCGCCACAACCGCCTGCCGTGCGCCAGCGTGCCGCGCAAGCGCATGGGACAGGCGAAAGACGTCGAGATTTTCAAACATCGGGGCTTCTCCCTCGATTGGCTTCAACCAAGGCTTAACCCTGATTCGTTTAGAAATGGTTCTCGGGCGACGGTCAGGAGCGATTCCATGAAACAGACGGCATTGGCGGGGCTGCGGGCGGAAATCACGGGGCTGAGTGCTGCGCATCCGGTCGGACGGGTGATTTCGGTGGCGGGCGGGCTCTTGCGGGTCAGTGGCCTCTCGGGCGCGGCGCGGCTTGGCGACCGGGTGCAGGTTCAGACCGCGCGCGGCCAGCTTTCGGGCGAGGTCTTGCAGATGGAGGCGGCCGCGCTGCTGATCCTGCCTGACGAGGCCGCCGAGGGTGTGGCTTTGGGCGACCGCGTGCGCTTGATGGGGCCATCCGAGATTGCCCCGTCGGACGACTGGATCGGTCGCGTGATCGACCCGTTCGGCGTGCCGCTCGATGGCCGCCCGCTATTGCGCGGACCGGTCGCGCGGCCCCTGCGCGCCGACCCGCCCGCGCCTGCGCGCCGTCATCCGCTGGGCGCGCGGCTCGAGACGGGCATGGCCGTGTTCAACACCCTTCTGCCTGTCGTGCGCGGGCAGCGGATGGGGCTTTTCGCCGGGTCCGGCGTGGGCAAATCCATGCTTCTGGGCCATCTCGCGCGGCATATGCAGGCCGATGTCGTCGTTGTCGCGCTGATAGGCGAGCGCGGGCGCGAACTGGGAGAGTTCGTGCGCCATGTGCTTGGCCCCGAGGGCATGGCGCGCGCGGTGATCGTGACGGCGACCTCGGACCGCTCGGCGCTGGTGCGGCGGCGCTGCGCGCTTGCCGCCATGGCCGTAGCCGAGCATTTCCGCGACGCGGGCCGCCATGTCCTCTTTCTCGCCGATTCGATCACCCGCTTTGCCGAGGCGCATCGCGAAGTGGCCATCGCGGCGGGCGAGATGCCCGCGCTGCGCGGCTTTCCGCCCTCGACGGCGCACACGATCATGTCGCTGTGCGAGCGCGCGGGACCGGGCGAGGGGGGGCAGGGCGACATCACCGCACTTCTGACCGTGCTTGTCGCCGGATCGGACATGGAGGAGCCGGTGGCCGACATCCTGCGCGGGGTGCTCGACGGGCATGTGGTGCTCGACCGCGAGATCGCCGAGCGCGGGCGCTATCCGGCCATCGACCTGCTGCGCTCGGTCTCGCGCAGCCTGCCACAGGCGGCGAGCGACGATGAGAACCGCCTCATCGGGCAGGCGCGCCACCTGCTCGGGACCTATGCGCGTTCCGAGACGATGGTGCGCGCGGGGCTTTATGCCGAGGGCAGCGACCCCGCGCTCGATCAGGCGATCCGCATCTGGCCCGAGCTTGACGCCTTTCTGGCCGAACGCGAACCGGCCGATACCGCCAACAGTTTCGCACGCCTCGGCCTTTTGCTGCGTCGTGCGGGGCCGGGGGGCGGGCGTGTTCCTGTGGTGCGTTAGCGTCGGGCGGCGCGACGGTGAAGGTCATGCCGGACCGGCTCATAGGCAATCCTCCGGTCGAAACCCCTCGGGGATGTGGTCGATCCCGTCGAGCATGAGATCGGCCATCACCTCGGCCACCTTCGGGGCCATGCCGAAGCCGATCTTGAAGCCGCCATTGGCGATGAACGCACCCGCCTTGAACGGGTGCGGCCCCAGCATCGGCGCGCGGCTGCGGGTGCGCGGGCGCAGCCCGGCCCATCTCAGGATCACCGGCGCAGCCGCCAGCGCGGGCAGGGCAGCGCGGGCGCGCGCGATCACGTCGTCAAGCTGTGCATCGGTGGCGGCAGGGTCTGCAAAGTCACGCTCGGAGGTGGAGCCGATGGCCACCGTCCCATCATCGTGCGGCACGATATGCACGCCCCCGGCAAAGACCTGCGGCAGCGCGCGCGCGTCAAACGCCAGAAGCGCGGCCTGCCCCTTGACGCCGTTGCCCACAGGGTGGCCCGTGGCGGCGCTCAGCTCTGCCAGCCCCGCAACGCCGGTGGCCCAGAGGATGCGCCCCTCCTGCGCGCCGTCGCGGACCACGTCGGCCCCGGTCGCGCGCAGGGCCGCCACCAGCGCCGCGCAGGCCCGTCGGGGGTGAAGCCGTGCGCTCAGAGTGTCGTGGATGACGTGGCCGCTCGGGCTCTCGGGGCACCAGGCACCTGTCGCCGCCTCCACCCGCCAGAGGGCCTTGCCCTGCCAGAGCCGCGCGGCGCTTTCTTCGCGGGCCCGTGCCAGTGCCAGCGCCGGCGCGTCCGCGACGGGCTGTATCCGGCCCAGCCGCGCATAGCCGGACGAGACCCCGCCTGCCGCCTCCACTTCGGTCCAGAATGCCTCGGCCATCATGAGGCTGTCGAACTGGAACGCCTTCTTGGGGTTCCAGTTCTCCGGCACATGCGGGGCAAGCGTGCCGACCACCCCGCCCGAAGCCCCGGCCCCCGGCCCGTGCGGGTCGATCACACGCACACCCGCGCCGCGCCGCGCGCAGGCCCAGGCCACCGAGAGACCGAAGATCCCCGCCCCCATCACCGTGATGTCGGTCATTGCCAATTCCCCTGTGCGCCGCCATGCTTCGCGCGCTTTCTAGCGGAGTGCCCCATGCAGGACCAGCAGGCCGGGATCGACTGGCGCGAGGGTGAGGTGCCGGTCTCGACCCGGTTCGATGACCCGTATTTCAGCCTCGAGGACGGGCTGGCCGAAACGCGGCATGTGTTTTTGTCGGGCAACGATCTGCCCGCGCGCTTCCGGGACGGGTTTCACGTCGCCGAACTGGGATTCGGCACCGGTCTGAACCTTCTCGCGGCGCTTGGCGCGTGGCGGGGCGCGGGTGTGACGGGGCGGCTTTGCTATAGCAGTTTCGAGGCCTTCCCGATGACCCCCGCAGACATGCGCCGAGCGCAAGCCCGGTTTGCCGAAATCGGAGGGCTGGCCGCCGAGCTTGCCCCCCATTGGCAGGGGGGCGCGCAGGAAATCCACCTGCCGGATCTGCATTTCACGCTGGTCGTGGGGGACGCGCGCGAGACGCTAAGGGCTTGGCCGCATAAGGCCGATGCGTGGTTTCTCGACGGGTTTTCGCCCGCGAAGAACCCCGAGATGTGGCAGCCCGAGCTGATGGCAGAGGTTGCGCGCCACACGGTCCGGGGCGGCACGGCGGCGACCTACACGGCGGCTGGCCATGTCCGGCGGGGCTTGGAGGCGGCGGGATTTTCTGTCACTCGTGTGCCGGGATACGGGCGCAAGCGCCACATGACGCGCGCCATACTGGCCCGCGAAACACCGGGATGCGCATGACCGATCAGAACACCCGCCTCGGCATCTGGATGATGGTGCTCACCACCTTCATCTTCGCGGTGCAGGACGGCCTTTCGCGGCATCTGGCGGGCGAATACAATGTCTTCATGGTGGTGATGATCCGCTACTGGTTCTTCGCCGCCTTCGTCATGGCGGTGGCGGCGCGCAAGGCGGGCGGGCTCATGGCGGCCGCCGTGACCACGCAGCCGCTGGTTCAGGGATTTCGCGCGCTGCTGCTGGTAGCGGAAATTTGCGTAATGATTTATGGCTTTACCCTTCTCGGTCTGGTCGAGAGCCATGCCGTCTTTGCCGCCTATCCGCTTCTGGTGGCGGCCCTGTCGGGTCCGGTTCTGGGCGAGCGGGTGGGTTGGCGGCGATGGGTTGCCATCGGCGTTGGCTTTGTCGGTGTGGTGATCATTCTGGAGCCGGGCTTCGGCGTGTTCCAGCCCGCCGCCGTGGTGCCCTTTGTCGCCGCGCTCATGTTCGCGCTTTACGGGTTGCTCACGCGATACGTGGCGCGGCGCGACACGGCGGCGACCTCGTTTTTCTGGACGGGCACAGTGGGCTCTCTTGCCATGACCGCCGTCGGCATCTGGTTCTGGGAGCCGATGACCGGCCCCGACTGGATCTGGATGGGCGCGCTCTGCATCACCGGGGCGGCGGGGCATTATACCCTCATCAAATGCTACGAGGTCGCCGAAGCGAGCGCCGTGCAGCCCTTTGCCTATCTGCAACTGCCCTTTGCCAGCACGATCGGCATTCTTGTTTTTGCGGAGACCATCCGCCTCAACGTGGCGCTTGGCGCGGCGCTCATCGTCGCGGCGGGGCTGTTCACGCTCTGGCGGCAACGCGTGGCGCGCTGATCGCTTGACGCAAGCGGCGGGTCACGGCTAGACTTTTCACAGTTTCGTGAGCGTGGGTCCGCGAAGGCATATTTTTTCAGGAGATCGCTGCGGCGATAGGATTGATGGGCTGGGCAGGGTTCAGGCGCGGATTGAGAGAGATGCGGTTTCGCCCCGCGCTCCTTGTACTGCTGCTGAGCGTCCGGGTCGCCACAGCCGCCGCTGTCGAGTGTCAGCACGAGCTGGCAAATGCCGCGCGCGCAGTCGAGTCGGCGCAGGAAAGCCTGCGGCTCGAGACGCTCGCGCTTGGTGGGGATCTGTGCCTTGTCGAGGATGCCTCCGCGCGTGCCGGAGATGAAAACGGTCCTCACCTCACCTCGCCCTGTCCGTTCTTCAAATCGCCGGTCGCCCTGACCGAAATCACCACCGATGCAGGCCCGCACGAGGCCAACGTCTCGCGCCTCTGGCAGGGTCTGGCCGAACAGCGCGCCGACAGGGATGCGCTTTGGACGGCCTATCAGTCGCGCGCGCCCCCGCTCGTGGCCGGGGAAGTGCTGGCACGCGCGCCCCGGTCCCGTCCCGTGGATCCTGCCTGACCGGCGGGACCCTCTCCAGCGGGACAGGTCAGGCGGATGGCCCGTATCGCGTTCCCTTGCGGTTCTCCTTGATGCCGGTCGCCCTCTCCAGCGGGCGGGCGGCATGACAGGCCCGATCCATGGGCCGGAGGACGCGCTTGCCAGCCCCCCGAATGGCCTGACAATCGACGGATTGACGTGACGGCGCATCCTGGCCGTGCCGTGTCAGTCCTCCCCCGGATCCCCTGAAAAGAGATACAGACCATGACCCAGGTTTCCCTGCGGGCAGGCGCGCTTTGCGCGGCCCTTGCCCTTTGCCTGACGACCACCCCCGCGCTGGCCCACGAGGGTGCCCCGCGCACCGGGCCCAATGTCAGCTTTACCGACCTGCCGCCGCTCAATGCCGATGGCCATGCGCCGATTGGCGTGATGGGCGATCACCGGCACAAGGTAGGCGAGGTGATGCTGTCCTACCGCTTCATGCATATGAACATGGACGGGTATCGCAGCGGCACCAACGGCCTCTCGCCCGCCGAGGTCGCGGGCACGCCCAACCGGTTCTTCGGCATTCCGGGCCAGCCGCCCAATATCCGCATCGTGCCCGACTGGATGACCATGTCGATGCATATGTTCGGCGCGATGTATGCGCCCTCGGACCGGGTGACGCTGATGGCGATGATGCCCTATGTGAAGAAGGAGATGAACCATTTCGTCTTCGCCGGTCCGGCGGGGACAACCCTGCTCGGCAAGTTCCAGAGCAATTCCGAGGGCTGGGGCGATGCCAAGCTCTCGGCGCTCATCGGCCTGCACGAGAGCGGCAACGCCAGGCTGCACCTCAATCTCGGGCTGAGCCTGCCCACGGGATCGACCACCGAGCGCGCCAATGTCCTCACCCCGATGGGCACTACCGCCAACCTGCGGATGCCCTACGGGATGCAGCTCGGCTCGGGCACCTATGACATCCTGCCCGCGCTCACCTACAACAACCGCACCGGCGCGACGGCCTGGGGCGCGCAGGTCTCCGGCGTGATCCGCACCGGCAAGAACAACGGCTGGAGCTTTGGCGACGAGGCCAGGCTGACCGCATGGGCCAGCTATCGGCCAAAGCCCTGGATCAGCCTCTCGGGGCGGGTCGAGGCCAAGACCGTGGGCAAGATCGACGGGCAGGACTCGCTTATGGTCGGCCCCTCGCCCACGCTCGACCCCGACAATTACGGTGGTGAGACGGTGACGCTTTTTGCCGGGGTCAACCTCGTGGCACAGCGCGGTGCGCTGCGCGGGCACCGGCTTGCGCTCGAGCTCGGTGTGCCGGTCTACCAGGATCTCAACGGGCTTCAGCTCGAGACCGACTGGACCGCGATGCTCGGCTGGCAATACGCGTTCTGAGCCTCAGTCCATCGCACTGCCGAACCCGCTGCCGCGCAACTCTTCCGTAAAGGGGCGCGGCAGCGCCGTTTCCCCGAGGCGCGCGCGATAGGCGGGCAGGCTCTCGGTCACGCGCATCACGTAGTTGCGGGTCTCCCGGAACGGGATGTGCTCGATCCAGTCGATCACGCCATGGGCGTCGCGCGTGCGCGGATCGCCATAGTCTTCGAGCCACGCGGCGACACGCCCCGGCCCGGCATTGTAACCCACCGCAATCAGAACCGGATTGCCATCGAAGCGCGCCGCCAGCTCTGCCAGATAGGCGCTGCCAAGCCGGGCATTATAGGCCCAGTCATCGAGCAGCCGACCCGCATCATAGGCCAGCCCCAGCCCCCCCGCCACCTCGCGCGCCGTGGCGGGCATGACCTGCATCAACCCGCGTGCGCCCGCCGCGCTTGTCACCACGGGATTGAACTCGCTCTCGCGGCGCGCGATGGCCAGCGCCCACTCCATCGGTGCGGGCAGATCCATCTCCGCCATCGGGTGCAGCGCGTAATAGGGGGCCCCGACGACGATCCCGCGCTCCGCCGCCGCCTTGCCCAGCATGACCTGAAGGTGGGGCTGGCCCAACTCTTCCAGCATCGCGCCCATCTGGCCGATGCCCTCCCGGTCCAGCCCATCGGCCAGATGCAGGAAGAACCGCCGCGCCTGTCCGATATCGCCCATGCGCAGGCTGAGTGTGGCGATCTCGTGGAGGTCGGAGCGTGCGAAATCCGCCATGCGCCAGTCGGGAAAGGACTCCGTGCCCGAGAGCGGTCCGGTCACGTCCACCCCGGCCTTTTCTGCCGCCAAAATCCCGTAGAAGCTGGTCGCATGCGCCGCCCCTTCGGTGTAGGCAAGCTGCGCCGCCTCCCTGTCCCCCGCCGCTTCCTGCGCGCGCCCCAACCAATAGCCCGCGCGCCCCAGCGAAATCGGCGTGGCCACGGCGGCACGGAACCGCTGGAAATGGTCAAGCGCCAGATCGGGCGCATCGAGATAGCCGAGCGCGATATACCCCGCGAGCCATTCCAGATCGGCGTAGTTCGCGCCTTCGGCAAGCTGATGCAGCGCGGCCAGTTCATAGGCCAGTGCCGCCTCGCCCGCGCGCATCTTCTGCCGCGCGAGCGCACGCCGCCAGCTTGCCCAGCGTTCCGCCTCGCCCAGGCCCCCCGCGATCCGGCTCTGGCGCAAAAGCACGGCAATCGCTTCCTCGGCCGATCCCTTGAGGTGATGGGTGAAACTCTCAAACGCGATGCCGGGGTCAAGCCGGAGCGCCTCGGGCACCTCCCCCGGCCCTTCGCGCGCAATCCGCTGGCGCGTCTCGGCGCGCTGGCGCGTGTCCTCATTCACCAACGGCAGCATGTCGGCCACATCGTTCAGCCCGCGCCAGAGCGCCATCTCCAGCCGCGCCGCGTGATGCGCGGCCAGAAGCGGCGCGAATTCCAGCAGGAAATCGTCATGCTCGGCGCGGGTCAGATCGAGCGTGCGCCACGCCAGCACCACGCCCGCCTCTGCCTCGCCCGCCCGCCCCCGGGCAAGCAGCGCGCGCGCCAGGTTGAGCGTGCCGGTGCCGGTCTGCGGCCTGTAGCCCTCGTAAAACGCCAGCACCTGATCGAACGTGCCGTGGGTCATCGCCATCTCGCTCTGCGCGCGCAGATGGTCAAGGCCGGGCCAATGCCCGTTCCGCGTCAGGAAATCGAGGATCTCGCCCGGTGCCCCCAGCCCCGCGCGCAGCCGGTGCCACTCGATCAGCGTCACCGCCGCAGGCCCCTCGCGCGCAGCAAGCCGCGCCGCCACCTCCCACCGCCCGCCTTGCATCGCGGCAAGCGCGCTGGCCAGCGGGCGTGGTGCCACCCGCGGCACCTCGGCGGCCTGCGCCGCACCAGGCGGCGCACCGAGCATCAAAACCATGAGCAGGACGCGCAACATCTCTTGCCTTTTTCGCCATGAATGCGGATAGACAGCCCCAGCCTAAGCGGCCCCGCGCCCATGGTCCACTCACGATCAACGGCTCGGCCACATCTTGCGACGTAAAGGAGCGTGTCATGTTCAGAGGATCCTTTCCTGCCCTCGTCACGCCGTTCAAAAACGGCGAGCTGGATGTGGAGACGCTCAAGAAACTGGTGGAATGGCATATCGGCGAGGGCAGCCATGGCCTTGTTCCCGTGGGCACCACAGGCGAAAGCCCGACGCTCAGCCATGAAGAGCACGAGCGCGTGATCGAAGAGGTGGTGCGCGCTGCTTCGGGGCGCATCCCGGTGATCGCGGGCGCAGGCTCCAACAATACGCTCGAGGCGATTCGCTTCATGCGCCACGCCGAGAAGGTGGGCGCCGACGCGGCCCTCGTGGTCACCCCCTATTACAACAAGCCGACGCAGGCGGGCCTCATCGCGCATTTCACCGCACTGCACGATTGCTGCGACTTGCCGATCATCATCTACAATATCCCCGGCCGCTCGGTCGTGGACATGACCCCCGAGACCATGGGCCGCCTCGCGCAATTGCCGCGCATCATCGGGGTCAAGGATGCCACCGGCGATCTGGCGCGCGTCTGCGCGCAGCGCATCAGTTGCGGCAAGGATTTCCTCCAGATCTCCGGCGAGGATGCGACGGCGCACGGGTTCAACGCCCAGGGCGGCGTGGGTGTGATCTCCGTCACCGCCAATGTCGCGCCGAAACTGGTGGCGCAGGTGCAGGAGGCGACGCTTGCGGGCGATTACGCCACCGCCCTTGCGCTTCAGGACCGGCTCATGCCGCTGCATCGCGCGATCTTTGTCGAGCCGGGGCTGGTGGGCGTGAAATACGCCATGTCGCGGCTCGGGCTGTGCAGCGAAGAGGTGCGCCTGCCGCTTGTGGGGCTGAGCGAGCCGACCAGGGCGTTGGTCGAGCACGGACTGCGCCACGCGGGCCTGATCAACTGAGGCCGCGCCGCTTCACTGTTCCGCAAATACTCCCGCCGGAGGCGTCCCGGCGGGCCTCATGCGCCCCGCCGGATATCCGCGCCAAGCGCGGCCATGAGCGGCTCGAAGACCGGAAATGACGTGGCGATGGGGCTGGCGTCATCGACGCTCACGGGGCTTTGCGTGGCCATGCCCATCACCAGGAACGACATGGCGATGCGGTGGTCCAGATGGCTCTCGCAGGTCTGACCGCCGGGCACATCGCCATGCCCCCGGCCATGCACGATCCACCAGTCGGGGCCATCCTCGACGGTGACGCCGCCCGCGCGCAGCCCCGTAGCCATGGCCTCGATCCGGTCGCTTTCCTTGACGCGCAATTCCTTGACGCCGCGCATCACGGTCGGCCCTTCGGCAAAGGCGGCCACCACCGACAGGACGGGATATTCGTCGATCATCGAGGCGGCGCGCTCGGGCGGCACCTCGATACCCCGCAGGTCCGGCGAGAAGCGCGCGCGCAGATCGGCCACCGGCTCGCCGCCCTCCTCACGCAGGTTCTCGTAAGTGAGATCCGCGCCCATCTCGCGCAGCGTCTCGAAAACGCCCGCGCGCGTCGGGTTGAGCCCGATATTCGGCACCAGCACATCCGAGCCGGGCACGATGAGTGCGGCGCAGACCGGGAAGGCCGCCGAAGAGGGATCGCGCGGCACCACGATGCTCTGCGGTTGCAACTCCGGCTGCCCGGTGAGGGTGATGACGCGGCCCTCGTCGGTCACTTCGGTGGTGATCGCGGCCCCGAACCCCGCGAGCATCCGCTCGGTATGATCGCGCGTCGCCTCGCGCTCGATCACCACGGTCTGCCCCGGCGCGTTCAACCCCGCGAGCAGCACCGCCGATTTCACCTGCGCGGAGGGCACCGGCACGGTGTAGCGCACCGGCACCGGGTGTTCGGCACCGATGATGGTCATCGGCAGGCGCCCGCCCGACCGCCCCACCGCCCGCGCACCGAAAAGCGCCAGCGGATCGGTGACGCGCGCCATGGGTCGCTTGTTGAGGCTGGCATCGCCGGTGAAGGTGGCGGTGATGGGCGAGGTCGCCATCGCCCCCATGATCAGCCGCACGCCGGTGCCGGAATTGCCGCAGTCGATGACCTGATCCGGCTCGGCAAAGCCGCCCACGCCCACACCCTGCACGCGCCATGTGCCGTCATTGTCGCGCGTGACCTCGGCCCCAAGGGCGCGCATCGCCTTCGCGGTATCCAGCACGTCCTGCCCCTCGAGCAGCCCGGTGATCACCGTCTCGCCGACGCACATCGCCCCGAGGATCAGGGACCGGTGCGAGATCGACTTGTCCCCCGGCACCTCAGCCGTGCCGGAAAGCGGCGCGGCGCGGTGCGAGGTCATGGGAATGGGGCTGCCGTGGCCGGACATGGGCGTTCCTCGATGCGAAATCGCCTGCCTGATAGCTCAGGCAGGCGATCCCGTCCATGGGGCAATCCGGGGCGACGTGCAGGGATCAGGTCACGTCGAACTGAAGCCTGCGGATCTGCTGGAACTTGCCGGTGGCCTCGAGCGCCGCAAGCGCAGGCGCGGGCACGGGCTCGTCCACATAGAGCAGGGCGATTGCCTCGCCGCGCGCCTCGGCGCGGCCAAGGGTAAAGTTGGCGATATTGACGCCGTTCTCGCCCATGGTCTGGCCCAGCGTGCCGATGATGCCGGGCACGTCGTCATTGGTGGTATAAAGCATGTGCCGCCCGATCTCGGCGTCGATATTGATGCCCTTGATCTGGATGAAGCGCGGCTTGCCGTCCGAAAACACCGTGCCGCCGATGGAGCGTTCGCGCAGGTCGGTCACCACGGTGATCTTGATATAGCCCTCGAACGCGCCCGATTTGTCCTGCTTGGTGGTCGAGATCCTGACGCCGCGTTCCTTGGCGATGATCGGGGCCGAGACCATGTTCACCTCGGGGTTCACCGATTTCATGATCCCCGCCATGGCGGCCGAGGTCAGCGCGCCGAGGTTCATCTCCGAGGCCACCCCGTCATAGAGGATGTTGACGGCCTTGATCGGCTCGTCGGTCATCTGGCCCACGAAATTGCCCAGATGGCCCGCCAGCTTGATCCACGGGCCCATGACCTTGGCCTCTTCCGCCGTCACCGAGGGCATGTTGAGCGCGTTGCTCACCGCCCCGGTCAACAGGTAATCCGACATCTGCTCGGCCACTTGCAGGGCGACGTTTTCCTGCGCCTCGGTGGTGGCCGCGCCCAGATGCGGGGTGCAGACAACATTCGGCAGGCCGAAAAGCGGGTTTTCCACGGCGGGCTCCTCGGCGAACACGTCAAAAGCCGCGCCCGCGACATGGCCGGATTTCAGCAGATCGGCGAGGGCCTGCTCGTCCACCAGACCGCCGCGCGCGCAGTTGATGATGCGGACGCCCTTCCTGGTCTTTTCAAGGTTCTCGCGGCTCAGGATGTTGCGGGTCTGATCGGTCAGCGGCACATGCAGGGTGATGAAATCGGCGCGCTTGAGCAGATCGTCAAGCTCCACCTTTTCCACCTGCATCTGATCGGCCTTTTCCTGGCTCAGGAACGGATCATAGGCGATCACCTTCATCCTGAGGCCCCGCGCGCGGTCGCAGACGATGCCGCCGATATTGCCCGCGCCGATCACGCCCAGCGTCTTGCCGGTCAACTCCACCCCCATGAAGCGGGATTTCTCCCATTTTCCGGCATGGGTCGAGGCGCTGGCCTCGGGGATTTGCCGCGCCACGGCAAACATCATCGCAATCGCGTGCTCGGCGGTGGTGATCATGTTGCCGAAAGGCGTGTTCATCACGATCACGCCCTTTTTCGAGGCAGCGTCCTTGTCGATATTGTCCGTGCCGATGCCCGCGCGCGCGATCACCTTGAGATTGGTGGCATTGGCGAGGATCTTTTCCGTGACCTTGGTGGCCGAGCGGATGGCAAGACCGTCATAATCGCCGATCACTTCGGCCAGCCTGTCCTTGTCCTTGCCCAGTTCGGGGCGGAAATCCACGTCGATGCCGCGATCCCGAAAGATCTGAACGGCGGTCTCGGAAAGCTTGTCGGAGACGAGAACCCTTGGAGCCATGTGTCTGGTCCTTTGATGAAACGTTGGGGGGAAGGGTCCGAAGTCTTTGAAAGACTTCGGACCGATTTCTTTTCAAGAAACCGGGGTCACGCCGTCTCGGTGAGCGCCGCGATTTCCGATTGATACGCCCAGTCGATCCAGGGCATCAGCGCGGCCACATCCGCCGTCTCGACCGTGCCGCCGCACCAGATGCGCAGGCCCGGCGGGGCGTCACGATAGGCCCCGATATCGAGCGCCACGCCCTCGGCCTCGAGCCGCTTGGCCACCGCCTTGGCAAATCCTGCGCCGTCCGCGATGCGCGCATCGGTGAACGTGAGGCAAACGGAGGTATTCGAGCGGATCGTCGGATCGGTGGCAAGAAAGCCGAGCCAGTCATGTGCCGCGACAAAGCTCTCGACCGTGGCGAGGTTCGCGTCGGCCCGCGCCTTGAGACCTTTGAGGCCCCCGACCGAGCGCGCCCAGTCGAGCGCGACAAGGTAATCCTCGACTGCCAGCATCGAGGGGGTGTTGATCGTCTCGCCCGCGAAAATGCCCTCGATCAGCTTGCCGCCCTTGGTCAGGCGGAAAATCTTCGGCAAGGGCCAGGGCGGCGTATAGCTTTCGAGCCTTTCGACTGCGCGGGGGCTGAGCACGAGCATGCCATGCGCCGCCTCGCCGCCCAGCACTTTTTGCCAGCTGAACGTGGTCACATCGAGCTTGTCCCAGGGCAGGTCCTGCGCGAAGGCGGCCGAGGTCGCGTCGCAGATCGTCAGACCCTGTCGGTCGGCCTTGATCCAGTCGCCATCCGGCACGCGCACGCCCGACGTTGTGCCGTTCCAGGTAAAGACCACGTCCTTGTCGGTATCGACCGAGGCCAGATCGACGATCTCGCCATAATCGGCGGTTTTCACCACCGCGTCGAGTTTCAACTGCTTGACCGCGTCGGTCACCCAGCCCGCGCCAAAGCTTTCCCAGGCGAGCATTTCCACGGGCCGCGCCCCCAGAAGCGACCACATCGCCATTTCCACGGCACCCGTGTCGGAGGCGGGCACGATGCCGATGCGATAGTCGTCGGGGATGCCGAGGATCTCGCGCGTGCCCTCGATCGCGGCCTTGAGCCGCGCCTTGCCGACAGCGGCCCGATGCGAGCGCCCGAGAGGGGCACCGGCCAAAAGATCAAGGGAATGTCCTGGGAATTTGGCGCAGGGGCCAGACGAGAAACGCGGGTTGGCCGGCCGCGCGCCGGGCAGTGCAATAGCCATGTGCTATCCTTCCAGATAAGCGCCCCTCGTTGGGGAGGGGTGTCCCAAGGACCGAACTACGTAAACCCCTGAAAAAAGGCAACCTGGAAAGCATCGCGCCGCGCAGTTTGTCGCAGGGCGCAGTGAAGCCGACGGGCGGGCGCGGAGCCGGGTGGCACAGGGCCGACACAGCGTGTCCGTGGCCTGTTGCGGCGCGCGTCCTTGCAAGGCGTCTTCCTCAAAGCCGGGCGATCCGGGGCAAGAGCGGCCTGACAGTCGCTCGCTCGGTCCTCGTGCGACCGCACGTCAAGAATCGTGATGGAACACTAGACGTCCTGCCATGCGGAATCGCGAAACGATCTCATGGATATTGACAAATCACAATTTCGTGTTCATCGTTGTCACGAGGTCGTGAATTTTGGCGACGGACTTTTTTATGTCGTCAAATCAATAATTTAAGGTTCACGGCGCAGTCATCATTTAAGAGGTCCCGTGCACCATGTCCAATTCTCGCCGCTCTCTTCTCCTCGCAACAAGCGTTGCAGCCCTCATGTCGTCCCCGGCCTCGGCGCAGGTGATCATTGACAACGGCACCATTCAGCTTGGAATCAACCCGGCAGGAAACCTTGTTACCGGCGGTATCGGTCTAACCTTCCTCACCACGACAGCCTCCTCGGGTGAAGTGCTCGCGCCCGGTTGCGCCTGCGAGGGCTGGGGCGTGGCCGACCTCTCGACCGGGGCCTTCGCGCAGGCTGGTCAGAGTTTTGGCTTTTCCAACATCGTTTCCTCCTCGGTCACGGCCTCAGGCGCGGGCAGCGATCCGCTGTCCGTCGGTAATGCCGCCGTCTCGGTCACCGATATCGCGGACGGCGCGTTGTCGTTGCGGCTCACCCATGATTTCGCGCCTTCGGTCACGGATAACCTCTACGCGGTTGATGTGTTGATCGAGAATACCGGCGCGGGGGCGGTCGGCAACCTTGTCTATCGCCGCGCGATGGACTGGGATGTGCCGGATACGGAGTTCTCTGAATTCGTGACCATCGGCGGCTGGCCCGCCACCAACCTGATCGGGTCGAGCGACGACGGCTTTGTTGCCGGAAACCCCAACGTGCCGCTCGCGACCCTCTCGCCCGACGCGGTGCTGAACGGCAACTTCACCGATAGCGGCCCGGATGATCACGGCGCCGTGTTCGATTTCGGCTTCGGCACGCTCGCCGCGGGCGGCACGCAGGATTTCACGATCTTCTATGGGGCGGCGGCAAGCGAGGCGGACGCCTTTCTCGCGCTCGGGGCCGTCGGTGCCGAGGTGTTCTCGCTAGGTCAGCCAAGTTCGCCGGACGGGGATACGCTGGGGACGCCGCAAACCTTCATCTTCGGCTTTGCCGGGGTCGGCGGCACGCCCATCCCGCCGGGCGGCGGCGGTGGCGGCGGTGGCGGCGGCGGTTTCGGCGCGACGACGCCGCTCAACTTCGGCACACAACTCGCCACGCTCGTCGTGGACCACCATCTCTATCGCTCGGCGCAGCGTCTCGACCGGCTTTCCCTCGGCACGTCCGCTGCGACTGTCTCCACTCGGGGGCAAGCGTCCGATTTCCGTCCCGCAGGTTTCGACGGCCTCGTTCTCAGCCTGACCGGCAGCTATTTCGATGGCGATTTCGACAACACGACGAACAATGTCGGGCTCGATTACGACTCCCATTATCTCGGCCTCTCGATCGAGCGCGAAGTCGATATCACCGGCGGGCCGTTCTCGCGCGGGCTGTATGGCTTTGCGATCGGCTACGAGGACGTGTCGGCCTCGCGCAAGGACAATCTCGGCTCGATCGACCTCGAGGGGCTGTCCTTTGCCTTCTACGGCGGTGTCGCCGACCCGAAGGGCCCTTTCGTGGACGGCGCGGCGTTCTTCACCGATCTTGATTACGATCAGACGCGGATGGGGATCGCGCAGACCTTCCGCTCCAACCCGAAGGGAGATTCATACGGCACCAAGCTGCGCGCAGGGTATAATTTCGGCCTGCCTGCAAACAGCGCGGTCGCGAACCATACGCTCGCGGCCTATGCCGAATGGACCTACACCAACACCGAGATCAACGACTTCACCGAGACGAACGCAGGGCTGACCACCGCTGGCTTCTCCGATACCTCCAACGAGGTCGGTGTCGGTGTGCGCTACGCCTTTGACGGGCTCGGCGTGCAACGCAACATCTTCGGCGTGATCGACCTCGCCGTGCTCACGGACCTGTCGGGCGACGATTTCAACGTCGCCCAGACGACAGCGGGAGGGGCTGCGATCGTGAGCCTCGTCGATGGCGACGACAGTGCAACCCTGCGGAGCAGCGTCGAGGTTGGTTTTGCCGATGCCTCCGGATGGTCCGGGGCGGCGCGCCTTGGCGGTCGCGCAAGCAGCGATCACTCCGAATTCGAGATAGGTCTGCGGGTCAGCCGCCGGTTCTGAGCCCGTGCGCCCAGGTCTGGCCCTGTAACGATCTTGTCGGCCCGGTTGCGGACACCGGACCGGGCCGATTGTGTCACGGCGCGGTCCGGCGTCTTGACCCGCCCGTCGGGCTGGCCTAATTGAGGGGCGTTGCGGGCGTTGTGTAATGGTAAGACCTCAGCCTTCCAAGCTGATGATACGGGTTCGATTCCCGTCGCCCGCTCCATACCTTTGCTTGTCGCGCCATTGATACGGTTCTGCATTGAAAAATGCAGCAGATTGCGCCATTTTCAGCGACAACAGACCTCCGACGCACGGGGGCAGAGGCAGCAGAGGCAATCCTCATGAAACAGATCGCGTTTTTCGGGCTGGTCCTGACGCTGGCCTCCTGTGGCGGGGCAAACCGGTTCGAGAGCGATCCGCGCGCCGGACGGCCCTCAGCTTCCGGGCCTATTTCGGCGGCCTGTCTGGCCTCGGACCGCAAGGCGCGCTCGCCCGCGCTCTGCGGCTGCATTCAGGCGGTGGCCAACCAGACGCTGAGCGGGGCCGAACAGCGCCGCGCCGTGGGCTTCTACCGCGACCCGCATCAGGCACAGGAGGTGCGCACCTCGCAGCGCCCCGGCGATCAACGCTTCTGGGCGGCCTACAAGGCCTATGCCGACCGCGCCGAACAGATCTGCGCATGAGCGGCCTTTTCGGCTTTCTGCGGAATCTGCCGCCCTATGACGAGAACGAGACGACGCTTTATCGGCTGGCGCAACGCCATAAACTGCTGATCGCACCTTTCGAAGAACAGATCGCGGGTGCGCGCGTGCTGGACCTTGCGGCGCATGACGGACGCTGGTCCTATGCGCTGGCGGCGGCGGGTGCCGCCGAGGTGGTGGGGGTAGAGGCGCGTGCCGAGTTGATCGCACGTTTTCACGCCTTTCCCGAAACCCCCTTCAAGGGCCGTGTGCGGCTGGTCGAGAACGACCTTTTCGCCGAAATGGAAGCGCGCGTTGCGGCGGCCGAGCGGTTCGACGTGATCGCGGTCTACGGCATCTTCTATCATGTCATGGATCATTTCCGCCTGCTGTCGCTGGCGCGCAGGCTTGGGGCGCACCTCATCATCATCGACAGCGAGTTCATCACCCTCGACAACGCCATGATCCAGGTGCTGAAGGAGGCGGTGGACAACCCGCTGAACGCGGTGACCGAGGTGGGCGGTCAGACACACACTGTCGTCGGCGTGCCCAGCCTGCGCGCGACCGAATTCATGGCCGAGGCGCTTGGTCTGGATCTGGTCTGGCTCGATCATGCGATGATCCTGGGCCCGGACCGGCGCGGGATGCGCGACTATTTCCGCGACGGGCGCAAGGTGCGCCATGTCTGTGCGCTCACGGCGCGCGGCTGAGCCTCAACGCAATGGGCGGTGTTATCCGGGCGCGTGGGGGCCTGCGACGCCTCCCGACCGGCGATACATGCCAGAGGCCGGGCGATCCCCGGGTCCGATTGCCATTTGATAACGGCACGGGGCCGAGACACATTTGCGTGTCCCGGCCCCGCGTGTTCACGGAGATGTCGCCGCCAACGCGGCGACATCATGGATCAGAAGCGGATCTCGTAGGACAGCCGCGCGGTATTGCGGGTGTAGTCGTCCGAGTATGCACCGCGGTATTCAGCCCGCAGTTGACCGCTCTGGCCGGCATCGACAACAAGGCCAAGACCAACGTCGAGCCAGTCGTCATCCGCGCCTGCGACCTGCGTGCTTCCCGGCAACAGCCCGCCGAGCGACGTGCCCACGTCGAGGTCATCGCCGTTCCGCGTCGCCCAGGCCAGGTGGCCATAGGGCCGCAGATTGCCATAGGCACCGCGTGCGCGCACGCCGAGGCGGGCCACCGTCATGTCGGTGTCCTGTTTGCCGACCGTCAGGTTGAGGATACCGGCACCCGTTTCCGTGAAACCGTCGATCTCGGTGTCGTAGTATTCGACCGCCGCCATAAGCCCGAAATCGAAGGTTTGCGTCTTGTAGAGGGGCAGATCGCCCGTCACCCCGGCGAAGAACACAGAGCCGTCGGTATCGCCTCGGGCCGTCTGCACCGGATTGCCCGGAATGAAGATGTTGCGTTCGCTGTCAAAGGACAGATCCTGATATCCAAGGAAGCCACGCAGCGACGCACCGTTGGCAAACCGGTTCTGCACGAACCCCGCCACCGACGCCCCGTCGACCTCGATCTTGCCGAGACCGTTGTCGATATCGGCATCGCCGTCGCCATAGCCCACCATGATCCCGGCTGTAAGGGTCTCGGTCAGGTGCATGGCCAGACCGGCCGTCACGCTGTAGGTGTCGAAGTCATAGCCGAGATTGGCGCCGTTCGGATCAACGTCTCCGGTGCTGCCCGAAATCGCGAAGAACGCGTCCAGGTTGTTGCCGAGGGTGCGCCAGTTGCCGCCTTGGGTCGAAATCGTGGCCTCACCCGGGCGGCCCAGATCGGCCGGCGTGCTGAGTGCGTAGATCTGTTCCTGCACGATTCCGAACGAAAGGCCGGTATAGGTTTCAAGAAAGTTGAAGCCCATGCTGTCAAGGGCCCGGTTCTGGGCGGCGAGACCTTCCTCACCCTCGTTCCCGGCCACGACCAGTTGGTCGATCAGGTCGAGATAGGGTTGCCGCTCTTCCAGCGTGCCGAGGAACGGCACATTGGCCAGATCGAGTGTTGCAGCCGTGCTGAACTGGCTCGCGGTCACGGTCTCGGCAACCAGTTCGGCAAAGCGGGGCGCGATCCGCAGGGTGAACTCCCCGGCCTCGATATCACCGACATCGAAAGAGAAGTTGAGGTTGAGGTTGGACAGGTCCTCGATCCCCGCTGCGGCAAACACACCGCCACCTTCGAGAATTGCCACGACGTCCGCAGGGACCGTATCGCCGGGCGTGTATTGCAGGTCAGCGACATCGACGCCTGCGGCCGTCGCAAGTTCGGCCAGGCGCAGATCGACCTCGTTCTCGGCGGTGCCGGGATCGTCAAGCGCGATGCTGCCATAGATCCAGGCATCCTCCGCCGGGCTGAACCACGCGATCAGGGCACTTTCGTCGGTGGGGTTGTCATTGTCGTCCCAGAAAAGGCCCGTCGGGATGACCGAGCGCGGCAGCAAGCCGTCGCCAAAGAGCGCGAGGTGCGCATCTCCGAACAGGAAGCTTGCATCGATCGTGGTCAGATCCGTCGAGGGCGCGGCCACGAAGCCGGCGCTGGCCGCCGTCAGGAAATCGTCGATTTCGGCGCTGGTCAGACCATCCGGCACGGCGGTGAAAAAGCCGATCTCGCCTTCCTGCCCGCCGCTGCCGAAGAGGCCGCCGGGGAAAAAGATGCGTTGCAGCGGGTTCTGACCCTCGCCCGAGCCGTCGAGACCGGGCCATTCACTGGCCCGCGCCGAGAGCGGCACGAGTTGGTCGAAGAACACCCCCGCTTCGGGCGCAAGGGCCGTGTCCATCACCACAAAATCGTCCCCGGTCCCGGTGCCGAGTTGCATGTCAAAGCCCAGCAGGCGCGCGTTGGTCTGGTTGGTGGTCTTGCCGAAGTTGAAGTATTCGGTCACGCCGCCAGAGTTCGAGGTGGCAAAGGCAAGGTCAAGCGGGCCACGACCCGTCAGGTTGGTCTTGTAGCGCTTGCCATCCCCCGGAGGGGCGTCACAGACCAGATCGTTGCTGGCCATGATGCAGTTGTAATCAAGCTCGGTCACGCCGGGGCCGCTCGAGGGCGAGAATCCGTTGGCGGAGGTCCTGTCATCGTTGTTCGGGGCCACGGTCACCGGCTTGAGACCGGGGGCCACCACGTTCTCGTCCTCGTCGACAAGAACGAAGCCGTCACCGAAGACGCCCACAAATCCGGTAACCTCGCCAGCCATCAAGGGGCTTGCGCAAAGCATCGTCAGGGCCACGGACGCGTACAAATAGCTTGCGCGGCTGCGATGGAAATTTTTCATCAGGAACTCCTGCGGTTTATTTGATGTCACTGTTCTCGGAGATAGGGGCCACGCATCCCGTGGCGTAACACACGACAGGCAGCGCTTCATCTTCTGGGGGTGTCCGGTATGGCCCACCCGCACGTGAGTCCTTCAAGGGCGCCTCACGATCCTGAAACCTGCGACGTGCATTAAACCGTTCCGTTCGCATCGGAAAAAGTGCAAAAAAATTAATCTATTTGCGTGTTTGAATGTGTTGCGTTTTGGTCGCAGGCGGCTCACACCTTGAGGCGCGTGCCCCGCGCCAGCATCACCCAGGCGAGGAGGCATACCGCAAGCGTCACCGCCCCTGCCACGCCAAGCCCCAGCATCGGCGCGCTGTCCGAGACACCGATCATACCAAAGCGCACCCCGTCGATGAGATAAAACACCGGGTTCACATGGGTGACCGCATAAAGCGCGGGCGGCAGCGCCTCGACCGAGTAGAACGTGCCCGAGAGAAATGCGAGCGGGGTGACGATGAAATTGGTGATCGCCGCCATCTGGTCAAACTTGTTGGCATATATCCCCGCGACCAGCCCCACCGCGCTCAGCAGCGTCGCCCCCAGCATTACGAACACGATGAGCCACACGGGATGCGCGGGCACGATCCCAAGCACCAGCCAGAACCCGACCGTTATCGCCGTTGCCACCAGCGCCCCGCGCCCTACACCGCCCGCGAGATAGCCAAGCAGCAACTCGCCCCCCGACAACGGCGGCATCAGCGTGTCGACGATATTGCCCTGCACCTTGGAAATAACCACCGAGGAGGAGGTGTTGGCAAAGGCGTTCTGGATCACCGTCATCATCAGGATGCCGGGTGCTATGAAGGTGGTGAAATCGACGCCCATCACCGCGCCCCGATGCGGCCCGATGGCAATGGTGAAGATCACCATGAAGAGCGCCGCCGTGACCAGCGGTGCCAGCAATGTCTGGGTCCAGACCGCAAGAAAGCGGCGATTCTCGCGCTCGGCCAGCGTCCAGAGGCCCAGCCAGTTGACCCGGCCGAAGCGCCGCGCGCCCATGGGCTGCGGATGCGGCTCGGGGGCATCGGTCCTGGCGGCGGTCATGGTGGCGCTCCTTTTCCGGCTCACGCGATTCGGTGCCTTGTAACTCACCGTCGAGTGATTAGAATAGGCCCCTGATCCGAATGACAAGGCGGGCGGGCGCTTCGGTGCCATCGCGCGCCTTTTACCATCAAGGGAAGCCCCGAATGTCGTGGAGCGATGAGCGCGTCGATCTGTTGAAGAAGATGTGGACAGAAGGCCAGTCCGCCAGCCAGATCGCCAAGGAATTGGGCGGTGTCACGCGCAATGCGGTCATTGGCAAGGTGCACAGGCTTGGCCTCTCGAACCGCAATGGCGGCGGCGGGACGCCCGCGCCCGAGACGCCCGCGCCCGAGGTTGCCGCGCCCGCGCCCAAGCCCGTAGCACCCAAGCCCGCCGCGCCCAGGCCGGTGGAGGCCACCGAGCCGGAACCGGTCCAGACCGTCTCGCAGGCGCGTGCCAAGGCGATCATCCCGGCGGGCCGTCCGCTGCCGCCGCAGCCTTCGGCCAACGAGATCGACCCCGAGGCCCTCGCCAAGGTCAGCGCGATCGAGAAGAAGGCGAAAAAACTCACGCTGATGGAGTTGACCGAACGGACCTGCAAATGGCCCGTGGGCGATCCGGCGACACCCGATTTCTGGTTCTGCGGCCTGCCGGTCCAGAGCGGCAAGCCCTATTGCGAGGCGCATGTCGGTGTCGCCTTTCAGCCGATGTCGAGCCGCCGCGACCGCAAACGCTGAAACTTGGACCCCATGCGCCGCTTGCAGGGGATCGCCGTCTGCGCGAGGATAACGGAGAAGTGCGTGCGGCCCGGTCGCGCCCCTTGCCGCCACGCCCCGGCAGGCATATCTTCGCCGATGCAGCACCGGCCCCGCGCCGTGCCCGCTGCGCCCGAGGGCTCATCGCCCTGACCCTGTCAGGCCCCCTGATCCCCTGAGCACGGACCGGTCCGGCATCCCGCCCGACCGGGATCTTTCAGGAGACGCTCCCATGTCCAAAGGTAAAAGCCAGAGCAACCGCGAGGCCAAGAAGCCGAAGAAGGAAAAGCCCAAGGTCCTTGCCACCGCGAATTCCAACAGCGGCAAGAATGCCACCGTGATCGCGGGCAAATCGGTCAAGTGACCGCTGCACGGCGCGCACAGGGCAGGGAACACCCCGCCCTGTGCGCCCTCGGCCCCGTTCAGACCTCTTCCGTGCGGCGCGGCAGAACCCAGTCCGCGCGGGGGAAGTGGCAAGTGTAGCCCTGCGGAAAACGGTCGAGATAGTCCTGATGCTCGGGCTCCGCCTCCCAGAAATCGCCCACGGGTTCCACCTCGGTCACCACCTTGCCGGGCCAGAGGCCGGACGCCTCGACATCGGCGATGGTGCGCAGCGCCTCGGCCCTCTGCTCCTCGGAGCAATAGTAAATCGCCGAGCGATAGCTGAGGCCCACATCGTTGCCCTGCCGGTTGACCGTGGTCGGATCGTGGATCTGGAAGAAGAATTCCAAGAGCCGCCGATAGCTGATGCGCGCAGGATCGAAGATGATCTCGATCCCCTCGGCATGGGTGCCGTGGTTGCGATAGGTGGCATTGGGCACATCGCCCCCGGTATAGCCGACGCGGGTGGAAATCACCCCGTCAAGCTTGCGGACAAGGTCCTGCATCCCCCAGAAACAGCCCCCCGCCAGAACCGCGCGTTCGCTCATGTCACATCCTCCACCTGATCGAGATAATCCCCATAGCCTTCGGCCTCCATGTCGTCCCGATGGATGAATCGCAGGCTCGCCGAGTTGATGCAATAGCGCAGGCCCCCCCGGTCGCGCGGCCCGTCTGGAAAGACATGGCCCAAATGGCTGTCGCCGTCGCGGCTGCGGACTTCGGTGCGGATCATGCCCATCGTGAAATCATGTTTTTCCACCACATGCGCAGGCGTGATCGGCTTGGTGAAACTCGGCCAGCCGCAGCCCGACTCGAACTTGTCGGAACTGGCGAAAAGCGGCTCGCCCGAGACGATGTCCACATAGATGCCCGGCGCCTTGTTGGTCAGATAGGTGCCCGTGCCGGGGCGTTCCGTACCGTTTTTCTGGGTGACGCGGTATTGCTCGGCGGTAAGGGCGGCGATCCGCGCCGGGTCCTTGTGATAGTGGGGCATGTCGGTCTCCTCTGAAGTCTCATCATAGAAGATGGGACGCGGACAGGGAAATCAATGGCGCGTGGGGATTGCCGGACCCCCTGTCTGGTCATATGATTTGACCAGTCGTTTCAGGACAGCGCAATGCCATTTGAAAAGGTCACCCCCGAAAAGCTCTCGACCGCCGTGACGCGGCAGATCGAGAAACTTATCCTCCGCGGAATCCTGCGCCCCGGTGAGCGGCTGCCCGCCGAGCGCGAACTGGCCGAGAAACTGGGCGTGTCGCGCCCCTCGCTGCGCGAGGCGGTGGCCGATCTTCAGGGCAAGGGGCTGCTCAGCACGCGGGCCGGCGCGGGTGTTTACGTGGCCGATGTTCTGGGGAGCGCGTTCTCGCCCGCCCTGATCCGGCTTTTCGCCGATCATGACGAGGCGGTGTTCGACTATATCGGCTTTCGCCGCGATCTGGAGGGGCTTGCCGCGTGCCGGGCGGCGCGGCTGGCGTCCGATACCGACCTGCGGGTGATCCAGACCATCATGGACAAGATGGAGGCGGCCCATAAAAAAACCAACCCCGCCGACGAGGCGCGGCTCGATGCCGAGTTTCACATGGCGATCATCGAGGCGAGCCATAACGTCATCATGCTGCACATGATGCGCTCGATGTTCCAGCTTCTGCGCGAGGGGGTGTTCTACAACCGTCAGGTCATGTTCAAGCAGCGCACGACTCGCGGCGCGCTTCTTGATCAGCACCGGGCGATCAACACCGCGATCCAGGCGCGCGATTCCCGCGCGGCGCGCGCCGCCGTCGAGGCGCATCTCAGCTATGTGGAAAAGGCGCTGTCGGACCAGCAGAAGGCCGAACGCAACGAGGCCATCGCGCGGCAGCGCTTCGAGCATGAGCAATCGCGCTGAGGGGCGCAAACCGTTCATGTTGGGAAACGTTGGGGTCCGACCACAAGATGTTCCCTGAGCGGCGCGCGCTCTTGTGAAATTTTCTATATAAATTCGTGCTTTAATCAACGCTCTTGATGTGATACCATTCTCGCAACAATAAAGCTGACCGCAAAAATGTGGCAGCGCGAGGCAGTAGAGAGCGGTTCAATGAAAACATGGGGCAGGCAGCCTCTTCTATGGGGTTTGGTCGTATTGGCAGCCGTTTGGATGCTGGTTGTCGTGCCGTTGAGCGCGGCGGCGGCACCCTATGCCGGCTTTGTCATGGATGCACGCAACGGCAAGGTGCTCTATTCCCAGAATGCCGATACGCCGCTGCACCCGGCCTCGCTCACCAAGATGATGACGCTTTACGTGGTCTTCGAGGCGGTCGAGAATGGCGAAATCGGGCTCGACGACATGGTGACCATATCGCGCCACGCCGCGTCGGAGCCGCCGAGCAAGCTGGGCTTGCGGGCCGGGCAGCGGATCAAGCTGCGCTATCTCATCCGCGCCGCCGCCGTGCGCTCGGCCAATGACGCGGCGACAGCCCTTGGCGAGGCGATCGAAGGGTCGGAGGCGCAATTCGCGCGGCGCATGAATCGCACCGCCAAGGCGATGGGAATGACCCGCACGAATTTCAAGAACGCCCATGGCCTGACCGAGGCGGGGCACCTGTCGAGCGCGCGCGACATGAGCATTCTCGGGCGACACGTCTTCTACGATTATCCGCAATACTACAATCTCTTCTCGCGGCTTGAGGCCGATGCGGGGGTGGCCAGAGTGCGCCACACCAACCGACAGATGCTGAGCAGCTATCGTGGCGCGGACGGGATCAAGACCGGCTACACCAACGCGGCCGGGTTCAACCTGACCGCAAGCGCAGAACGGGGCGGCGTGCGGATCATCGCCACGGTCTTTGGCGGCAATTCCACGGCGTCGCGCAATGCCAAGGTGGCCGAATTGCTCGATCTCGGGTTTCGCAAGGCGTCGACGCGGGTGGCGGTCGTGGCCCCGCAACGCCCCGCCTACATGGGCAAGGCCGGCACCGCCCCGATCATGATCGCCGAAGGGCAGGCGCGCCCCAACCTTGCGGGCAAGACCGTGCGGCTGACTGCCGCCGCCGCTGTCAAAAAGAGCCTGCGCCCGCAACTGCGGCCGGGTGCGGCAGCGCCGGTGCAGGTGGCGGTGACCGATTCCGCGACCATCGAGCGCGCGGTCATGGCCGCTGCCGAGGCCGCGGCCAAGCTTCAGGCTGTGCCGGAGGTCGTGGCCGAGGTCGCACCCGATGTCTCGCGCCGCCCCGAGCCGAGGCCGGAGATCACGCAGGCGGTCGAGGTCGTGGCCGAGGCCACGCCCGAGGTTGTCACGCGCCTCTCCACCTCGGACGGGCGGCACTGGGGCGTGAATGTCGGGCGTTACCCGAGCGAATACAAGGCGCGACAGGTGCTCTTGCAGACCGCGCTGTCGGAGATGGCGACGCTTGATGGCAGCCTGCGCAAGGTGGTCAAGCGGCCTGCGGGGTTCGACGCGAATTTCATGGGGCTAAGCCGCGAGAGTGCCGATCTTGCCTGCCGACGCCTTCAGGCCAAGAAAGTCACCTGCTTCATGATCGGGCCGGGCTGAACGGTCATTCGCCGCGCAGCACCGCAAGCGCATAGGGCGGCCACATCATCGCCCGCCGGAACCGCCCCAACGGCCAGCGCCGGGGCGGTTTTTTCATGATCTCGGGATAGGGGTTACGCGGCGCGTGGTCCATCGCCAGATCGGCAAGCAGCGCGCCTGCATAACTGGCCATCGCCACACCGTTGCCGTGATAGCTGAGCCCGGTAAAGGCCCCCGGCATGTCGGGGATCGGCCCGGCATAGGGCGTGAGGTCCGGGGCAAGCGACAGAAGGCCGTTCCAGCTATGCGGGGTCTCGACATGGCGCCATGCCGGGAACATCGCCTCGAAATGCCTGCGGATCGTGCGATGCATCCGGGCATCGAACCGGGCCGAGGAAAACAGCCCGCCGCGCATCCCGAAGAGCATCCGGTTATCTGGCATCAGCCGGAAATAATGCAGAAAGAACCGGTCGTCATAGCACATCTGCCGCGTGGTCCAGCCCTGCGCGGCAAGCTCGTCATCGCTCATCGGGCGGGTGACGATCACGTTGGATTGCGTGGGCAGATAGCGCGCCCGCATCCAGCCGGGCAGATCGTCCGACGAATAGCCATTGGTCGCCACGATCAGGCGGCGCGCTGTGATCCGCGCCCGGCCCGTGGTCAGGTGAAACGCGCCGTCCTGCCGGATCGCGGTGACGGGGGAGCGGGCATGGATCCGCGCCCCTGCCCGCGTTGCGGCCCTTGCCAGTCCAAGCGCGTATTTCATCGGGTTGAGCGCGAAGCCAAGCGGTGTTGTGAGGGCTGCGTGAAACGGGCCGCGCATCCCTGCCTGCGCCAGTTCCTCGCCGGGGATCAGCACGGGCGTCACGCCGTAATTCTCGGCGATGCGCGCGGCACGCGCGGGGAAAGAGGCGGCCGCCTGTGGGGTATGGGCGAGCAGGGTCTCGCCGTCGGAATGGGTGTCGGCGGTGATCCCGTGACGCCTGATGAGGTCCTGCGCCACGCGCACCGCCTCGACTTCGGTCCGCCGATACGCGCGGCGGGCCTCCTCGCCATGCATCTGGCGCAGCATCGCATCAGAGGCCGCCGACCCACCGAGACAGCAGAACCCGCCATTGCGCCCCGACGCGCCCCAGCCCGGTGTTTGTGCCTCGAACACGCGCACATCCTGCCCTGCCTCGGCCAGATGCAGCGCCGCCGACAGCCCGGCAAAGCCCGCGCCGATCACCGCCACGTCGCAGGTGATCGGCCCGTCGGCGCGCGGATAGTCGGGCGGCGTGGCGGTGTCAGGCCAGAAACAACGCGCGCGCGGCCCCTCGCCGTAAGCATGGTCGGGAAAGACGCGCCTCATCCCTGAACCGCGGCGCGCTCCTCGGCCTCGCGGCGCAGCGCCGAACGCTTGGTGATCAGCGAGGCACTGATCACGCCAACGGCGACGATTCCGATCATGATGGTCGAAAGCGCGTTGATCTCGGGCGAGACGCCAAGGCGCACCGCCGACCATATCTTGATTGGCAGCGTTGTGGCGGATGGTCCGGCCGTAAACGACGCGATCACCAGATCGTCGAGCGACAGCGTGAACGACAGAAGCCAGCCCGAGATGACCGCCGGCGCGATGATCGGCAGGGTGACAAGGCGGAAGGCGTCGAAATGCGAACACCCAAGATCAAGCGCCGCCTCCTCCAGCGAGCGGTCGAAGGTCATCAGCCGCGACGACACCACCACCGCGACGAAGGCCATGGAAAATGTGGTATGCGCGAGGATGATGGTGAAAATACCCCGGTCAAGCCCGATCCCGATGAACAAAAGCAGAAGCGACAGGCCGGTGATCACCTCGGGCATCACAAGCGGCGCGTAGATCATTCCCGAAAACAGCGTCCGGCCCGGAAAGCGCCCCACCCTCACCAGCACGAGCGCTGCCATCGTCCCCAGAACCGTGGCGACGGTGGACGACGCCACCGCGACCTTGAGCGTGACCTTGGCCGCGTCGATGAAACCCTGATTGGAAAACAGCGTGCCATACCATTGCGTCGAGAACCCGGCCCAGACCGTCACCAGCCGCGAGGCATTGAAGCTGTAGATGATGAGAATGAGCATCGGCAGGTAGAGAAAGACAAAGCCGAGCGTGAGCGAGGTGGTGTTGAACCATGTGAGCCGTCTCATGTGCGTGGCCTCCGGTGGCCGATTTCTTCAAAAGAAATCGGCCCGAAATCTTCTGAAGATTTCGGGAACGTATCGCGCCTCATTCCTCGGCCTCCCGCTGCTTTTGCTGGTTGATCTGAAAGAGCACGATGGGAACGATCAGGATCAGCAGCAGGATCACCGCCACGGCGCTTGCCACCGGCCAGTCGCGGTTGTTGAAGAACTCCTCCCACAGCACCTTGCCGATCATCAGCGTCTGCGAGCCGCCCAGAAGCGAAGGAATGACAAACTCGCCGATCACCGGGATGAACACCAGAAAACACCCCGCGATGATGCCGTTTTTCGACAAGGGCACCGTCACCAGCCAAAAGGCCGAGAGGCGCGAGCAGCCGAGATCCTCGGCCGCCTCCAGCAATGATCCATCCATCCGTTCCAGCGCCGAATAGATCGGCAGGATCATGAACGGCAGATAGGTGTAGACGATGCCGATATAGACCGCGGTCGGCGTGTTCAGGATGGTGAGCGGCGTGGAAATCACGCCGATCCAGAGCAGGAACTGATTGAGATAGCCTTCGTTCGACAGGATCCCCATCCATGAATAGACCCGGATCAGGAACGAGGTCCAGAACGGCAGGATCACCAGCATCATCAGCGTGGGTCGCCAATGATCGGGCGCATTGGCCATGCCATAGGCGATGGGATAGCCCACGAGAAGTGTGAGTGCCGTGGCGATGACGGCGATTTGCAGCGACGACAGGTAGGCCTTCCAATAGAGATCGTCCTGCGTGAGGAAGATGAAATTCTCGAAGTCGAGTTGTGACAGAAACTCCCTGACCCCGGCCAAGCCCGCGCCGAAATCGAGTGTGGGGGTATAGGGTGGGATCGCAAGCGCGATATCCGACAGCGATATCTTGAGCACAATGATGAAGGGCACAAGAAAGAGCGCCAGAAGCCAGCCATAGGGCAGCGCGATCAGCAGGAAACGGCGCATCCCCTCACTCCCTCAGCAGCACGGCGGCGGTGTCGGTCCACGAGAGCCACACCGTGTCCTCCCATGTGAAGTCGCGCCGCGAGAGGCGCCGGGTATTGGCGGTCTGGGCCTTGATCATCTGCCCCGACGGCAGCTTGACGTGATAGGTCGAGAGATTGCCCAGATAGGCGATGTCGATGATCGTGCCCTCGACCGCGTTGCGCCGGTCCTCGGGGCGTTCGGCGCTGATCGCCACCTTTTCGGGGCGCAGCGCGATATGGCAGGTGTCGCCATTCTCGAAGGCGGTCTCTGACTCGGCATAAAGCGGCGGCACCCCTTCGGCATAGTGGATCTCGTATCCCGCGCCGGATTTGTGCGCCTTGCCGGTGATGATCGTCACCTCACCGATGAAGTCCGCGACATAGACGGAATTGGGCGTCTCGTAGATGCGCGCGGGCGTGTCGGCCTGGATGATGCGGCCATTGTCCATCACGGCCACGCGCGACGCGACGGTCATCGCCTCTTCCTGATCGTGGGTGACGATGACGAATGTGGTGCCGGTCTTTTCCTGAATATCCATCAACTCGAATTGCGTCGCGGTGCGCAGCTTGGCGTCGAGCGCGCCCAGGGGTTCGTCGAGCAAGAGCAGCTTGGGCGCCTTCGCAAGGCTGCGCGCGAGGGCCACGCGCTGCCGCTGGCCGCCGGAAATCTGGTGCGGCTTGCGCTTTGCGAATTGCGTGAGGCGGGTGAGCTTGAGCATCTCCTCCACGCGCGCCGCGATCTCGTCTTTGGGCCTGCCGTCGCGTTTGAGGCCGAAAGCGATATTCTCCCAGACCGAGAGATGCGGAAAGAGCGCGTAGGACTGGAACATCATGTTCACCGCGCGCTTGTTGGGCGGGATGGGGGCGATGTCCTTGCCGCCCAGAAGGATCGTGCCCTCGGTCGGCTTCTCGAAGCCTGCCAGCATCCGCATCATCGTTGTCTTGCCACCGCCCGAGGGGCCGAGCAGGGCAAAGAATTCACGCTCGTAGATGTCGAATGTCTGGTTGTCGATGGCGGTGAAATCGCCGAACCGCTTGGTGACGCCCTTGAACTGGATGAGCGGTTTTGCCTCGGGATCGTTCCACGGCTCGAAGACGGTCTGCCCCATTAGTGCCCCCGGCTGATTATCGGTGGAAAAAGGCCCGCGCCGATGGGGCGCGGGCCGGATGCGGACTCAGGTGCCGGACTTGATCTTGGTCCAGAGGCGGGTAACGGTCCGCTGCACGTTGGCCGGATAGGGCGTGGTGGTGAAGAGGTTGTCCATCGCTGCCTGCGACGGGTAGATCGCCGGGTCGCCGATCACGTCCTCTTCGAGAAACTCCTTCGAGGCCGCGTTGCCATTGGCGTAATAGACATAGTTCGAGGCGGCGGCCATGTTCTCGGCGTCCATGATGAAGTTGAGGAACACATGCGCCGCATCCGGGTTGGGCGCGTCAACCGGAATGGCCATCTGGTCGAACCACATCTGCGCGCCTTCGATGGCGGCGTTATAGACGATCTCGACGCCGTTATCGGCCTCGTCGGCGCGGTCGCGCGCCTGAAGGATGTCACCCGACCAGCCGACAGCCACGCAGATATCGCCGTTGGCGAGCGCGTTGATGTATTCCGAACTGTGGAATTTCTGGATATACGGGCGCACCGCGCTCAGCACCGGTTCGGCCTTGGCGATCACGTCCGGGTCATGGCTGTTGGGGTCCTCGCCGATATATTTGAGCGCCATCGGGATCATCTCGGCGGGCGCATCGAGGAAATGCACACCGCATTCGGCCAGCTTGGCCATGTTCTCGGGGTTGAGCACCAGCTCGAGACTGTCGAGCGGCGCATCGTCGCCAAGGATCTCGGTCACCTTGCCGACATTCGCGCCGATGCCGGTGGTGCCCCACATGTAGTTGATCGAATAGGCGTTCCCGGGGTCGTATTGCTCGGTGCGCGCCTCGATCACGTCCCACATGTTCTCGAGATTGGGCAGCTTCGATTTGTCGAGCTTCTGAAACGCCCCTGCCGTGATCTGACGCTGAAGGAACGTGCCTGTGGGCACGACCACGTCATAGCCCGATCCCCCGGCGAGCATCTTGGTTTCCCGCACCTCGTTGCTGTCGAACACGTCATAGATCAACTTGATCCCGGTCTCCTGCTCGAACTTGGTCAGAAGACCTTCGTCGATATAGTCGGACCAGTTGTAGACGCGCACTTCCTGTGCCTGGGCGGCGAAAGCCGTGAGGGCAAGCGCCGCGGTGGTGGTCATCATCAGATGTCGCATTATCTTCTCCCGTTGGTTCGGCACGTTTCCTGCCTTGTCGCGGATTTGATCAAAAAATCGCGCGTCTGGCAATATGGTAATGTTTTCATGCAGCCGCTAAACTCGCAAGTATGGAGTTGCGGCAAGGATCGAAGAGGGCGCAAGGATGCAGAAGACAGCACGGAAAACGGGCAGCGAGTCAGCCGCCGTCTCGCGCCTTCCGGCGCATGAGACGATTTACCGCCAGTTGCGCGATCTCGTGCTCTTTGGCGATCTGGCACCGGGACAGGCGGTGACGATCCAGGGCCTGTGCGACCGTCTCGGCGCGGGCATGACCCCGGTGCGCGAGGCATTGCGGCGGCTGATCGCCGAGGGGGCGCTTGAATTTCAGGGCAACAGGCGGGTTTGCGTGCCCCTGCTCGATGCCGGGCATGTGGGCGAATTGATCTATGCCCGTCAATGGCTTGATCCACATCTGGCAGAGCGCGCCACGGCGCGGGCAAACGCCGCTGACCTGCGCGGGCTGACCGTCATCGACGACGATCTAGATCGCGCGATCCTGCGCGGGGACATGCGCGGCTATCTCGAACTCAACTACCGCTTTCATCGGCGTATTTACGAGATTGCCGATGCGCCGATCCTTGCCGATGTCGCGGATGGTCTTTGGCTGCGCTTTGGCCCGTCGTTGCGGGTGGTGTGCGGGCGGGTCGGCACGCAGGGCCTGCCTGACAAGCACAAGGACCTGCTCGAGGCCATGCGCGCACGAAACGGTGAGGCCGCCGCCGAGGCGATCCGCGCCGATGTGGTGCAGGGAATGGAGCAGGTGCGGCAATCCCTTGCGCAGGCGGCGCGGGGTCACTGATTCGATTGACAGCAAAAAATTTGATCATATTCTTGGCGCAAAGCGGCTGACCGGGCCGCCCCCCCGATTCCCAGGACCGAAAGGGACCGCCATGACCGCGATCACCAACCACCTGCCCACGGCCGAGCTTCAGGCGCTTGACGCCGCGCATCACATGCATCCCTTCACCCATGGCGACGAGTTGGGCACGAAAGGCGCGCGGATCATCACCCGCGCGCGCGGCGTGACGCTCACCGACAGCGAGGGCAACGAGATCCTCGACGGCATGGCCGGGCTCTGGTGCGTCAACGTAGGCTACGGGCGCGAGGAACTGGTCGAGGCGGCGGCGCGCCAGATGCGCGAATTGCCGTTCTACAACACCTTCTTCCAGACCAGCCACGTGCCCGCCATCGCGCTTGCGGCCAAGCTGGCGGAGCTGGCACCGGACGATCTCAACCACATCTTTTATGCCGGCTCGGGATCCGAGGCGAACGACACCAATATCCGCATGGTCCGCACCTACTGGGCCGAGATGGGCGAGCCCGAGCGCAAGATCATCATCTCGCGCAAGAACGGCTATCACGGATCGTCCATGGGCAGCGCCTCGCTGGGGGGCATGGCGGGAATGCACGCGCAAGGCGGAATGCCGATCCCGGACATCCACCATATCGACCAGCCGCATTGGTATGCAGAAGGTGGCGACATGGACCCCGAGGCCTTCGGCCTCGCCCGTGCGCGGCAGTTGGAAGAAAAGATAGAGGAACTCGGACCCCACCGCATTGCCGCCTTCATCGGCGAGCCGGTGCAGGGCGCGGGGGGCGTGATCATCCCGCCTGACAGCTATTGGCCGGAAATCCAGCGGATCTGCGACAAATACGGCATCCTCTTGATCGCCGACGAGGTGATCTGCGGGTTCGGGCGCACCGGCAACTGGTTCGGCAGCCAGACCATGGGCATCCGCCCCGACATCATGACCATCGCAAAGGGCCTCTCGTCGGGCTATGCGCCCATCGGCGGCTCTATCGTCAACGACCGTGTGGCCAAGGTTATCAACGCCTGCGAGTTCAACCACGGCTATACCTATTCCGGGCATCCCGTGTCCTGCGCGGTGGCGCTGGAAAACCTGCGCATCCTCGAGGAAGAGCGGATCATCGAGCGCGTGGCGCAAGACACCGGGCCCTATCTCAAGCAAAAATGGGAGAGCCTTGCCGAGCATCCCCTGGTGGGCGAGGCGCGGATCGTGGGGCTGATGGGCTCCATCGCGCTCACGCCCGACAAGGCCAACCGCGCCAAGTTCGCCTCCGAGCCGGGCACCGTGGGCTATATCTGCCGCGAACGGTGCTTTGCCAACAACCTGGTGATGCGCCATGTCGGCGACCGCATGATCATCTCGCCGCCGCTGGTGATTTCCAAATCCGAGATCGACACGCTGATCGAGCGCGCCTGGCAATCGCTCGACGAGGCCGAGCGCCAGATCCGGGCCGAGGGGCTGATGCAAGCGGCGGCGTGAGGGGCCAGCCCCTCACACTCCCCGGGATATTTGCGGCAAGATGAAGGGCGCGGCCTCAGTCCTTGACATACATCTTGCGGGGGCGGTTGCAGAAGGTTTCCGCCGGGCCGCTCTCGGTGATGAGGATCGATTCGGTGATCTCGAGCCCCCAGTCGGACATCCAGAGACCGGGCATGAAATGGAAGGTCATGCCCGGCTCCAGCACGCTCTCGTCCTCGGCGCGCAGGGATATCGTACGCTCGCCCCAGTCGGGCGGGTAGCTCAGGCCGATGGGATAGCCGCAGCGCGCACCGCGCTCGATGCCCGCGCGTTCCAGCGGGGCGGCAAGCGCATTGGCGATGTCGCAGGCACGGTTGCCGGCCTTTGCCGCCTCCAGCCCCGCTTCCAGCCCCTCGACCAGCGCCTTTTCGGCGTCGAGCAGGAATTGCGGCGGCTTGCCCAGAAACAATGTCCGGCAGAACGGCGCGTGATAGCGGCGGTAGCAGCCGGATATCTCGAAAAAGGTCGCCTCGCCGGTGGCGAAGGCGCGCCCGTTCCATGTCAGGTGGGGGGCTGCGGCATCCGAGCCCGAGGGCAGCAAGGGCACGATGGCCGGATAGTCGCCCCAGGCCCCGTCAACGCCCCGGATCGCGTCGCGGAAGATCTCGGCCACGATCTCGTTCTTGGGGATACCCGGCTCGACCCGCTCCATCAGCCCGTCGGTGATCTTTTCCGAGATTGCCGCGGCCTTGCGGATAAAGGCCAGCTCCTCATCGGATTTCACCCCGCGCTGCCAGTTCACCAGCGCCGTTGCGTCAAGCAACGTGGCCTCGGGCAGTTCCGCGCGCAGCACGTCCATGGCCTTGGCGGAGAAATAGTAATTGTCCATCTCCACGCCGATGCGCTTGTCCGCCAGTCCCATGCCGCGCAAGCGTTCGGCCAGATCCTGCATCGGGTGGCGCTCGGTCGATTGCACGTAATTGTCGGCATAGCCGATCACCCGGTCATCGGTCATCCACACGGTGCGCACAGCGCCATTGGCATCCTGATTGCGCCCCCACCAGACCGGATCGGCCTCGGGCAGGACGATCACGCCCTGATGCACGTAGAACGACCAGCCGTCATAGCCCGTGATCCAGTGCTGGTTCGAGGGATCGGTGACGAAGAGCACCTCAAGCCCCTGCCGCGCCATGGCCGCGCGTGTCTTGTCGAGGCGGCGGGCATATTCGGCGGCGGAAAAGGGCAGGTCTTTTTCAATCATGATCGGGTCCCGTGCTGGTGGCTTTTGCCCGGATAGGCGGTTCGCTTGGGTCTCGGCCCGAGAAATCCGTCAATCCGTGTCGTTTTCAGAGCAGGTTCTGGCGGCATGTTGACCCCATTGCGTCATCCCTGCAAGTTGCCTGCACCGCAAAGGGAGCATGTCAATTTGCCCAGCCTCGCGAATCATCCGGCTTTGGTCAATCCGTTCAATGCCTTGGCGTCCGGCGCGGCGCGGCTCCGGCCTGTCGGTTGCGCGCGGGCTGCGGTGATCCATCCATGAAGCTCGACGCGCGCGATCTCGATATCTTGCGGGTGCTGGCCGATGAGGGGCGCATCACCAAGGCCGATCTGGCGGCCCGCGTCGGCCTCTCGGCGAGCCCGTGCTGGGAGCGGCTGCGAAGGTTGGAGGAGGCAGGGCTTATCGAGGGTTATCACGCGCGTATCAGTCTCAAGAAGCTGGGGCCGCATGTGACGGTGTTCGTCGCGGTGGAACTGGCCGATCACACCCCGGCAAGCTTTCGCGCCTTCGAGGACAGCGTGCAGCAATATGGCGAGGTGACGGCCTGTTGGGCGCTGGGTGGCGGGTTCGATTATCTCATGCAGATCGTCACCCGCGACATCGACGCCTATCAGCGGCTGATCGACGAGATGCTGGAGGCACGCATCGGGCTGGCGCGCTATTTTACCTATATCGTGACCAAGCCGGTCAAATCCCCGCGTCTGCCGCCGCTTGAGATGTTTTTCGGTTGAATCGTCTGCTGGAAGCAGGTTTTTCCGAAGAAAAATCTTCATTCGAGCACAAAGTCAGCCCCATCCTTTGCGCGCGCAGCCTATCCTTCTGCGATAAAGGAGGGCCTCATGTCTCACTCAGCGATCTGGACCCGTAACGGGATCACCGACACGCGCCTTGTGCGCAACTTCGCCTATCTGGGCGGAAAATGGGTGGCCGGCGACGGCGGAGAGACCTTCGCCGTGCGCAATCCCGCCGATGGCGCGGTGCTTGGCGATGTGGCCGCGCTCAGCGCCGATCAGGCGCGGCTGGCGGTCGATGCCGCGCAGGACGCGTTCGACGATTGGGCGATGACCCTGCCGCAGGACCGGTCGGCCGTGCTGCGCCGCTGGTTCGATCTGATGATCGCGCACAAGGAAGACCTCGCGCGCATCACGGTGCTGGAGCAGGGCAAACCCCTCTCGGAAGCGCGCGGCGAGATCGACTATGCGGCGAGTTTCGTGGAATATTACGCCGAAGAGTCAAAGCGCCCCAATATCGAGGGCGTGACCAGCCACCTGCCCGATGCCGAGGTCGAGCTGTGGCTGGAGCCGGTGGGCGTGGCTGCCCTCATCACCCCGTGGAATTTCCCCGCCGCGATGCTGACGCGCAAGGCGGCGGCGGCGATGGCGGCGGGCTGCACGGTGGTGGCGCACCCGAGCGGAGAGACGCCCTATTCGGCGCTGGCGCTCGCGGAACTCGCGGAGCGCGCGGGCATCCCGGCGGGCGTGTTCAACGTGGTGACGGGCCGCGCCGCAACGGTGGTGGAGCCGTGGACCCAAGACACCCGCGTGCGCGCGCTGAGCTTCACTGGCTCGACCAATATCGGGCAGTTGCTCTATCGCCAATGCGCGGGCACCGTGAAGAAACTGGTGATGGAACTGGGCGGCCACGCGCCGGTGATCGTGTTCAGGAACGCCGATCTGGAGACGGCGGTCGAGGAGACGATCAAGGCGAAATTCGCCACATCCGGGCAGGATTGTCTGGGTGCCAACCGCATCTACGTGGAGCGCGCGATTTATGAGGAGTTCTGCCGCCGGTTCACCGAAGCGACGCAAAAGCTCACCCTCGGGCGCGGTATGGACGACCCCGATATCGGCCCGCTGATGAACGAGGCGGCGGTGCGCAAGCAGGAGGAGCATGTAGCCGATGCGCTCGAACACGGCGCGAAACTGGCCTGTGGCGGGCAGCGCGACGATCTCGGCCCGCTCTTCTATCAGCCCACCGTGCTCATCGATGTGCCCGACGAGGCGGCGATCATGTGTGACGAGACCTTCGGCCCGGTGGCCGCCATCACGCCCTTTGACACCGAAGAAGAGGTGGTGCGCCGTGCCAATGCGTCCGAGTATGGCCTCATCGCATATCTGCACAGCCATGATCCGCGCCGCATCTACCGGATGACGCGGGCGCTGCAATTCGGCATGGTCGCGGTCAACCGCACCAAGGTCACCGGCGCGCCCATTCCCTTTGGCGGGGTCAAGCAATCGGGGCTGGGCCGCGAAGGGGCACGGCGCGGCATGGAGGAATTCATGGAGATCAAGTATGTCTGCCGCGATTGGGCGTGAGCAGACGAAATCTTGAAAAGATTTCGGCCCGGAATTTTTTGAAAATTCCGGTGCCGACCATAAACGAAAGGAACAACGATGCTGCGGAATGACCAACTCGATCAATGGGATCGCGAAAACTTCTTCCACCCCTCGACGCATCTGGCGCAATTCGCGCGCGGCGAGGCCCCAAACCGCGTGATCCGCACCGCAAGCGGCTGTCATATCGAGGACCGTGACGGCAACCGGCTGCTTGATGCCTTTGCCGGACTTTACTGTGTCAACGTGGGCTACGGGCGGCAAGAGATTGCCGAGGCGATTGCCGCGCAGGCGCGCGAGCTGGCCTATTATCATTCCTATGTGGGCCACGGCACCGAGGCGTCGATCACTTTGGCGAAGATGATCATGGACCGCGCGCCCGCGCATATGTCGAAGGTGTATTTCGGTCTGTCGGGCTCGGACGCGAACGAGACCAACATCAAGCTGATCTGGTATTACAACAACATCCTCGGCCGCCCCGAGAAGAAGAAGATCATCTCGCGCTGGCGCGGCTATCACGGCTCGGGGCTGATGACCGGCTCGCTGACTGGCCTGCACCTCTTTCACCAGAAATTCGATCTGCCGCTTGCGCAGGTGATCCACACGACGGCCCCCTATTACTATCGCCGCGACATCCTCGAGCAGTCCGAGGCGCAGTTCGTGGCCCATTGCGCGGCAGAGCTTGAGGCGTTGATCGAGCGGGAAGGGGCCGACACCATCGCCGCCTTCATCGGCGAGCCGGTGTTGGGAACGGGGGGCATCGTGCCGCCGCCCGCAGGCTATTGGGCCGCCATTCAGGAGGTGCTGGAGAAGCACGACATCCTGCTTGTCGCGGATGAGGTGGTGACCGGCTTTGGTCGCTTGGGGACGATGTTCGGGTCGGATCATTACGGCCTCAAGCCCGACCTCATCACCATCGCCAAGGGGCTGACCTCGGCCTATGCGCCGCTCTCGGGTTCCATCGTCAGCGACAGGATGTGGGCCGTGCTGGAGCAGGGCACGGACGAGAACGGCCCCATCGGCCACGGCTGGACCTATTCGGCGCATCCCATCGGGGCGGCGGCGGGGGTGGCCAACCTCAAGCTGCTCGATGATCTGAACCTCATCGCCAACAACCGCGAGGTGGGCGGCTATCTCAACCGCACGATGGCCGAGGCGCTCGGGCATCACCCGAACGTGGGCGAGGTGCGTGGCGAGGGGATGCTCTGCGCGGTGGAATTCGTCAAGGACCGTGACAGCCGCACCTTCTTTGACGCCGCCGACAAGGTCGGGCCGCAGATCGCGGCAGCCCTTGCCGAGAGTCACGTCATCGGGCGGGCCATGCCACAGGGCGACATCCTCGGGTTCGCGCCACCGTTTTGCCTCACGCGCGAGGAGGCCGATGAGGTGGTGACCAAAACGGTGCGCGCGGTCGAGAAAGTGCTGCGATAGCGCTCGGCCCTTGCATGGCGTGGGACGTTCTTGCGCAGATGCCGGATTTGTGACCGATTCTTCGATTGTCATGCGTCGCTCGGCCTGAAAGCGGCAAATCCTGCTTGCGCGACCATGCTAATGACGATTTACTTTGATGTGAACGTGGGCAAACCACGCGCGAATAAAACAGGGAGTGGCCGGTGGCCTCAACATCCGCAAGGGATGCGTTCGTTGAATTCGAACGCGTGCAAAAAAGCTACGACGGCGAAACGCTTGTCGTGAAGGATCTCAACCTCAGCATCCCCAAGGGCGAGTTTCTGACCATGCTCGGGCCGTCGGGATCGGGCAAGACCACCTGCCTGATGATGCTGGCCGGCTTCGAGACCGCGACCCATGGCGATATCCGTCTGGACGGGCGGCCCATCAACCACATCCCGCCACACAAGCGCGGGATCGGGATGGTGTTCCAGAACTACGCGCTGTTTCCGCACATGACGATTGCCGAGAACCTGAGCTTTCCGCTCGAGGTGCGCGGCATGGGCAAGTCCGAGCGCGAGGGCAAGATCCGGCGCGCGCTCGACATGGTGGAAATGGGGGCCTTTGGCAACCGGCGTCCGGCGCAGCTATCGGGCGGGCAGCAGCAGCGCGTGGCGCTCGCGCGCGCGCTGGTGTTCGAGCCGGAATTGGTGCTGATGGACGAGCCGCTTGGCGCGCTCGACAAGCAGTTGCGCGAAAAGATGCAGTTCGAGATCACGCACCTCGCGCATAACCTCGGGATCACGACGGTCTACGTGACCCATGACCAGACCGAGGCGCTGACCATGTCGGACCGGGTTGCCGTTTTCAACGATGGCAAGATCCAGCAGATCGCGCCGCCCGACGAGCTTTACGAGAGTCCGCAGAACAGTTTCGTCGCGCAGTTCATCGGCGAGAACAACACGCTTGAGGGCACCGTCAAGGAGATCAAGGGCGGTGTGGCGCTGGTCGAGCTTGACAATGGGGATCTGATCGACGCCAAACCCGTCAATGTCGAGCGGCCGGGCGACCGCACGCTGATTTCCATCCGCCCCGAGCGGGTGGAGTTCAACCGCGAGCGGCTCAAGGCGGGCGTGCATACGCTCAAGGCCGAGGTGCTCGAATTCATCTACATGGGCGATATCTTTCGCACCCGGCTCAAGGTGGCGGGGCGCGACGATTTCATCATCAAGACCCGCAATGCCCCCGATCAACGCCGCCTGCAACCGGGCGAGGAGATCGAGATCGGCTGGTTGCCGGAGGATTGCCGCGCGCTCGATCTGCCGGCGCGCTAGACCAGATACCCCGTGCGCGGACTGTGGGCGGGGCAAACACGGCCGGGGCGCAAAAGGCGACCCGTGCCTGATAAACTCAGGGAGTAACCATGAAAAAGACACTTATCCTTACCACCGCCCTGACCGGGATGGCCTTCGCCGCCTCGGCGCAGGAAGTCACGGTCATGTCCTGGGGCGGGGCCTATACCAAAAGCCAGGTGGAAGCCTATCACAAGCCCTTTACCGCCGAGACCGGCATCAAGGTCAATTCGGTCGATGCCGACAACCCGGCAACGCCGATCAAGGCGCAGGTCGAGGCAGGCAACATCACCGTGGACGTGGCCGATATCGAACTGGCCGATGCCGTGCGCCTCTGTGACGAGGGCCTGCTGGAGGTGATCGACCATTCGGCCCTGCCGGCCGCGCCCGACGGCACGCCCGCGACCGAGGATTTCCTTCCCGCCGGGATGGTCTCGGATTGCGCCGTTCCGTCGATCGTGTGGTCGACCGTTGTGGCCTACAACACCAACAACGTGAGCGGCACGCCCACCACCCTCGCCGATTTCTTCGACACCGCGACGTTCCCCGGCAAGCGCGGCGCGCGCAAGGATCCCACCGCCCTTCTGGAAATGGCGCTCATTGCCGATGGCGTTTCCGCCGATCAGGTCTATGACATGCTCGGGACCGACGCGGGCGTTGACCGCGCCTTTGCCAAGCTCGACACGATCAAGTCCGACATCGTCTGGTGGGAAGCGGGCGCGCAGCCGCCGCAGCTTCTGGCCGATGGCGAAGTGGTGATGACCACCGCCTATAACGGACGGATCTTCAACGCGCAGGTGACCGAGAATCAGCCGTTCGGCATCATCTGGGACGGTCAGATCCTTGATTTCGACCTCTTCGTGATCCCCAAGGGCGCGCCCAACAAGGAAGAGGCGCTGAAGTTCATCAGCTTTGCCACCGACACGCAACGTCTGGCGGATCAGGCAGCCTGGATCAGCTACGGTCCGGCGCGCAAATCCTCGGCGCCCTTCGTCGGCATGTTCAACGATGGCAAGACCGAGATGGGCCCGCATATGCCGACCGCGCCCGAGAACCTCAAGACCGCGCTGGCCAATGACTTCGAGTTCTGGGCCGACCGCAAGGTTGAGTTGACCGAGCGTTTCAACGCCTGGCTGCTTCAGTAACCGTGACACGCGCCGGGGCGGGGCCGTGCCCGCGCCCCGGCGACATTCGACACGAAGGACCGCACCGACATGGCCGACACCGCCGCCGATATGCAAACCGAGATCGCAGGCGCCTTGCGGACACCGGATGGCCGGCCGCTCAAGCAGGCGCTTGCGCAGGCAGAGCGGCGTGCGCGTATCCGGGCCTTTCTTCTGGTGCTGCCCCTCCTGGCCTTCGTGTTGCTGACCTTCATCATTCCCATCGGGCAGATGCTGTCGCGGTCGGTGCTGAACGACACGTTCAGCGCCAACATGCCCGCGCTCACCCAATGGTTTTCGGAAAATCCGGATGCAGAGCCGGACGAGTCGGCCTTCGAGGCGCTCGTGACCGACCTGCGTGCCGCAAAGGAGGCGCGCACGCAGGGTGCCGTCGGCACCCGGATCAATTACGAGGTGCCGGGCACGCGCTCGCTTTTCACTTCGACGGCGCGGCGCGTTGACGGGCTTGAGCCACCCTTCCGCGAGTCGGTGCTTGACGTGGACAATGGGTGGGAGCGGCGCGATCTCTGGGCGGCGATGCGTTCCGCGGCGAGGCCCGTCACGCTGAATTTCTATCAGGCGGCGGTGGATCGCAAGATCACGCCGGAGGGCGAGTTTGCCCGCGCCGATGAGCAAAACCGCATCTATGTGACGCTCTTCACCCGCACGTTCGTGCTGTCGATCGTGATCACCGGGCTGTGCCTCATCCTCGGGTTTCCGGTGGCGCATCTGCTTGCGGTGTTGCCGATGCGCAAGGCGAGCCTGCTGCTCATACTCGTGCTGCTGCCGTTCTGGACCTCGTTGCTGGTGCGCACGACAAGCTGGATGGTCCTGTTGCAGGGGCAGGGGGTCATCAACAACACGCTGGTGGGGCTTGGGATACTGGGCGATGATAACCGGCTTGCGATGATGTATAACCAGACCGGCACGATCATCGCCATGACGCATATCCTGCTGCCATTCATGATCCTGCCGCTCTATTCGGTGATGAAGACCATCCCGCCGAGCTATGCCCGCGCCGCGCGCAGTCTGGGGGCCACAAGCTGGACCACCTTCCGCCGCATCTATGTTCCGCAGACCGTGCCGGGGATCGGTGCGGGGGCGATCCTCGTCTTTATCCTCGCGGTCGGATATTACATCACGCCCGCGCTGGTGGGCGGGGCCACCGGCACACTGATTTCCAACCAGATCGCCTTTCACATGCTGAGTTCGCTCAACTGGTCGCTGGCGGCGGCGCTGGCGGCGATGCTGCTGGCGGCGGTGCTGGTGCTCTATTGGGTGTATGACCGTATCGTCGGTATCGACAACATGAAACTGGGATAGGACCGATGGCGCTTCCGATCTACGCATCCCCGCTCGAACGGCTCTGGCATTACGTCTATCTGGTGCTCTGCGGGCTGATCTTCTTTTTCCTGATCGCGCCGATCCTCGTGATCATTCCGCTCAGCTTCAACGCCGAGCCGTATTTCACCTTTACCCAGAAAATGCTGACCTTCGATTCCGAGGGCTATTCGACGCGCTGGTATGAGAACCTTTTGACTTTCGGGATGCTGGAGCCTGGGGCGGCCCGCGACAATAGTTGGTGGTCGGACGTCTGGCAGAACGCGGCCTGGGTCAAGGCGGCCAAGAATTCGGTCATCATCGGGTTTTTCTCGACGATCCTGGCCACCTCGCTTGGCACGTTGGCGGCGCTTGGCCTGTCGCGGCCCGAGATGCCCTATCAAAAGGCGATCATGGCGATCCTGATCTCGCCGATGATCGTGCCGATCATCATCACGGCGACGGGACTGTTCTTCTTCTATTCGGCGACGGGTCTGGCCAACAGTTATCTGGGCGTTGTTCTGGCCCATGCGACGCTTGGTATTCCCTTCGTGATCATCACGGTGACGGCGACGCTTGCAGGCTTTGACCGCTCGCTCTTGCGGGCCTCCGCCAATCTCGGGGCAGGGCCGGTGCGCACCTTCTTCAAGGTGCAATTGCCGCTGATCACGCCGGGGGTGGTGTCAGGCGCGCTCTTCGCCTTTGTCACCTCATTCGACGAGGTGGTGGTCGTGCTCTTCATCGGCAGCCATGAGCAACAGACCATCCCGCGCCAGATGTGGAACGGTATCCGCGAACAGATCAGCCCGTCGATCCTTGCCGTGGCGACGCTTCTGGTGATCATTTCCATCGCGCTGCTGACCACGGTCGAACTCTTGCGCCGCCGCTCCGAGCGGCTGCGGGGGATGAGCCCGACCTGACGTGAGGTCGCGCTTGGCCGGTCGCTCTGCCGCGCCCTAGACTGGCGCAAGAGCGGGAAGGGCCGGGCATGTTCGATTACATCATTGTCGGGGCAGGGTCGGCAGGTTGCGTGATGGCCGCGCGGCTGAGCGAGGATCCGGGCGTCAGCGTCTGTCTGATCGAGGCGGGGGGCGGCGGGCGCGACATCTTCATTCGTGCGCCGGGGCTGGTTGCGGCGATGGTCTCGGGGCGGCCCCGGATCAACAACTGGGCGTTTCACACCGTGCCCCAACCCGGCCTTGGCGGTCGGCGCGGCTATCAGCCGCGCGGCCGCGCGCTTGGCGGATCGAGCGCGATCAACGCCATGCTCTATGTGCGCGGCCACCCGAGTGATTACGACGAATGGGCCGATCTGGGCTGCGACGGCTGGGACTGGCAGAGCGTGCTGCCATGGTTCCGCCGCGCCGAGGGCAATGCGCGCTTTGGCGACGATCTGCACGCGCAGAACGGCCCGCTCAAGGTCTGCGATCAGAGCGCGCCGCGCGCGATCTCTGCGGCCTTCGTGGAGGCCTGCGCGCATCTGCAAGTCCCGCGCAATCCCGATTTCAACGGTGCGCGGCAGGAGGGGGCGGGGTTCTATCAGGTCACGCAGTTTTCAGACGGTGCACAGAAGGGTGAGCGCTGTTCGGCGGCGGCGGCCTATCTCTTTCCGGCGATGGCGCGCCCGAACCTGACGGTGATCACCCGCGCGCAGGCCGAGCGGCTGCTGATCGAGGAGGGGCGTGCGGTGGGGCTGCGCTATCGCAGGCTGGGGCGGCTGCATGAGATGCGCGCGCGACGCGAGGTGATCCTTTCGGCGGGGGCCTTCGGCTCGCCGCAGTTGCTCATGCTGTCGGGCATCGGCCCGGCGGAGGAGCTCAAGGCGCATGGCATCGCGGTTCTGCGCGACCTGCCCGGCGTGGGGGCGAACCTTCAGGATCATCTCGACTATATCCTCGCCGAGACATCGCGCCGCGACGATGTGGTCAGCCTCGGGCCGAAGGGGCTGTGGCAGATCACAAGGGACGCGCTGAAATGGCGGCGCACCGGCACCGGCCCTTTTGCCACCCCCTATGCCGAGGCGGGGGCCTTCCTGCGTTCGGAACCCGGTCTCGCGCGGCCGGATCTGCAACTGCATTTCGTCATCGGCATTGTCGAGAACCACATGCGCACGCTGCATTTCCGACCCGGCTATTCCTGTCATGTCTGCGTGTTGCGGCCCCACAGCCGCGGGCGCGTGGGGCTTGTGTCGGCGCGGGCGGGCGATGCGCCGCTGATTGATCCCGGTTTCTTGAACGATCCGCGCGACCTCAGGCTGATGATGCGGGGGGCGCGCGCGATGGATGCGATCCTGCGCGCTCCGCCGCTGGCCCCGTGGCGCAAGGCGCGGCTGCATGATCACGACTGGAGCGATGGCGCGCTCGAACGCGATATCCGGGCGCGTGCGGACACGATCTATCACCCGGTCGGCACCTGCGCCATGGGCCGCAGCGAGATGGCGGTGGTGGACATGCAGGGCCGTGTGCATGGGGTGGAGGGCCTGCGCGTGGTCGATGCCTCGATCATGCCGCGCCTTGTCGGCGGCAATACCAATGCGCCCACGATCATGATTGCCGAAAAGATCGCGGGCGCAATGACCGGGCGCGGTCCGGATGGTCAGGCGCGGTAACGTGCCAGGAACATATCGGCGGCGCCATGGGTGACACGGGCGATCGCGGCCTCGTCGGGATCGGGGCACAGGCCGCAGAGGGCGCGCACGAAAAGATCGCCCTTGCAGAGTTCGATGAACTGATCGGCGGCTAGGTCCATATCGTCGATCCGCAGCGCGCCGCGCTCGACATAGGCCGTCAGGAGATAGGTAAGCCGGTCCCGCGCAAGCGCCGGCCCTGACGCGTAGAAGCGCCGCCCCAACTCGGGAAAGCGATGCGATTCCGCGATGCAGATGCGAAAGACCTGCCGGCCGAAATCAGACAGGTAAAACCGCAGGATACGGTTCGCAACTTCGCGCAAGAGCGTCTCGACCGGCTGGGTCAGGTCGAAGGCGTCGAGCGCTTCATCGGCCTGCCGGTTGCATTCCAGCCGCGCCACTTCGGAAAACAGCAGCCGCTTGTCGGGGAAATAGCTGTAGAGCGTCGCCTTGGATACCTGCGCCTCTCGCGCGATCTCGTCCACGCTCGCGCCCTCGAACCCGTCGCGCATGAATACGCGCCGCGCCCCGTCGAGCACCTGGTCGAACTTGCGCCCCTTTTTGATTTCTGCGGCCTGCGCCGTCATGCACCACTCCCCCTGAGCGGTCAGTGTAGTCGGCCCGGGGGGAGGGGTGCAAGCCTGCGCGTGAGCGCCAGACGGTCGCGCGCCCGCTACTTCAAGGGGTTGGCGGTGCCTTGCGTGACCGGCTGTGGGGCCGGGTCCGGGAAGCTGATGGTCGGGGTGATGGTGCTTGCGTCGATACTGAACGCCAGCGCGGGGGTGGCGGCCAGCGCGACCGAGAGGACAAGGGCGGTGAGGGTCTGTTTCATGGTCATCTCCATAAGTGAACCGTTCGGTTTACGTTATATCGGGGCTGGTCCGTCTCGCGTCAAGCCGATTCTGAACAATTCAGTTCACTTTGAGTCAAAGGTTGGCTTTGCCATCGTGATGGCCGCGCGATAGACTGATTTAGAATGATTCCAGAGAGGGCGCCCCATGATCCCCGGTATCTCGTCACGACGACGGTTCAGCGACCTGAGCGAGCAGGAAATCCTGGCACTTGCGATCTCGTCCGAGGAGGATGACGCGCGCATCTACCGCTCCTATGCCGAGATGCTGCGCGCCGACTATCCCGACACGGCCGCGATTTTCGATGGTATGGCCAAGGAAGAGGACGGCCATCGCCAACGGTTGATCGAGTTGCACCGCGCCCGCTTCGGCGAGGTGATCCCGCTGATCCGGCGCGAGCATGTGGCCGGGTTCTATGCGCGGCGGCCTGTGTGGTTGGTGGAAAATCTCGGGATCGACCGCATACGCGCCGAGGCCGAGGGCATGGAGCGCGATGCAGAGACATTTTACCTCAAGGCCGCGAAGGTCAGCACCGACGCGGCAACGCGCAAATTGCTGGGCGATCTGGCCGCGGCCGAAGCCGGCCATCAGGCGCGCGCGGGTGAGTTGAAAGAGGCGCATCTGAGCGAGGATGCGCTTGAAACGGAAGAGCGAAAATCTCACCGCCAGTTTGTCCTGACCTGGGTGCAGCCCGGCCTTGCGGGGTTGATGGACGGCTCTGTCTCGACTCTGGCCCCGATCTTTGCCACAGCCTTCGCCACGCAGGACACCTGGACCACGTTCCTTGTCGGGCTTGCAGCAAGTGTGGGCGCGGGCATCTCGATGGGGTTCACCGAGGCGGCGAGCGACGATGGTGAGTTGTCGGGGCGAGGCAGCCCGGTCAAGCGCGGATTTGCCTCGGGCATCATGACCACGGTGGGCGGTTTGGGTCATGCTCTGCCCTATCTGATCCCCGATTTCTGGACCGCGACGACCATCGCGTTCATCGTCGTTTTCATAGAGCTGTGGGCCATCGTCTGGATTCAGAACCGGTTCATGGATACGCCGTTCTTTCGTGCGACCTTTCAGGTGGTTCTGGGTGGCGCGCTGGTGTTCGCGGCCGGGGTGCTGATCGGCAGCGGGTAGGCGCAGCGGCGGCTCAGAACTCGGCCCAGATCAGGCGTCCCAGGTCATCCAGCCGTTCGGGCGAGCAGAAGAGCGAGATCGTCATCGTCGCCGTCCAGTCGCGCCCGCCCATCTGCACAAGCGTGCCATCGGCCAGTTCGTCGCGGATCGAGAATTCCGGCAGCCAGGCCATCCCTGCCCCGGCCAGAGCGCGCCGTTTGAGCGCCTCGGCCAGCGCATCCATGTAGCGCAGGTCGAGCGCGGGGCGGCGGTTGCCGATGGTCTGATCGACGACCGTGCCCAGAAACGTGTTGGGATCGTAGCCGAGATAGGGCACCTCTCGCCCCGCCCGCGCGGGCAGCGCCCAGCCATGCCGCGCCGCGGCCGCGTGCTGTGCCACCGGGATCAGGCGTTCCTCGCAGATGTCCTTGCGCTGAAACCGGGTTTCATCAAGGATCGGGGCCACATCCTGATGCCGGTAATAGAGCAGGAATTCGCACCCCCCCTCGCTCAGCAATTGGCAACAGGCGGTCAGGCTGTCGGATATGACGCGTGTGCGCAGGTCGGGATACTGCCGCTCCAGTTCCGCCATGCGCGGTTGCAGGAAATTTACCGAGATCGCGTGGAGCGCGGCAAAGCGCTGAAAGCTTGCGTTGCCGCGCGCGCGCTCGCGGATCGCCTGCCGCGTGTCGGTGAGGTCCGCCACCGTCTGTTGCGCCACCGGCAGGAACTGCCGCCCTGCCTCGGACAATTCCACCGGATAGCGCGCCCGGTCGATGAGCGGCACGCCGATCCAGTTCTCCAGCGAGCGAATGCGACGGCTGAAGGCCGATTGGGTGATGTTGCGCTCTTCCGCCGCGCGGGTGAAGTTGAGCGTGCGCCCCAGACACACGAAATCGCGCAGCCAGTTGATGTCCATATCCACCCCCTCGCACTCAGCCTGCGCCAGCCCACCGCATCATGCAAGATCGGAATAGTTTGATGACATGTTTGAATTGGCCGACTCGCGCGGCTCTGTCCTAGCCTTTACGCTAGGTAAATACCAAAGGACGAGGACCGCACGAACGGCCCCGCACATCCCCCAACAAGGAGAGAGAGATGCAAACTTCGCTCAAGACACTGATTGCCACCACCGCGCTCGGGATGACCGTGGCCCTGCCCGCCATCGCCGAAACCACCATCCGCCTGTCCACCTATGTCAACGAATCCGATATCCGCTATGACGGTTTCGTGCATTTCGCCAAGCTGGTCGAGGAAAAGACCGGTGGCAGCGTCGAGGTGCAGATCTTCCCCTCCGCCACGTTGCACGGCTGGTCCGAGGGCGTGGACGCGGTGCAGGGCGGTGTCTCTGACATGAGCTGGATGCCCGCCGATCAGCGTCTGCCCTGCTACCGGGTGACCTCACTCTATCCGGCGGCGATTGATCTGGAAAACCAGATCGAACTTGACGCCGCCTATGCCGATCTGGTCCGCGACGAGGCCGCTGCGATCAACCTCGTGCCGGTGTTCAACTCGAATTATTCCTACGATCAGGAATGGTGGTTCAAGGGCGGGATTGCCGATCTGGGCGATCTTCAGGGCAAGCAGGTCCGCTCCATCGGCCCGCTCGTGAGCCTGATGATCGAGACATGGGGCGGCGCGCCGGTCTTTGTTGCCCCGAAGGAGGTGTTCCAATCCGCCGAGCGCGGCGTGGTCGACGGCATCAACATGGGTGTGGCCACCTATTCCAGCTGGAAGCTGTGGGACGTGATGCCCTACATGGTCAATGCCAACCTCTTTTACGGCAACATCCAATACATGATGAACAAGTCGAAATTCGACAGCATGACCGCCGATGAGCAGGCCGCCGTGATGGAAGCCGCCCGCGAGACAGAGGAATGGCTCAAGCCGCTTTATGAGGATTGGGTCGATCAGCGCGTCGGCAACGCGGTGATGAAGGGCGGCGGGGCCGCCGTTTCGATCCCGAAGGACAAGCGCATGGAACTGATTGCCAGCGTGCAGGGCAAGTGGGACGAGACCGTGAACGAGGCTTGCGGCCCCGAGCTGGCGGGCAAGGTCCGTGCCCTTTTCGCGCAGCACGCGCCCTGATCTGACAGGTGCCACCGTCCCGGACGGTGGCACCCCGTTTCCGACAAAGGGAGATGTGCCATGCAACCCGGTCTTGACCGTTTGATCGGCCATGTGGAACGCGCCGTCGTGTGGCTCGCGGCGGCAGGGGCCGTGGTGGTGCTCGTGCAGATGGTGTGGATCACCTACGGCGTTTTTACCCGCTACGCGCTCAACGCACCCGACCGCATGGTGACAGAGGCGACGGCGCTCTTGCTCTTTCCGGTGGCCTTTGCGGGCCTGGCCTATGCGATGCGCGAGGATGCCTATCCCAAGGTCACCATGCTGACCGACACGTTGCCGCCGATGGGGCGCAAGGTGGCGGCGGTGGTCAATCTCTGCGTGATGCTGGGGGTGGGCCTCTTCTTTTCGCTCGCCGCCGTAAGCGCGACGATCCGCTCATTCAACTCGGGTGCCTCGTCGGAAATCCTGCTCTGGCCGCGCTATGCGTTCTGGGCACCAGGCGCGCTCGCGCTGCTGCTCTTCTCTCTTTACGCAACGTTGCGGCTGATCAAGCTTATCCGCACCCCGGCACGGGAGGTCTGAGCGATGGAATGGTATGAAGTGGGCCTCGGCCTTCTCGGCCTCTTGATGTTCCTCATCGCCATCGGGTTGCCGATCCCCTTTGCGCTGGCCGCCGCATCCTTGCCGTTTCTGTGGCAGATCCAGACCTTTGACACCTCCATCGTCTCGGCGGAATTGAAGCTCTGGGGCGTGTGGATCGACTATATCCTGCTCGCCGTGCCGCTTTTCGTGTTCTTGGGCGAGTTGATCGGCAAATCCAATATCGGCCCCAATCTCTACCAGTTCCTGCATCAGGGCGTGCGCGTGCGCGGCTCTGCGGCTTACGGCTCCATCGGGGCCTGCGCGGGGTTCGGCGCGGTCTGTGGCTCGTCCATGGTGGGGGCGCTCACCATCGGCGGCGTGGCCCTGCCCGAGATGCTGCGGCTGGGCTATGGCAAGCGGCTGTCGTCGGGCGTGCTGGCCGCAGGGGGCACATTGAGCGTGCTCTTGCCGCCCTCGCTGATCCTCTTGTTCTACGGCATCGTCACCGATCAGAGCATTGGTGATCTCTTCATCGCGGGCGTCATTCCCGGCCTCATCCTCGTCACCTCCTTCGCCATCGTGGTGCTGGTCTGGGGCATCCTGAAACCCGAGGACATTCCCGACCGCGAGTCGGCGGTGAAAATGGGGATCATCCAGATCGCCGCCACCATTGCGCCCATTGGCCTGATTGGTCTGGTCATTACCGTCGCCATCTACGCGGGCATCGCCACGCCCACAGAGGCCGCCGCCGTGGCGGCGCTTCTGACCGTGATCCTCGCCTTTGGCGTGGGCGGCCTGACATGGCAGGGGTTCAAGGACTCGCTCTTTGCCACCATGCGCACCATGGGCTATCTCGGTCTGCTTCTCTCGGCGGGGGTGCTTTTCGGCTTCGTGCTGACCTATTACCGCGTGCCGCAGCAGTTCACCGAGTTGTTCCTCAGCTTCGATCTGTCGCCCTATGTGGTGCTCATGATTGTGCTTGTCTTCTACATCGTGTTGGGGATGTTCCTCGAGCCGGTGTCGATGACCTTCATCACGCTGCCGACGATCTTTCCGCTGATGGCCGCCGCCGGGTTCGATCTCATCTGGTTCGGCGTGGTCTACACGATCACCATGGAAATCGCGGTGCTGACACCGCCTGTGGGGCTCAATCTCTATGTCATCCAAGGCATCGGGCGCGGTCAGGTCAGCATCGGCGACGTGATCATGGGCTGCCTGCCCTTCATCGGCGCGCTTGTCCTTCTGATCGTCATTCTCATCCTCTTCCCGGAGACGGCGCTGTGGCTGCCCGAACAGATGCGCTGATCTCGCGCGCGGGCCTGCATTACCGGCGCAAGGGGCGGGGCGCGCCGCTGGTGTTGGTGCATGGTTACTTAGGTGGCGCGGCGCAGTGGCAGGCGGAAATCGACCGTTTTGCCGACCGGTTCGACGTGATCGCGCCGGATCTGCCGGGCTTTGCCGGCTCCGCTTCGCTGCCGCCTGCCGACCGCATCGCGCAGTTCGCGGCGGCGGTGGTGGGCCTTCTCGATGAGTTGGGCGTTGGTCGCATCACCCTCCTGGGGCACTCCATGGGGGGCATGATCGTGCAGGAACTGGCCGCCACCCATCCTGACCGCATTGCGCGGCTGATCCTTTACGGCACCGGACCGCTTGGCCTGATGCCCGACAGGTTCGAGCCGCTGGAAACCTCGCGCGAGCGGGTCCGGTGCGATGGCGTGGCGCAGACCATCCGCCGCATCGGCGCGACATGGTTCCGAAATGGTGTTGCGGCGCGGGGCTTCGAGATCGTCGCCGAACTCGGCGCGCAGGCGAGCGAGGGCGCCGCCCTTGCCGGGCTTGACGCCATGGGCCATTGGGATGGGCGCGGTGCGCTTGCCCGTCTGACAATGCCGACGCTTGTGCTCTGGGGGGATGGCGACCGCTCCTATCGCTGGCCGCAGGTCGAGGCGCTCTGGCAGGGGCTGCCCGATGCCTGCCTCGCCGTGATGCCGCGCACGGCCCATGCCGCGCATCTGGAGAAGCCCGCCCTGTTTCACGCGCTGATCGAGGATTTCGTGGCAGCGTGACGGGACGGCAGATGCGCTCAGCGCATGTCTGGCCCCTTAGTCTGCAATCGGGCGATTTTCACCCAAGCCGGGGGGGATGGACACCTCCAGCACCGCGCGCGGCCAACTGACCTCGACCAGTGCCCCGACGGCGCTGGTGCCGTTGGCAAAGGTGAGGTCAGCCCCCGAGCGTTCCAGCAGCGTCTTGGCGATGAAGAGGCCCAGCCCCATCCCCTCGTAGCCGGGCCGTCGCGGATCGGGCGCGGTGGCGCGGCGCCTGATGAAGGGCTCGCCGATGCGCCCGATCATGTCGGGGGGAAAGCCGCGCCCGTCATCCATGATCCGAAGGGTGATGCGGTCCTCGGTCCAGCGGGTCTCTATGGCGACGGTCTCGCGGGCGAAATCGACGGCATTCTGCACAAGGTTGCGCAACCCGTGGATGATCTCGGGACGGCGCAGGACGGTGGGCTGCGTCATCGGATCGGCCGGGCCGCCATGATCGAAGCGGATGTCCTTGCCGCGCCCGACATGCGGCTCTGCGGCCTCTTCCACCAGCGCGGTGAGCGGCGCGCGGCGCAGATGCAGATCGTCCTTGCCGGCGCGGCCCATGGAACGAAGGATATCGCGGCAGCGATCCGCCTGCGCGCGAATGAGCAGCGCATCCTCGCGCAAGTCGGGGCGGTCCTCCAGTTCCTCGGCCAACTCCGCGCTGGTGAGCTTGATCGTGGCCAGAGGCGTGCCAAGCTCGTGCGCCGCCGCTGCCACCACGCCGCCCAGATCGGTCAGCTTCTGCTCGCGCGCGAGCGCCATTTGCGTGGCCTGAAGCGCGTCGGACATGGCGCGCATCTCCTGTACGATCCGGCGGGAATAGACCCCGAGAAACACCACCGCGATGACGATGGCGACCCAGTTGCCGAAGCGGAACACGTCGGGCACCATGAGCACAACGCCCTCTTCCGTGCGCAGCGGCAGGTAGAATTGCATCAGAAGCGTCACGATGATGATGGCCGTGACACCCAGAAACAGCGTCGCCCGCCCCGAGAGCGCCGAGGCCGAGACGGTGACGGGCCCGACAATGAGGATGGAAAACGGATTGTTCATCCCGCCGGTGAGATAAAGCAGAAGCGCCAGTTGCAGCATGTCGAAAAGCACGACCAGAAGGGTGTCATCCTCCGACAACCGTTTGGTTTCGGAAAAAACGAAACCGGCCACGAGGTTCGAGACCACGGACACGCCGATCACCAGAAAACACAGGCCAAGCTCCAGATCGAGGTGATAGACCCGGTCGGCGACGATCAGGGCGCTGGCCTGCCCGACAATGGCCCACCAGCGCAAGAGGATGAGCGTGCGCAGCCGGATGAGCGGGCTGGCGGGGCGGGGTGAGAGCGGATCGGGAGAGATATCGGTCATCTGCGCGCGAAGGTCCCGTTGTGTCTGGGGCAGGAGGTGTTACATCTAGCTTGCACTCAGGATGCAAGGAGGCAAGCCGTTCCGATGACCCGGATGATCGCAATCGCCGCAGCCGTGATCGTCGTTGCCGCCCTCGGCGCGACTTGGCTGATGACCATGGGCAGCGCGCCCGAGGACCGGTTCGCGCAATGCCGCGCCTCGAACGTGGCGGGCGGCGTGGCGCAGATCGGCGGGCCGTTCGAGCTTGTGAGCGAGACCGGAGAGACGGTGACCGACGCGCAGGTGATCGACCAGCCCGCGTTGATCTACTTCGGCTACACCTTCTGCCCCGACGTGTGCCCGCTCGATTCCGCGCGCAATGCCGAGGCTGTCGATCTGCTTGAAGAGACGGGGCAAATCGTGAAGCCCGTGTTCATCTCGATCGACCCCGCGCGCGATACACCCGAGGTTCTGGCGGAGTGGACCGATTACCTGCATCCCCGGCTGCTTGGTCTGACAGGCAGCGAAGAGCAGGTGCGCGCCGCAAGCCGCGCCTATCGCACCTATTTTCAGGCGCATCCCCCCAAGGAAGGCGAGGAAGAGTTTTATCTCGTGGATCATTCGACCATGAGCTATCTCACCCTGCCGGAGCACGGTTTCGTCGAGTTCTTCCGCCGTGATGCAACGCCCGAAGAGGTGGCGGAGCGGGTGCAGTGCTTTATCGACGCGGCGAAGTGACGCGATTGTTTTGACGCGGGAAACCGGGCGGGCTAGAACCGTTTGCACGAACAGGCGCATGGGGGAGGCCCGCGATGACCGAGGAAACGCTCGATATCGGCGAGGACAAGTCGCTTTTGCTGGTCGATGACGATGAGGCCTTTCTGAAACGGCTGGCCAAGGCGATGGAAAAGCGCGGTTTCGAGGTCGAGACGGCGGGTTCGGTCGCTGCGGGGCGCGCGATTGCCACGGCGCGCCCGCCTGCCTATGCGGTCTGCGATCTGCGGCTCGAGGATGGAAACGGGCTGGATGTGGTGGAGGTGATCCGCGACAGGCGGCCCGATGCCCGCATCGTGGTGCTGACCGGGTATGGCGCGATTGCCACGGCGGTGGCGGCGGTCAAGATCGGGGCGACGGATTATCTGTCGAAGCCCGCTGATGCGACCGATATCACCAATGCGCTCTTGTCCAACGGATCCGATCTGCCGCCGCCGCCCGAGAACCCGATGAGCGCGGATCGGGTGCGCTGGGAGCATATCCAGCGGGTCTATGAGCTGTGCGACCGCAATGTGTCCGAGACGGCGCGGCGGCTCAACATGCACCGGCGAACCTTGCAGCGGATCCTTGCGAAACGCTCGCCGAAGTAAGCACGCCAGTTTGATTGTTGCGTATAAGGCAACAGTTCCATGAATCTTAATGGTTTGTTCGGGCTAAGGGTTGTATTAACCTGTCTCGAATAGTGTTTTGCGCAGAAAACTGCGCGGAGGCGGAGCAGGGTGGGAATTTGGCAATCATACCGGATGCGGCTTCGGCGCAAACGGGCCAAGGTCCGCGCCTTTCGCAAGCATTTCTCGTTGCGTCCGGTGGCCGATCGCACGGGCCATATCAATCCCGGTGACGTGCTGCTGTTTTCGACGCTGCGGGACGAATATGTGCGCCTGCCCTATTTTCTTCAGTATTACCGTGACCTTGGCATCGGGCATTTCCTGATCGTGGATAATGACAGCAGCGATGGCGGCACCGACTATCTTGCGCGGCAGCCGGATGTCTCGCTCTGGACCACGAAGGCGAGTTACAAGCGCGCGCGCTTCGGGATCGACTGGCTCAACTGGTTGCAAGGGCGCTATGGCCATGGCCACTGGACGCTGGTGGTCGATCCTGACGAATTTTTCATCTACCCGTTCAGCGATACGCGTCCCATCCGCGCGCTGACCGACTGGCTGGATACCAGCCACGTCAAGAGCTTTGGCGCCATGTTGCTCGACATGTATCCCAAGGGGCGCATCGACGCGGTGCCCTATCGCGCGGGGCAGGACCCGATCGAGATTGCCGCCTGGTTCGATCCCGGCAATTACATGATCGAGAAGAACAAGCTTTACGGCAATCTCTGGATTCAGGGCGGGCCGCGCGCGCGGGTATTTTTCGCCGATAACCCGAAAAAGGCACCCGCGCTCAACAAGACGCCGCTGGTGCGCTGGGACCGGCGCTATGCCTATGACAGCTCGACCCATATGCTGCTTCCGCGCGGCCTGAACCTCACCTATGACGAATGGGGCGGCGAGCGGGCGAGCGGTATCCTGCTTCATGCCAAGTTTCTTGATACGTTCACGGCCAAGGCGGAAGAGGAACTGAGCCGCCGTCAGCATTACGCCGGCAGCGTCGAGTACAAGGCCTATGCAGAGCACGTTCGCCACAATCCCGAACTTTGGTGCAAATGGTCGGAAAAATATATAAACTGGCGGCAATTAGAGATCCTTGGGCTGATGTCCAAGGGCAACTGGGCATGAGGCAGGGAGCGGCGGGAAGATGACCCTTGGCATCGTCATGCTGGTGCATACGGCCTTTGGCCGGGCCGAACAGGTGGCGCGGCATTGGGCGGCGTCAGGCTGTCCTTTGGTGATCCATGTGGATCGCTCGGTGCCCAACAAGGCGTATAACGCCTTCGTCAAATCTCTGTCGGACGTGGCAGACCTGCGCTTTGCCAAGCGGCATCGCTGCGAATGGGGCATGTGGGGGTTGGTTGCGGCAACGCAGAACGCATCCAGCATCATGCTGCGCGAGTTTCCGCAGGTGCGCCATGTCTATCTCGCCTCCGGCTCGTGCCTGCCGCTGCGTCCGGTGCAGGAATTGATCGACTATCTCGCCGCCCGCCCGCATACCGATTTCATCGAGAGCGCGACGACGGCGGATGTGCCCTGGACGATCGGCGGGCTGGATGAGGAACGATTCACGCTGCGGTTTCCGTTCTCCTGGCGCAAGCACCGGTTTCTGTTCGACAAATATGTGGCGCTGCAACGGCTGGTCGGCTTCAGGCGGCGCATCCCCAACGGCATCGTCCCGCATATGGGAAGCCAGTGGTGGTGCCTGACGCGCCAGACCCTGTCGGCCATTCTCGAGGACCCCGAGCGCCCCGCCTATGACCGCTATTTCTCGAAGGTCTGGATCCCCGACGAGAGCTATTTCCAGACGCTGGCGCGGCAATATTCCCGCCAGATCGAGAGCCGGTCGCTCACGCTGTCGAAATTCGACTACCAGGGCAAGCCGCACATCTTCTACGACGATCACCTGCAACTCCTGCGGCGCTCGGATTGCTTTGTGGCGCGCAAGATCTGGCCCTTTGCCAACCGTCTGTACGAGGCTTTCCTGACCGATCCGGCGGGGGCGATGAACCGGACAGACCCGAACCCCGGCAAGATCGACCGCATCTTTGCCAAGGCGGTGGAGCGGCGCACGCGCGGGCGGCCGGGCCTCTACATGCAGAGCCGCTTTCCGGTCGAAGGGCGCGAGAACGGGCTGACCTGCGCGCCCTATTCGGTCTTTGAAGGGTTCAGCGATCTCTTTGAGAATTTCGAACCGTGGCTCGCGCGGATGACCGGGATGCGCGTGCATGGCCATATCTTCGCGCCCGAGCGGGCCGAGTTCGCCGACGGCCAGCGGATCATGGCCGGCGCACTCTCGGACAGCGCGGCGCTGCGCGACTACAACCCGCACGCCTTTCTTGCCAGCCTGATCTGGAACACACGCGGCGAGCGGCAATGTTTCATGCTGGGCCCCAATGACATCTTCGAGGAGGTGGAATGGGCCATGGCCAAGGATGCCAATGCCCAGATTTCGGTGATTTCCGGGGCCTGGGCGGTGCCGCTGTTTCAGTCCAACTCCAATTTCTCCGACATCCGGCGCGAGGCGGCGCGGCTGCAACAGCGCGAGGCGGATCACCTCAAGGTGCTGCGCTCGCAATGGGTGCGGGCAAGGGTGCGGATCTGGACCATGGCGGAATTCATCGAATCGCCGATGGAGCCGTTGCAGAGCATCCTTGACGAGATCGGCAAGGCCAATCCGCGCGGTCTGGCCGAGGTGCCGCGCATGGCGGACGTCACGGGCTTTGGCCAGTTTCTCCAGAACCTCAAGAACCAAGGGATGCACCCCTATCTGATGGGCGATTTCAGCGCCGAGGCGGGGCTGCACCAGCCGCCCGAGGGGCAGCGCAAACCGTATCTGGTGCGGTAGGCCGGTATGGGATCGCAGTTCGATTATTTCGTGATCTTCGCGGAAATGCGCACGGGGTCCAATTTTCTGGAAACCAATCTCAACGCCTTTGACGGAATCACCTGTCATGGCGAGGCGTTCAACCCGCATTTCATCGGCTATCCCAACCGCACCGAGATCCTTGGCCTGACGCAGGCGCAGCGCGACGAGGAGCCCGCGCGCCTGATCGGGGCAATAAAGGGGCAGACGGCGGGCATCGGCGGGTTTCGCTATTTCCACGATCATGATCCGCGTGTGTTTGATCTGGTGATCGAAGATCCGCGCTGCGCCAAGATCGTGCTGACGCGCAACCCGGTGGACAGCTATGTGTCGCGGAAGATTGCGCAGGCGACCGGGCAATGGAAGCTGACCAATATCAAACGGCGTCGTGACAGCACAGTGACGTTCGACCCGGATGAGTTCGAGCGGCACCTGGCGGAATTGCAGGCGTTTCAGGTGATGTTGCTCAACCGCCTCCAGACCTCTGGGCAGACGGCGTTCTATGTCCATTACGACGATTTGCAGAGTGTCGAGGTGATGAACGGGCTGGCGCGCTATCTGGGCTGTGCTGCGCGGCTCGAGGCGCTGGACGCGTCGCTGAAGCCGCAGAATCCAGAGCCGCTGGAAAGCAAGGTCGAGAATTACGAGGTGATGACGCGCGCATTGGCCCGGCAGGACATGTTCGATCTCTCGCGCAGTCCCAATTTCGAGCCGAGGCGCGGCGCGGCGGTGCCGGGGTTTGTCAGCGCCGCGCGCGCGCCACTGCTCTATATGCCGGTGCATTCGGGGCCGGTGGCGGAGGTGTGCGCCTGGCTCGCCGCGCTGGACGGTGTGGCGGTGGAGACCTTGCCCACCAAGCTCAATCAGAGTGCGCTCCGGCGCTGGATGCGGCGCAAGCCGGGGCATCGCCGCTTTACCGTGCTGCGCCACCCGGTTGCGCGCGCCCATGCGGCGTTTTGCGACAAGGTGCTGATCAAGGGACCGGGCTGTTACCGCGACATCCGGCGCACGCTGCGGCAGGCCTACAAGCTGCCGATCCCCGGCGGCTGGCCGGACGAGGGCTATGATCTGGCGGCGCACCGGGCGGCCTTCGTGGCCTTTTTGACGTTTCTCAAGGCCAATCTGGCCGGGCAGACCGCGCTTCGGGTCGATGCGCATTGGGCGACACAGGCGGCGCTGATTGAAGGCATGGCGCAATTTGGCGCGCCCGACGTGATTCTGCGTGAAAACGAGATGGGGCCTTGGCTCGGGGCGCTGGCGCGGCAGGCGGGCTATGCCAAACCTCCCGCACCGCCAAAGGCCCCGGCGCAACTGCCGTTCGATCTGGCCGACTTCTACGATGAGGACATCGAGCAGATGACGCGTGGGGTCTATCTGCGCGATTACATGCTGTTCGGGTTCCGCAACTGGCGCTGAGACCGGTCAGGCGGCCTGTGCCGCCTGCGCTGCGGTCACGATGGTGTAGAGCGTGGCCGACTCGCTGTTGGCGCGCAGCTTGGCGCAAAGCGACGGCTCGCGCAGGGTGCGCGAGACGAGTGCCAGTGCCTTGAGATGCTCCACCCCGGCATCGAGCGGCGCGAAGAGACCAAAGGCAATATCGACCGGCTGACGGTCAACCGCCTCGAACTCGATGGGCTTTTCGAGCACGACCAGAACGCCCACGACCTGTTCCAGCCCGTCGAGCCGGGCATGGGGCAGGGCAACGCCATGACCCACGCCCGTGGGCCCGAGGCTCTCGCGTTCCAGAAGCGCCTCGACGGCGGCGGAATGCGAGACGCCGTAAGCGGCCTCGACGAGCGCGCCCAGCTCGTTCATCAGGCGTTTCTTGCTGGTGACGCCTGACAAGGCACGCACCGCCTCGGGCTTGAGGAGCATGGGTATATCCATTTGCTGTGTGGTTCAGACAGGCGCGGGCGCCTGTCGCCTCCGATCAGGGGTCAATCCATCCGATATTGCCGTCCTCGCGACGGTATACGACATTGACCGATTCCTTGCCTTCCTTGCGAAACACCAGAACGGGCGCCCCTGCCAATTCCATCTGCATCACCGCCTCTCCGACCGAGAGCGAGGGAATCCGCGTCTCGATCTCGGCGACGATGATCGGTTGCAGGCTGTCGGGCTCCGCGTCCGGCTCTTCGTCACTCGCGGCGAGGATATAGGAGGAAGCGCCGAAGAGTTCAACCGGCTCCGCGCGGTCGCGGTGATGATCCTTGAGACGGCGCTTGTAGCGGCGCAACTGCTTTTCCATCTTCTCGGCGCAGGCGTCAAAGGCGGCGTAGATTTCATGAGCCTTGGCACGCGCCTGCGCCGTCAGACCGGTGGAAAGATGCACGACCGCCTCGCAGGAAAACTCGCTCGCGATGCGGGAAAAGGTGACCTGTGCGGCGGTCGGGCGTTCCGCGTATTTCGCCACGACGATGCCAAGCTGGTCCTTGACATGGGTTTGCAGGGCCTCGCCGATGTCGATCTGCTTTCCACTGATTTGGTAGCGCATCTTGCCTCCTTCATTTGACATACCGGTTGCGCTGCGGCCCGGATGGGGCGCGATCATCTCCGGCTTATGATGCTGATATGGGACAAGTGTTGATAGTCTGCGAACCCCGGCCCAAGGCGCGGGCGCGGTCCGGAAGTCGGGGCGCGATCACCACTTGTCATGCCCCAATTGACGCCCGTCTCGGTCCGTTTGTCAATCTATTTGCGGTCCGGGGGCAGCGATGATGCGGGCGCACGGTCAGGAGATGCGAAAGCTGTCGCCGAGATAGACCCGGCGCACATTCTCGTTCTCCACCACATCGCGCGGCGTGCCGGACATGAGCACGCGACCGTCATGCAGGATATAGGCGCGGTCCACGATTTCGAGGGTTTCGCGGACGTTGTGATCGGTGATCAGCACGCCGATGCCGCGTTTCTTCAGATCGGCGACGAGGTGCCGGATATCGTTGACCGAAATCGGATCGACCCCGGCGAAAGGCTCATCAAGCAGCAGGTAGCGCGGATTGGCGGCAAGGCAGCGTGCGATTTCCACGCGCCGCCGTTCGCCCCCCGAGAGCGCCATCGCCGGTGCGCGGCGCAGATGCTCGATGGAAAATTCCGAAAGAAGTTGCTCCAGCCTCTCGCGCCGCCGCGCGCGCTTGGGCTCGGCGATGTCGAGAATCGCCGTGATGTTGTCCTCGACCGAGAGGCCGCGAAAGATCGACATTTCCTGCGGAAGATAGCCGATGCCCAGCTTGGCGCGGCGATACATCGGCAGGGTGGTCACATCCCGCCCGTCGATATAGATATGGCCGCCCTCGGGATGGATCAGCCCCGCGATCGCGTAGAATGTCGTGGTCTTGCCCGAGCCGTTGGGACCCAGAAGCGCCACCACCTCGCCCTGTGCCAGGTCGAGCGAGACGTCGCGGATCACGATCTTTTTCTTGTAGCTCTTGCGCAGGTTGACGATCCGCAGTCCGGGCGCGTCATTGCTGTGGGCAAGGGTCAGGGTCGGTGCGGTCACTGGTTTTCCTGCGGTCTCAGGATCGTCTTGACGCGGCCCGTCACCTGCGCGGTGCCGGCGTTGGTATCCACGATGACCGTATCGCCGGAAATGGCGCTTGTGCCCTGCACCAGCATCACATTGCCCCGCAACTCGATCATGCCGGTGCCGAGGTTGTAGGCCGCGTCCTGCGCCTCTGCCGCATCCTCGCCGCTGGTCAGGGTCACGCCGCCCGAGGCCTCAAGCGTCTCTATCCCGCTGCGATCCGGCAGGTAGACGACCCGCACACGCGGCGCGGCGAGGCGCATGTCGCCCTGCGCGATCACCACGGAGCCGGTGAAGAGCGCGGAATTGTCGTTCTGATCGACGCTGAGCGCATCCGATGAAACCTCGACCGGGGCGGCGCGATCCCGCGTGCCCTGACCAAAGGAAAATGCACCCGCCTGTGCCATGGCAAGGCCGGGCAGGCAGGATAAAACCGCGACGGCGGCAAACCGGTTCAGGAAAGTCACTGATCTATGTCCCCAGATGATTGCGGCAGGTATATCAGCACGACCCCCCCGGTGAAAAGCACTTCGGCTGTGTCGGTCTCGGCGTTGTGATGCAAAAGCATCTGTCCCGCCTCGATCGTGCCGATCGGCCCCGTGGCCCGCACCGCGCCCGCGCTCTCGGCGTGGAGCACATCGAGCCGCGCATCGAGCCGCTCGGTGTCGATCTCATAGCCGGTGGTTGTGGTGATGTGCACGCCGCCCAGCAAGGCTGCGGTCATCGCCGCCTGATCGACCCGCGCCGCGTCGGCGCGTAAGGCGATCACGGTGCCACCCGAAAGCCGCATCTCGCCGCGCACCTGATCGGCACTGATCCGGTCGGTGCTGTTCGCATCGGGGCGGGCCATATCGGCGGCGATGGTAACCTCGTCGCCTTTTGCCGTGACCCCCGCGAAACTGGGGCTGGTGACGCCCATTTCCTGCGCGCGCTTCTCAAGGTCGATCTCGGAAAGCTGCACGGATCTGGAGGGGTCGATGGTGCGCGAGATGAGAAACAGCGTCGATAAAAGCCCGAGTGCGGCCAGCGGCAGCAGGATCTTCATCCCCGCCACGATCCGCGAATAGGTGTTGTCCGCCCGCGCCATGGCTCAATGCGCGAAGATGTCGGTCTCGGGCCAGCCCGCAAGATCGAGCCGCGCGCGCATGGGCAGGAAATCGAAACACGCCTGCGCGAGGTCCGTGCGCCCCTCGCGGGCGAGCATCGTGTCGAGCCGGTCGCGCAGGGCATGGAGATAAAGCACATCGGAGGCGGCGTAATCGAGCTGCGCCGCGCTGAGCGCATCCGAACCCCAATCAGAGCTTTGCTGCTGCTTGGAAATGTCCACGCCGAGAAGCTCCTGCAACAGGTATTTCAGCCCGTGCCGGTCGGTATAGGTGCGGATGAGTTTCGAGGCGATCTTGGTGCAATAGACCGGGGCTGCGAGCGCGCCGAAGGCGTGATACATCGCGGCTATGTCGAAGCGCCCGAAATGAAACAGCTTGAGCGTATCGGGGTCGGTCAGAAGCCGCTCCAGATTGGGCGCGCTTGTCTGCCCCATGGCCACCTGCACCAGATGGGCGTGGCCGTCGCCGTCTGAGAGTTGCACCACGCAGAGCCGGTCGCGCAGCGGGTTGAGGCCCATCGTCTCGCAGTCAATGGCCACGACAGGGCCAAGGTGAAGCCCGTCGGGCAGGTCGCCTTGATGAAGATGGTTCGCCATGAGATGCCTTGATGCCCGCTCTGGGATGCTGTCGGGATGGATATATCCTGTCTGATTAGGCGCTTTCCGTCCCTGCCTCAACCCGGATATGGGCGCGGCCGGGCATGAAATCCAGTCGCGTGCGCGCCGATCCGGCTTGCGATTGCACCGCCCCTCGGCCACAACAGGGCGCGACCGAGTAAAGGAGCCTGCATGAGCCGCCCCGAGACCACCCCGCCCCGCGCCGCCGATCATCTGGCGCGACGTCTCTTTGAGGCCGGATGCCGCCATGCCTTCGGCATGCCGGGGGGCGAGGTTCTGACGGTGATGGATGCGCTGGCACGCGCCGGGATCGAGGTGACATTGGCGCGGCACGAGAATGCGGCGGCATTCATGGCCGAGGGCGTGTGGCAGCGCACCGGCGCGCCGGGGATTCTGGTGGCGACGCTGGGGCCGGGGGTGTTGAACGGGGTCAACGCGATTGCCAACGCGCATCAGGACCGGGTGCCGCTCATTGTGATTTCCGGCTGCGTCGATGCCGATGAGGCGCTGACCTATACCCATCAGATTCTCGATCACGAGGCGGTTCTGGCACCGATCACCAAGGCGACCTTTCGCCTGACTGCGAAGGGGGCCGACATCATCGCCGACAAGGCCGTGGGCATCGCCACCGAAGGGAGGCCCGGCCCCGTGCATATCGACGTGCCGATTTCCGTGGCCGATGAGCGCGTGAGCCTGCCGCGTCTGCGCCGGCGTCCCGACGCGGTGCAGATGGTGCCCGCCGCCCCGCAAGGGCCGCGCGACTGGCTGGCCGGGGCAGAGCGCCCGGTGATGATCGTGGGCCTCGATGCGGTGAACGAGGCGGCGGGGGCGGCGATTCTGGAGGTCGCCGAACGCCTGAACATTCCGGTGATCACCAGCTACAAGGCCAAGGGGATCATCCCCGAGACGCATCCGCTGTGCCTTGGGGGGGCGGGCCTCTCTCCCTTGGCCGATGGCATTCTCGTGCCGCTGGTGCAACAGGCCGATCTGATCCTCTGCGTGGGCTATGATCCCATCGAGATGCGCCCCGGCTGGCGCGAGATATGGGACCCGGCGGCGGTCAACGTGATCGACATCGCCGCCGTGCCGAATGACCAATACATGCATCAGGCGACGATGAATATCGTGGGGGGCTGCGCGCCGTCGCTGGCGGCGATTGCCGAGGGGGTCGCCCCTCGGGCCACATGGTCCGGCGGTGAGGTGGCAGAGGTGCGCGCGGCGCTGGCGCAGGCATTTCCCACTGGCGATGACTGGGGCGCTGCCGCCGTCATCGCCGAGGCGCGTGCCGTGCTGCCCGAGGAGACGATCATCACCGTCGACAGTGGAGCGCATCGTATCCTCTTGTCGCAGATGTGGACAACGCATCACCCGCGCAGCGTTCTGCAATCGACGGCACTTTGCACGATGGGTTGCGCCGTGCCGCTGGCGATGGGGGCGAAACTGGCCACGCCCGAGGCCACCGTGGTCAGCTTTTCCGGCGATGCCGGCTTCCTGATGGTGGCGGGGGAACTCTCGACCGTGGCGGAATTGAACCTGCCGGTGATCTTCGTCGTTTTCGTCGATGCAAGCCTCGCGCTCATCGAGAAGAAGCAGCGCGAGCGGCAGATGGTCAATCTCGCGGTCGATTTCGGCCATCACGATTTTGCCGCCATCGGGCGCGCCTTTGGCGGCCATGGCGTGCGGGTGTCGAACCGGGCGGAGTTGCGCGCCGCCTTGCAGGCCGCGCAGCAGGCCGACCGCTTTACCGTCATCGCCGCCGAGATCGACCGCGGCTCTTATGACAACCGCATCTGAGGAGGTGCCCATGCCCGGCCCGCTTGATGGCCTTGTCGTTCTCGACCTGAGCCGGATTCTGGCCGGTCCCACCTGCACGCAGCTTCTGGGCGATCTGGGGGCGGAGGTGCTCAAGATCGAGAGCCTTCAGGGCGACGACACGCGCGGCTGGGGGCCGCCCTTTGCGCTCGATCCCGACGGCAAGCCCACCGATCTTTCGGCCTATTTCATGTCCTCCAACCGCAACAAGAAATCCGTGGCGGTGGATCTGACCGACGGGCAGGTGCAAAAGGCCCTGCACGCGCTGGCGGGCCGCGCCGATGTGGTGATCGAGAATTTCAAACCGGGTGGTTTGCGCAAATACGGGCTCGATCACGAGACGCTGTGTGCGGCGTATCCGGGCCTTGTCTATTGCTCGATCTCCGGTTTCGGCCAGACCGGGCCGAACCGCGACAAGCCGGGCTATGACCTGATGGCCCAAGGCTTTGCCGGGATCATGTCGATCACCGGCGAGGCGCAGGGAGAGCCGATGAAGGTGGGCGTGGGCGTGGCCGATATCGTCTGCGGGCTTTATGCGGCGACCGGCATCCTTGCTGCGTTGCGCCACCGGGACGCGACCGGCGAGGGGCAGCATATCGACATCGCGCTGGTCGATGCGACGCTGTCGTGGTTGACCAATCAGGGGCTGAACTATCTCACCTCCGGCATTTCACCCACGCGGGCGGGCAATGCCCATCCCAATATCGTGCCCTATCAGGTCTTTGCCACCGCTGACGGCCATGTGATTGTCGCGGTCGGCAATGACAGCCAATATGTCCGGTTTTGTGACTATCTGGGGCAACCGGGCTGGGCCACTGACCCGCGCTTTGCCACCAACACCGCGCGTCTGGCCAATCGAGATGTGCTCGTGCCGATGCTCGCCGGGGTTCTGGCAGGCCGGACCATGCAGGACGTGATCGAGGGGCTTGAGGCACGCAAGGTTCCGGTCGGTCCGGTCAACACGATCGAGCAGGCGCTCGAGAGCGAACAGGCGCGGGCGCGCGGCATGACCGTGACGCTGCCTGCGCCGCAGACCGCCAAGGGCGAGGTGCGCCTGATCGGCAATCCGCTCAAGTTTTCGCGCACACCGGTGAGCTATCGGTCTGCACCCCCGTCCACAGGGGCGGATACCGAAACGGTGCTGCGGCGGTTGAAGGACGATCTGTAACCGTCGCTCGCGGCCACGTGATTTGCCGCGACTCGGGTCAAGGCGTAGCCCTCTGTCATCGATTGGAGGGCTATTCATGCAACGATTTCTGAAACTTCTTGCCGTTTTCATGCTTGTCACAGGCAGCGCGCAGGCGCTTGAACCACGCGAAGGCTGGGTGATCCTGCAAAGCGGGAAATCCTTTGAGGATCTGGTCAAGGCGGTGAATGCGGCGGTCGATGAGGCCCCGATCCGAATCGTGACGCAGGCAAGCGCCTCCGCCGGAGCAAAGGCGCAAGGCATCACCATTCCCGGCAACCGTGTCTTTGGCCTCTATGACAACGGATATGCGCGCAGGATGCTCGATGCCAGCATTGCCGCCGGGATCGAGGCACCGATCGTGCTTTATGCCACCGAGAACGCCGATGGCACCTCGACGCTTGCCTACAAGACGCCCAGCCATGTCTTTGCCCCCTATTTCGACGACGGCGGCGAGGCGCTGCGCGCGCTGGCGGCGGAGCTTGACGGGGTGTTCGACGCGGTGGCGCGGGCGGCGGTGGCGGACTAGGCAAATACACGCTCAGCGGGTTCTTGCCGCCCGGACTGCGCTCGAATATTGAGCACGGGGGCGTGAGGCGTCACATTCCTTGAGAAACGGATAACGTATTGGTGATGTGCCGCGCGCTTTGGTTGCCGGTGTCATAAATTGCGGGCTAGCTAGACCGCATCTCTTCTGCCGAAAGGACTCTCGGGCCATGCGCAATGATCAATTCGGGTATGAAACCTCGCTCTCATCGCCCGAGGCCGTGCAGGCCTGGGACAGGATGGTGCTGGCGTTTCTTGCCCATAACGCCGCGACGCCCGATCATCTGGGCAAGGTTCTGAGCGAGGAGCCGGGCTTTGCCATGGCTCATGCGGTCAAGGGCCTGTTCTGCAAGATGCTGGGCCGCAGCGAGATGGAAGAGACCGCACGCGCCGCCCATGAGGCGGCGATTTCCTGCGCGCAAGCGGGCGCGCCCCAGCCGCGCGAGATGGGGTATGTCCGCGCGCTCGGTGCCTGGATCGACGGCCGCCCCACCGAGACGGTGCGCGAGATGGAGGCGATCCTCACCCGCTGGCCCGAGGATGCGCTGGCGATGAAGATCGGCCACGCCACCCGCTTCATTCTGGGGGACAACAAGGGGATGCGCGCCTCCATCGAGGCGCTGCTGCCCGCCTATGACGCCAAGAACCCGGCGCGGGGCTATCTCTTCGGCTGTCATGCTTTCGCGCTGGAAGAAACCGGCGATTACGGTCGCGCCGAGACGGCGGGGCGGCTGGGCCTGAGCCTCTCGCCCGACGATGCCTGGGGGCTGCACGCGGTGGCGCATGTCTTTGACATGACGTGTAATTCGCGCGCGGGCCTGACCTGGCTCGAGGGGCGCGAGGCGGCCTGGACGCATTGCAACAATTTCCGCTACCACGTCTGGTGGCACAAGGCGCTGATGCATCTCGATCAGGGTGAGATCGACACGGTGTTCGCGCTTTACGACACCGAGGTGCGCCGCGATCACACCGACGATTTCCGCGACATTTCCAACGGGGCCTCGATGCTCATGCGGCTGGAGCTCGAAGGCGTCAATGTCGGCGACCGATGGGAGGAAATGGCCGAGATCAGTGAGCGCCGCACAGAGGATGCATGTCTCATCTTCGCCGATCTCCACTATCTGCTGGCACTTATCGGCGGCAAGCGCGAGACGGCGGTCAAACGCCTTTTGGCGCGGTTGCATGGCGATGCCAAGCGCGCCAATGCCTCGGACATGATGGCGCGGATGGCAAATCCCGGCCTATCGGCGGCGACGGGGCTTGAGGCTTTCGGTGCCGGGGATTACAAGACGGCGTTTCTCAATCTGGGACGGGCGCGCCACTCCATGCAACTTGCCGGCGGAAGCCATGCGCAACGGGACGTGTTCGAACGTCTGACCATAGATTCGGCGTTGCGCGCGGGGTTCATGGACGAGGCCGAGACCATTCTCAAGGAGCGCCGCGCGCGCCGCGCGGGCAAGCTTGACAGCTATGCCGCCACCCGTCTCGACCTGATCGAGGAGGCCCGCAGCGGCTGGTCCGAGGCGGGGCGACTTCCGGCCGAGTGACCCCGCGACACAATTTGCAAGGAGCCGACACCGCGATGACGAGTGTTGCCGATCCCGCCATGGCCCATGGTCAATCCCAGAAAGCGGTTGCCGCCCCCGTGGCGGGCACGCGCGATATCCGGCTGGATTTCTTTCGCGGGCTGGCGATGTTCATCATCCTTGCGGCCCATACCCCGCGCAATTTCTTCACAAGCTGGATCCCGGCGCGCTGGGGCTTCTCGGACGCGACCGAGATTTTCGTGTTCTGCTCCGGCATGGCCTCGGCTATCGCCTTTGGCCGGACCTTCGACCGGGCGGGCTGGACCCTTGGCTCCTCGCGGGTGGGTTACCGTGTCTGGCAGGTCTACTGGGCGCATATCGCGTTGTTCTTTGCCACGGTGACACTGCTTGCGGCGTTCGATCATTTCGGGGAATTCGACAAGACCTATATCGGCACGCTGAACCTGTGGAAGTTCTTCGAGGATCCGGGGCCGCAGCTTGTCGGCCTCTTCACCCTGACCTACGTGCCCAACTATTTCGACATCCTGCCGATGTATATGGTCATTCTGGTGATGATGCCCATGATGATGGCGCTGAGCCGGGTGAGCCCTTGGGCGGTGTTCGGCGCGATGGGTCTGATCTGGCTTTTCGCGCAGCGCGCGGTGCTGGAGCCGCTTGGCCTGAACGACTGGCATCTGGGGTTGCCAGCAGAGCCGTGGTCGGATCGCACATGGTTCTTCAACCCGTTCGGCTGGCAGCTTGTGTTCTTCACCGGCTTTGCATTCATGCGCGGCTGGTTGCCGAAACCGCCGGTGAACCGGGTGCTGATCGGGCTGGCGGTGTTCATCGTGATTGCCAATATTCCGCTCTCGAATATCGGTGTGCGCGAATTCGGCTTCGACTGGGCGCGCGACTGGCGGATCGAAAATCGCGGACTGTTCAACAAGTCCGATTTCGGCATCCTGCGTTACGTGCATTTCCTTGCCCTTGCCTATCTGTGCTGGGCGGCGGCGGGTGAGGGGGGCGCGCGGCTCCGGGCGGCTGGCACGGGTCTTTTGTCGCGGCTGTGGTCGGGTCTTCTGGCGATGATCCTCAAGGTGGGGCAGCAATCGCTCGCGGTGTTCGTCTTTTCGATGTTCTTCGCGCGCCTCTCGGGCTTTGTCATGGACCAGGTCGGGCGGACCGCCTGGAACATGACGCTGGCCAATTTCATTGGCTTCGGGGTCCTGATCGTGGTGGCCTATGTGGCAGCTTGGTTCAAGGGCCACCCATGGAGGGGCGCGAAATGATCCGGCGCGAGGTTTTGCAGGGGCTTGGCGCGCTGGCGCTCTGGCCGGGTATGGCGCGGGCCGCCGAGGGCGTGCCGTTTTCCGAGGAGATGCTCGACGCGCTGGCCCGCGAGATTGCGGCGCAACCCTATGCCGAACGCCCGCTGGTGCCGCAGGAATGGCGCGATTTGACCTATGACCAATATCGCGCGATCCGCTACGATCCATCGCGCGTTTTCTGGGCCGGGACCGAGGCGACGCTTGAATTCGACCTCTTCCCGCCGGGGCTCTATTTCCCTCGTTCGGTCGAGGTCAACATGGTCGAGGACGGCATCGCGCGGCGCGTGCCCTTCGACCTGTCGCTTTATGAAAAGCACGAGATCGTGCCCGGCGATCTGCCCGTCGACGACCGGCTGGGCTATTCCGGCGTGCGGCTGAGGGCCGAGATATCCAAACCCGGCTTCTTTCAGGAGTATGCCGTTTTCCAGGGCGCGAGCTATTTCCGCGTGATCCCGCGCGATCTGGTCTATGGCCTCTCGGCGCGGGGTCTGGCGGTGAACACCGCCGCGCCCGAGGGCGAGGAGTTTCCCGATTTCACCCGGTTCTGGATCGAAAAGCCCGCCCCCGGCGCGCAGATGCATCGCATCCATGCCCTGATGGAAAGCCCGTCGGTCACGGGCATGTATCATTTCACGCTCGACCCTTACGGCGAATCTGCCGATGTCGATGTGCGCTGCACGCTCTGGCCGCGCGCCGATCTGGCCAATGTCGGTATCGCGCCGCTCACCTCGATGTTCTATTTCGACGCCAAGATGCGCGACCGCTTCAACGATTTCCGCCCTGCCGTCCATGACAGCGACGGGCTGACGATCCTCAACGGCAATGGCGAGATGCTGTGGCGGCCCCTGGGCAATCCGCGTCATCTTCAGGTGTCGAGTTTCGTGGATGATGGCCCGCAGGGCTTTGGCCTTGCGCAGCGGGCGCGGCGCTACTCGGATTTCCATGACCTTGAGGCGAAGTATCATCTGCGCCCGAGTCTCTGGATCACGCCCGGAGAGGATTGGGGGCGTGGTGCAGTGACGCTGGTCGAGATCCCGACGGACAAGGAGATTTTCGACAATATCGTGGCCTTTTGGCGCCCGCGAGAGCCGCTTGCGGCGGGGAGCGAACACGGCTTCACCTACCGCATGTCGTGGGCGGGCGAGATCCCCGAGCAAAAGCCCGTGGCGCAGGTTCTGGAAACCCGGATCGGGCGCGGCTTTCCGCACAATCAGCACCAGTTGGTGACGATTGACTTTGCCCCTCATGCCGCCTTGCCGGAGGATTACGACGATCTGGTGATCTACGTGAATTCCGCAAGGCTGGAAACGTCGCCGGGCCTCATTCAGCGCAACCCCGAAACCGACGGGCCGCGCCTTGCGTTTTCCTTTGATCCCGCCGACGTGCAGGTGGCCGAAATGCGTGTGCAGCTTTTCCACGAGGGACGCGGCGTATCGGAAGTGTGGCTCTACCGATGGACCGCGTGACCGCTTTCCCCGGCGGGGCGCATATGCCGCCGCCAGCGCCGCTGAGCCATCCGGTTCAGAGCCTCAAGGTGCCTCACCGTGACCCGAACGCGCCTGCATGGCAGCCCGCGCGCCGGTTCTGGTGGCGGCGGGCGGCGGCCTTTGTCCCGGCGGTGCTGACCACCGGCGCGCTAGCCTTTGTGTTTGCGGACTGGCTGTCGGATGGCGGCATATGGTGGCTGGAATGGGTGTTGCTGGCGCTGGTCACGGTCACGTTCTTCTGGATTGCGCTGTCGATGGGCACCGCGACGCTTGGCCTGATCTGCCACATCATGCGGCAACGCGCGCGGGCAGATGGGACAACCCCGCTCAACGTGGCCCTGCTGGTGCCGATCTACAATGAGGACACTGCCGAGGTCTTCGGCAATGCCTGCGCGATGATGATGGCGCTGCGCGAGAGCAAACCGGCGCATCGGTTCGATCTGTTCATCCTCAGCGACACGCAGGATGCCGAAATCGCGCCGGCCGAACGCCGCGCCTTCAAAACGCTGCGCGAGGCCCTGCCGCCCGATCTGCGGGTCTGGTATCGCCGCCGCACCCGCAACACCGAGCGCAAGGTCGGCAATATCAGGGACTGGATCGAGGGTTGGGGGGCCGCGCATGACGCCATGCTCGTGCTTGACGCCGACAGCCTGATGAGCGCCGAGGCGATCGTTGCGCTGGCCGATGAGTTGGCGGCCGATCCGACCGCGGGCCTTATTCAGTCGGCACCCATGGTGATCGGGTCGGATACGCTTTTCGGTCGGATGCAGCAGTTTTCCGCCGCCGTCTATGGCACGCTCCTGAGCGAGGGGCTGGCAGGCTGGACAGGCACCGAGGGCAATTACTGGGGTCATAACGCGATCATCCGCACGCGCGCCTTTGCGGGTTGCGCGGGCCTGCCCCGGATGCCGTCGCTATCGGGGACGGGCGGGCTGATCCTCAGCCATGATTTCGTCGAGGCGGGCCTGTTGCGCCGGGCCGGATGGGCGGTGCGCTTCGTGCCGCATATCACCGGCAGTTACGAGGAGCCGCCCGCGACCCTCATCGACTATGCGCTGCGCGACCGGCGCTGGTGCCATGGCAATTTGCAGCACCTGCGCCTGCTGGGCACGCGCGGCTTTCATGCCGTGTCGCGGTTTCACCTGTTTCACGGCGCGATGAGCTATCTTCTTTCGCCCGCCTGGTTCGGGCTTCTGGTGATCTGGGCGCTTCTGGGCAACGGGCCGGACAGCGTGATCACCTATTTCTCGGTGGAAAATCCGCTCTACCCGGTCTGGCCCGAGATGAGCCGTGTCAATTCGGTGCTGATCCTTGTCTTCATGTATGGGATGCTCCTGGCCCCGAAGCTCATGGGCGCGCTGGCGCTGGGCCTTGGCGAGGTGCAGATTGCGCGGTTCGGGGGGGCGGGGCGGTTCAGCCTGTCGCTCATGGTGGAAATCCTGCTGTCGATCCTGTTTGCGCCGATCATGATGGTGCAACAGGTGGTGGCGGTGCTGCGCACCATCATCGGGATCCGCCCGATCTGGTCGCCGCAGGCGCGCAAGGGCGGGGATTACAGTCTCGGCACGGTGGCCAAGTTCCACGCGCTTGAAACGGTCAGCGGCGCACTTCTGGCCATGGGCATGGCGGCGGGCGTCGTCTCGCTCTGGCTCTTGCCGATCGGGCTAAGCCTTGTCGGCGCGGTGCCGCTGTCGATGATGTCGGGGCGGCGGATGGGGGCGCTCATGGCCACGCCCGAGATGATCGAGCCGCCCGCGATCCTGCAACTTGCGCGGCGTCACCGCGCTCTGTTCCGGGCGGCGGACATGCCGCCGCTTGCGGCGGAATAGCCTCTATTGCGTAGGCCCGACCTGCGCCTCGAACCAGTCGAGCGCCATGCCGCTCCAGCCGCGCGGCACACCGTGGCCGCCATCGAACAGCGCCAGTTCCAAGGCCGAGCCGGGGGCACAGTCGAGCCAGACGCGCCGCCAGAAGCCGTCGCCGATCTCGAAAAGGTCGGGATAGGGACGCACGCAGCGATTGGCCGCGCGCCAGATCTGCATGGCCTCGAACACATCGCCCTGGGCAAAGCCCGCCCGGATCTCGCGGCCCTCGAGCGGGACGACCTGATCGCGCCAGCCATGGGTGTGCAAAAGCCGCACCGGCCCCGCACAGCCCTCGGGATGGGGCCGCCAGAAGCTGCCCGACACGGGGGCATATGCGGCGAAATCATCGGGGTGTGCGCAGGCAATATAGCTGGTGAGCGAGCCGCCGATGGAAAACCCGGTCAGCAGGCCGCGCGCGGGATCAATGCCGAACCGCGCGGTGGCATCCTGCATCACCTCCCGGAGAAAACCCGCCTCGTCGCGCGGTCCGGGAAACTCGGGGTGGAAATTCCAGCTTGTGCGGTTGCGCCCCGGTCGCGTCAACCCTTCGGGTGCAATGAAGGCATAGCCGCGCGCCAGCGCCGCGCGCGCCGTGCCGCCGCGCATCGTGCCTTGCGCGCTGCCGCCATAGCCGTGCAGAAAAATCACCACGGGAAATGGACCGTCGCCCTCGGGCAGGGCGATGCGATAGCTGCCCGAAGCTGTGGTGCAGGGCATATCGCCGCCGCAAGCGGGTTGCGAATTCGCGGGTGTGGCAAGGGCGAGAAAGGCGGCAAAGGCAACGGCAAGGCGCATGGGACGAACTCCTGGGTGCATGTCAAGCGTTGCACAAAGGTTGCCCGCTGCCTAGCGTTACCCTGTCACCCTTGTGTGAGGGGCACGCCTGACAATCCCGTGAGGTGACACGCGACGGCCCTTTCACCGCCATAGGTAATGAGGCATCCACAGCACACACGATTGAAAGGAACCCCCGCGCCCATGGAAAGCATTTACTACGTCCTCTGCTGGGCCTGTCACCGTCGCTGCAAGCATTGCTATGAGTCGCGGTTTCGTCCCTATGTGCGCGGCGCGCTGCGCAAGGTCGTGGACGAGGCCAGAGAGAGCTTTCCCAAGGTGTTGGCAAGCCTGCCGGATGAGCTGAGCTATCTCGACCTCAACGCCCCCTCCGAGACGGCACCGGGCGGATACGAGCGCCGCGCCAGCCGGATCATTCTGGCCGGCGGCGAGGTGCTGGTCGATCCGGTGCGCGAGGAGGTGCTTTATCCGGCACTCGAGGCGATTCAGGCCCGATATGGCGCGCAGGGCGTGCGGGTGATCGTGCAGACCACGGGTGATCTGGTCACGCCGCAGATCGTGGACGAGTTGCTGGCGCGCGGCGTCTGGATGATTTCCTGCGCCGGGATGGACGATTTTCACGTGGGCCACGAAGGCGACAGGCGCGTGCCGCTTATCGACCGGCTGCGCGCCATGTTCGAGGCCGCCGGGATGCGCGACAGCGCGCTGGCCTCCACCACCCGCAACTGGGCCGATCAGACCGAGGATCAGCCGGTCTATTCGATGTTCGGCGCGACCGAGGATGCCTGGATCGGCAAGATCTGGCCGCGCGGGCGAGCCTGGGAAAACTCGCTGTCACAGGCCACGATCACCGATAATTTCTGCAATGTCTGGTCGGGGGGGCTGGGCTTTCTCAATCGCGGCTATTCGGGGTCGGAAGTCTCGATCGATCCCAATGGCGATGTGTTCCCCTGCTGCCTCAAGACCGCCGCCCCCTTGGGCAATCTCTGCGAAGAGCGGCTCGACGATATCCTTGACAGTCTCACAGGCCACCCGGCGCTAGAGGCCATTTCGATGGGCCACCCCGAGCGGATGGGGCTGGCGCAGGGCTGGGATGTGGCGCGGTTTCTTGACGAATCCCGCACGAAACGCCCCGATGGCGCGCCCTATCGCAACCTCTGCATCGGCTGTGATCGCTATTTCGAGAAGGTTCTGGGGCCGGAATTGCAGCGCCTGCGTGCGGACCGGCTGGCGGCAAAGCGGGCGGCGGAATGACCGAAGCGGCCCCGGATCGGCGCGCCGCGCTCATCCCGGCGCTGATGGCGGCGCTCAAGGCTGCGGATCAGGCCCCCGGCCTGCCCGAGTTGATGCCCGATACCGGGCTGGCCCATGACCATATCCGCCTTGGCGGGACCGGGCGCATCGCACGGCTGCCCAAGCAGAGCCAGATGCAGCTTGGCGCAGCCGAGAACCTTGACTATCAGGCCGCCTGTTTCACCCGCGCAAGCGCCTCGGCCCATGCGCCGCACCTCTATGCCGTATTGCCGCCGTCGCAGACCCTGCCGCGCGGCGGGCTGATCGTGGAAGAGATCGAGGGGCGCGCCGCGCGCCTGCCCGAAGACCTGCCCGCGATCATGGCGGCGCTGGCGGCGATCCATGGCCTGCCGGTGCCGGAGGGGCGCGCGCCGCTGCTCGATCCCGCCGATCCTCTGGCCGATCTTCTGGCGGAAATCGAGGCGCAGGCCGCGTATCTTCACGCCGCCCACCCCGACACGCGCGCCATCATAGAGGCGCATATCGCCGCGCTGCGCGATCTTGCCGCCCGCGCCGCGCGCCCGCCCAAGCGGCTCATTTCCTTTGACGCGCATCCCGGAAATTTCCTGATCCTGGCCGATGGGCGTGCCGTTCTGGTCGATCTGGAAAAGGCCCGCTACAGCGCGCCGCCGCTCGATCTGGCACATGCCACGCTTTATACCTCGACCACCTGGGATGTGGCGAGCCATGCCGTGCTGGACCTGCAACAGGTGGCGCGCGCCTGTCATCACTGGCTCGATCATCTGCCCGAGACCGACCGCGCGGCGCTGCGCCCGTGGATTTTACCGCTGCGCCGCGCGATGTGGCTCTGGTCGATGACGTGGTGCGCGAAATGGTGGGTTCTTTCTGGCGCGGGCGCGAAGGCGGACAGCGATGGCGAGGACTGGGCGGCGGACAATAGCGAGGCCGCGCTGATTGCCCATGTCCGGGGCCGTGTCGATCACTATCTCGCGCCCGACACGGCGACGCGGCTTGACTCCGAGTTCGGTCTGCTGGCCGATATTCTGTAATCTTTGATCCAACAGGAGACCCCCGATGATCCGATCCATGACGGCCGCGCTGGCGGCCTTTGCCCTCGCCGCGCCGCTGGCCGCGCAAGAGGTCACGCCCGACCCCACGAACTGGCCCGCCATCACCGAGGCAGCCGAGGGCCAGACCGTCTATTGGCATGCCTGGGGCGGCGGCAATGCCATCAACGACTATATCGCCTGGGCGGCAGACGAGGTGAAATCGCGCTACGGCGTCACCGTCGAGCATGTGAAGCTCAAGGACACCGCCGACGCCGTGAGCCGCGTCATCGCCGAGAAATCGGCGGGCAAGGATGCGGGCGGCGCGGTCGATCTCATCTGGATCAACGGCGAGAATTTCGCGGCGATGAAGGAACAGGGGCTGCTCTTCGGTCCCTGGGCCGAGGATCTGCCGAACTGGCAATTCGTCGATGTCGCGGGCAAACCCGCCGTGACCTCGGATTTCACCGTGCCGACCGAGGGGCTGGAGGCGCCGTGGGGCATGGCGCAGATCGTGTTCTATCACGATACCGCGCGGCTTGCCGAGCCGCCGCGCTCGATCCCGGCGCTGCTCGAGTGGGCGCGCGCCAATCCGGGTCGCTTCGCCTATCCGCAGCCGCCCGATTTCCTCGGCTCTACCTTCCTCAAACAGGCGGTGATCGAACTCACCCCCGACCCAAGGGTGTTGCAAGAGCCGGTGAGCGAGGAGACCTACGCTGCCGCCACCGCGCCGCTTTGGGGCTATCTCGACGATCTCACGCCCAACCTGTGGCGCGGTGGTGCCGCCTATCCGCAATCCGGGCCGCGCCTCATCCAGTTGATGAACGATGGCGAGATCGACCTTGCGCTCAGCTTCAACCCCAACGAGCCGTCGAACGCGATTGCCAATTATGAGCTGCCCGAGACGGTGCGCACCTATGTGCTGGACGGTGGCACCATCGGCAATGCCAGCTTTGTCGCCATTCCCTACAACGCCAACGCCAAGGAGGGTGCGCTGGTTCTTGCCAATTTCCTGATGTCGCCCGAGGCGCAGGCGCGCAAGCAAGACCCGGTGATCTGGGGCAGCGGCACGGTGCTGGCGCTGGACAAGCTGAGCCCCGAGGATCGCGCGGCCTTTGACGCGATCGAGCTTGGCGTGGCAACGCTCTCGCCTGCGGAACTGGGCCAATCCCTGCCCGAGCCGCACCCGTCCTGGATGGTGCGGCTGGAAGAGGACTGGACCGCGCGCTACGGCGTCGGTCAGTAAGCCGGAATGCGCGCGGCGCTCAGCAGCACCTCGCCGGTGCCGCCACGCAGCATGCGGCGGGCGCGGTTCCTGCCCTGGGCGCCGCTGCTGACGCTGGCCGTCATGCTGGGGCCGGTGCTGGCGGGGCTTCTGGGCACGCTGGCCCCGGCGTTTGGCTATATGCCCGCGCTGGGCGGCAAAGGCCTGAGCCTTGCCGCCTTTGAGGCACTGTTTGCATGGCCGGGCCTGCCGCGCGCGGTTATGCTCAGTCTCGGGGTGGGCTTTGCCGCGACGGCGCTGTCGCTTGCCATCGTTGTCCTGATCTGCGCCGGTTGGGCGGGCACGCGCACCTTTGGCATGATCGAGCGGCTTTTGTCGCCGCTTTTGTCGGTGCCGCACGCGGCGGCGGCCTTCGGGCTTGCGTTTCTGATCGCGCCTTCGGGATGGATCACGCGCGCGCTATCTCCGTGGGCGACGGGGTGGGAGCGCCCGCCCGACCTTCTGATCCTGCAAGACCCGGCGGGCCTCAGCCTCATCTTCGGGCTGGTCACCAAGGAGGTGCCGTTTCTCTTGCTGATGACGCTCGCGGCGCTGACGCAAGTGCGCCCCGGCCAGAGCCTGCGGGTGGCGCAGGCGCTGGGCTACGGGCGCGTCACCGGCTGGCTCAAGGTGATCTTTCCGCTGGTCTACCGGCAGATACGGCTACCGGTCTATGCGGTGCTGGCGTTTTCCATGTCGGTGGTGGATGTGGCGATCATCCTCGGCCCCAACACGCCGCCGTCGCTGGCGGTGCAGGTGGTGCGCTGGATGAGCGACCCCGATCTGGCGTTCCGCTTTCAGGCGGCGGCGGGGGCGGTGCTGCAACTCGCGCTGGTGCTGCTGGGTCTTGGCCTCTGGCGGCTGATGGAAGTAGCGGTTGCGCGGCTTGGGCGGCTCTGGGTCGCCTCCGGCGCGCGGGGAGGGCGACGCGGCGAACAGGCGGTGCGGCTGGGCGCGCTGGTGCTTGGAGCATTGGCGGCGCTGACGGTCATCGCCGGGCTGGCGGGACAGGTGGTCTGGTCCTTTGCAGGGTTGTGGCAGTATCCCGATTTCTGGCCTGACGCCCTAAGCTTGCGCAACTGGCAGCGCCACGGGCCGCGCCTGTCCGGGCCTGTGACCGAAACGCTGGTGATCGCCGGGGCGGCGACATTTCTGGCGCTTCTGCTGACGCTGGCGAGCCTTGAGGCAGAGCATCGCCACGGTCTGCGCCCCGCCACGCGCGCGCTCTGGCTGCTTTATCTACCGCTCATCGTGCCGCAAGTCGCGTTTCTCATGGGGTTTCAGACGCTTTCGATCCTGACTGGTGTCGATGGCGGGCGCGCGGCGGTGGTGCTGGCGCATCTGGTGTTCGTGCTGCCTTACGTGTTTCTGTCTCTGGCGGACCCGTGGCGCGCCTGGGACCGCAGGCAGGACACGATTGCGCGCGCCTTGGGTGCCGGGCCGGACCGGGTGCTCTGGGCGGTGCGGTTGCCGATGCTGCTGCGGCCGCTGCTCATTGCGGCGGCGGTGGGGTTTGCGGTGTCTGTCGGGCAATACCTGCCGACGCTGCTGGTGGGGGCGGGGCGGGTGGCGACCCTGACCACCGAGGCCGTGGCGCTGGCCTCGGGCGGCGACCGGCGGGTGATCGGGGTTTACGCGCTGGCGCAGACCGCGGCGGCCTTTGCACCCTTTGCATTGGCCGTGCTGTTGCCGCGGCTTCTTTGGCGCAACAGGAAGGGGATGCGCGATGGTTGAGGCGCGCGGATTGCGGTTCGAACAGGTGGCAATCTCTCTGGCGGGGAGGCGGCTCATCGCGCTCGATTGCACCGTGGCACCTGGTGAGGTGCTGACCGTGATGGGGCCGTCGGGTTCTGGCAAGTCCACGCTGCTGGCGGCGATCACCGGAACGCTCGAGCCGGTCTTTGACATGGCGGGGCGCATTCGCCTCGACGGGCGCGATTTGATGAGCCTGCCCACAGAGGCGCGGCAGGTTGGGATCCTGTTTCAGGATGAGTATCTGTTTCCGCATCTCTCGGTGGGGGCCAACCTCGCCTTCGGGCTGAAACCCGAGGTGCGGGCTCGCGCCGCGCGGCGCGACCGGATCGAGGCGGCTCTGGCCGAGGTGGGGCTTGCGGGCTTTGCCGAGCGCGATCCGGCCACGCTTTCGGGCGGGCAACGGGCGCGGGTGGCGTTGCAACGGATGCTCTTGTCGGAGCCGCGCGCGCTTTTGCTCGACGAGGCGTTTTCCAAGCTCGATACCGGGCTGCGCGCTCAGGTGCGGGACCTCGTGTTCGACACGGCCAGCCGTCGCGCGCTGCCGGTGCTTCAGGTCACGCATGACCATTCGGACGCAAAGGCGGCCGGGGGCGAGGTGGTGGTTCTCGGTTGAGTGCAGCGCACGGTGATCAACCCAGGCCCGTTCTGTCGCCCTGTGTTATAAATCTGTCACAAAAATGTTGCATAGGTTTCATCCAAGCCGCCTACGGCTCTCAGCAAGGCTCAAGACATGGGCCGAATCGGAAAACCAGGAGCTATCATGTCCCTTCACAAACTCAGCACGTCCGTGCTCGCTATTCTCGCGGTTTCCGCCAGCGCCGCCGCTGCGCGTGACGAGATCCGCATCGTCGGTTCCTCGACCGTGTTCCCCTACACGCAGGCCGTCTCCGAGCAGTTCGCCAACAACACCGGCGCGCCGTCTCCGATCGTCGAATCGACCGGCACCGGCGGCGGCATGAAGATTTTCTGTGGCGGGATCGGCGAAGGCCACCCCGACATCACGGGTGCCTCGCGCGCAATCAAGGCGTCGGAGTTCGAGCTTTGCGCCTCGAATGGCGTGACCGACATCACCGAAGCCCTGATCGGCTATGACGGCCTGTCGATCGCGATTTCTCGCAGCGCCGAAGCCGATTGGGACCTGAGCCTCGAGCAGGTGTTCCTTGCGCTGGCCGCCGAAGTTCCGACCGCCGATGGCTGGGTTGCCAACCCCTACAAGAAATGGTCCGACATCGACTCGAGCCTCCCCGACGTGGCGATCCTCGCCTATGGCCCGCCGCCGACCTCGGGCACGCGCGACGCCTTTGTCGAACTGGCGATGCACGCAGGTTGCGAAGCGCGCCCGGCGATGAAGGCCCTCAAGGAAGCCGACGCCGACGCCTACAAGGCGGCGGTCAAGGAAAACTGCTCGCGGATGCGCCAGGACGGGCCGTTTGTCGAAGCCGGTGAGAACGACAACCTGATCGTTCAGCGCCTCAATGCCGATCCCAATGCCATGGGCATCTTTGGCTACTCGTTTCTCTACGAGAACCTCGACGCACTGAAGCCGGTCAAGATCAACGGCGTCGAGCCGTCGGCCGAGACCATCGGCGATTTCTCCTATCCGGTCTCGCGTCCGCTCTATTTCTACGTGAAGAACGCGCATCGCGGCGTGATCCCGAACCTTCAGGAATTCATCGAGGAATACATGTCCGATGACGCGATGGCACCGGGCGGCTACCTGTCCGAGCGCGGCATGGTCGTGCTGCCGGACGATATCCGCGCCAAGACCCAGGAAGCCGTGATCGGCGGCGAGACCATGGGCCCCAAGTCCTGATCGGGACCTGAACCGATAGCCGCCCGGCCCCGCGCCGGGCGGTTTTCCTTGAATCCCGAAAGACATTGTCATGACAACCGCCGCCTTTCTCTGTCTCTTCGTGCTGGCCGTCGCGGGCTATATCTGGAACCGGCAGGCCGCATCGGCCATCCGCGCCGATGGCACCCGGCTCCACTCGCTCGAGGGCTTTCACGGGTTCTATTCGCTGCTGACCGTGCTCGTGCCTGCCCTTGTGCTCATCTTGTTGTGGCAGGTTCTTCAGGGTCCGGTGATCGACGCCCTGCTCAAGGGCGGGATTTCCGAGCGGCTCGACGGTCTTGGAACCGGCGAGGTGCAACTCATCGTGGCCGAGATCAAGTCTATCTCGCGCGGGGCCGTGTTCGGCACGCCGGAGCAATGGAAATTCGACGCGGCCGAGCGGTATGTCACGCTCAATACGCGGGCCGATACGCTGCTTCTGATCATGATCCTCGTGCTCTCGCTGACGCTTGTCGTGCTCAGCCGCCGCAAGGTCGCAGCCGAGTTTCGCGCGCGTCACGGGGTGGAAAGGATCGTCTCCGGCCTGATGATCTTCTGCTCGGTCGTGGCGATTTTCGTGACTGTCGGCATCATCGCCTCGCTGATGTTCGAAACGGGCAAATTCTTTGCCAAGGTGCCGGTGACAGAGTTCCTGTTCGGCACCAACTGGGAGCCGCAGATCCCCCTGCGCGAGGATCAGGTGGCGGCCGAAGGGGCGTTCGGCTGGTTGCCGGTGATGCTGGGCACGCTGGTGATCACGGTAATCGCACTTCTGGTGGCGGTGCCGGTCGGTCTGATGACGGCGATCTATCTCAATGAATTCGCGCCCAAGAAGTTTCGCGCGGTGGCCAAGCCCTTTCTGGAAATCCTCGCAGGCGTGCCTACCGTGGTCTACGGTTTTTTCGCCATCCTTGTCGTGGCCCCGGCGATGCGCAACTTCGCCGCCGCCATCGGGGTGGATGTCTCGCCAAACATTGCGCTCGCAGCGGGCAGCGTGATGGGGATCATGCTCATTCCGTTCATCTCCTCCTTTGCCGATGACGCGCTCTCGGCGGTGCCGCAGAGCCTGCGCGACGGGGCGCTCGGCCTTGGGGCGACGCGGGCCGAGATGATGCTCAACGTGCTGTTTCCGGCGGCCATTCCCGGCATCGTCGGCGGCGTTCTGCTGGCGGTGAGCCGTGCCATCGGCGAGACGATGATCGTGGTCATGGCCGCGGGTCTCATCGCCAAGATGACGATCAACCCGCTCGACAGCGTAACCACCGTCACCGTTCAGATCGTGACGCTGCTGATTGGCGATACGTCCTTTGACAACCCCAAGACGCTGGCGGCATTCGCGCTCGGGATGATGCTGTTCATCGTGACGCTGATAATCAACGTGTTCGCGTTGCGCATCGTGCGCAAATACCGCGAAGCCTACGATTGAGGATAGGGCATATGACCGATATTTCCGCACAGGACGCGCCCTTCGCGGGCTCCGGCTCTGACCTCGTGAAGCGGCGCAACCGCAAGCAGGTGATGCTTCAGGGCCTTGGCCTTGCCGCCATCAGCTTTGCCGCGCTGATGCTCTTCATCCTCATCGCCTCGCTGGTCTCGACGGGCTACAAGGCCTTTACCCAGACCCATATCACCATCGAGGTCTTTGTCGATCCCGAGGAGATTTCGGTCGAGAAACTGCCGCGCGGCGGCTTCCGTGAGGTGCTTCTGGCGAGCCTCCAGAAGGAGTTTCCCGAGGTGACCGAGCGCGCCGATCTGCGCAGCCTCCAGAACATCTTTTCCAACGGGGCGCAGTTCACGTTGCGCGACATGGTGGCGGCCGATCATTCGCTTGTCGGTCAGACGGTCACGCTCACGGTGCCCGTCTCCGACCCGTTCGATCAGTTGGCCAAGGATCTTGTCAAACGCGAGACCCCGGAGGCACAACGCCGGGTCAACGACCGGGAAATCGCCTGGTTCGACGCACTCGATGCGGCGGGCAAGATCAGCCAGCCGGTGAACTGGGGCCTCATCACCAATGCCGATTCGCGGTTTCCAGAGCTTGCGGGCCTCAAGGGGGCGCTGGTGGGGTCGTTCTGGGCGCTCTTGGTGTGTTTCCTGATCTCTTTCCCGCTCGGGATAGGGGCGGCAATCTACCTCGAGGAATTCGCGCCCAAGAACAAGTGGAGCGACCTTATCGAGGTCAATATCAACAACCTCGCCGCCGTGCCTTCGGTCGTGTTCGGCCTCCTGGCACTGGCGGTGTTCATCGGCTGGTTCGGGATGCCGCGCTCGGCGCCCATCGTGGGTGGGATGACGCTGGCGCTGATGACCATGCCGACGATCATCATCGCCACGCGCGCCGCGCTGAAGGCGGTGCCGCCCTCGATCCGCGAGGCGGCACTTGGGGTAGGGGCGTCCAAGCATCAGGTGGTGTTCGGCCATGTGCTGCCGCTCGCCATGCCCGGCATCCTGACCGGCACGATCATTGGCCTTGCACAGGCCCTGGGCGAGACCGCGCCGCTGCTGCTGATCGGGATGAATGCCTTCATCACCTCGGCGCCGACCTCACCCTTCGACAGCGCCACCGCCCTGCCCACCCAGATTTTCATCTGGGCCGACAGCCCCGAACGCGGGTTTGTCAGCCGCACATCCGCTGCTATCCTGGTGCTGCTGACCTTCCTGATCACGATGAACGCCGTCGCCATCTACCTGCGCAGCAAGTTCGAGCGCAAATGGTAACCCGGACCCGAGAGGACAGCCCGATGTATGATACGCCCACACTGGAGAGAACGGTGGACAACAGCTCAGTAAAATTCTCGGCCCGCGACGTGCATGTCTTCTACGGCGAGACCGAGGCCATCAAGGGCGTGGATGTCGATATCCTCGACAACACCGTGACCGCCTTCATCGGCCCGTCGGGCTGTGGCAAATCGACCTTCCTGCGCTGTCTCAACCGCATGAACGACACGATCGACATCTGCCGCGTCACCGGCAAGATCACGCTCGACGGGGCCGACATCTATGACAAGCGCATCGACCCGGTGCAGTTGCGCGCCAAGGTGGGCATGGTGTTCCAGAAGCCGAACCCCTTCCCCAAGTCGATCTACGACAACGTGGCCTACGGCCCGCGCATCCACGGGCTGGCCCGCACCAAGGCCGATCTTGACGTGATCGTCGAGAAATCGCTGCGCCGCGCCGCGCTCTGGACCGAGGCCAAGGACCGGTTGAACGAGCCGGGCACCGGCCTCTCGGGCGGCCAGCAACAGCGTCTGTGCATTGCCCGCGCCGTGGCCACCGCGCCCGAGGTCCTGCTGATGGACGAGCCGTGCTCGGCGCTTGATCCCATCGCCACGGCACAGGTCGAGGAACTGATCGACGAATTGCGGCAGGAATTTTCGGTGGTGATCGTGACCCACTCGATGCAACAGGCCGCGCGCGTCAGTCAGAAAACCGCGTTCTTCCATCTCGGCGATCTCGTCGAATTCGGCGAGACCGGCCAGATTTTCACCAATCCCAAGGACCCGCGCACCGAAAGCTACATCACCGGGCGCATCGGTTGAGGCGAGGACCAGACATGACCAACGAACAGCATATCGTTTCCTCCTTCGACAGGGACCTTGAGACCATCCAGGCCCAGATCATGAAGATGGGCGGCATGGTCGAGCGCGCCATCGCCGATGCCGCGCGCTCGCTCGAGACCCGCGACGAGGAACTGGCCGAAGAGGTGCGCGGCCGCGACAAGGCGATTGATGCGCTCGAGGAGCAGATCAACGAGGAGGCCGCGCGTGTGCTGGCGCTGCGCTCGCCGACGGCAAGCGATCTGCGCCTCGTGCTGACCGTGATAAAGATTTCCGCCAGCCTCGAGCGGATCGGCGACTATGCCAAGAACATCGCCAAGCGCACGTCGGTGCTGTCGAGCATGGCGCCGGTCAACGGCTCTCCGGCCGCGCTGCGGCGGATGGCGCGCGAGGTGGAGGAGATGCTCAAGGACGTGCTTGACGCCTATATCCAGCGCGACGCCGATCTGGCCCATGAGGTGATCAATCGCGATCAGGACGTGGACCAGATGTATAACGCCATCTTCCGCGAATTCCTGACCTTCATGATGGAGGACCCGCGCAACATCACACCTTGCATGCACCTGCATTTCATCGCCAAGAACACCGAACGGATGGGCGATCTGGTCACGTCGGTGGCCGAGCAGGTGATCTATCTCGTGACGGGCCAGATGCCCGACGAGCCGCGCCCCAAGGGCGACAAGACCTCGACCGACCCCTCCATCGCGCCCGCCTGAACGAAAGACATATCCAATGCCAGCCGATCAACCCACCGTGCTTCTGGTCGAGGACGAGCCCGCGCAGCGGGAGGTTCTGGGCTACAATCTCGAGGCCGACGGCTTTCGCGTGCTCATGGCCAGCAATGGCGAGGAGGCGCTGATGATGGTGGCCGAAATGCCGCCCGATATCATCGTTCTGGATTGGATGATGCCCAATGTCTCGGGGATCGAGGTCTGCCGCCAGCTCAAGACGCGGTCCGAGACGCGCGGCATTCCGATCATCATGCTTTCGGCGCGTTCCGAGGAGGTGGACCGCGTGCGCGGGCTGGAAACCGGTGCCGATGACTATGTCATCAAGCCCTATTCGCTGGTCGAACTCATGGCGCGGGTGCGCGCACAATTGCGCCGCACCCGGCCCGCCAGCGTGGGCGAGCGGCTGGAATACAAGGATATCGTGCTCGATTCCGAAACCTATCGGGTGATGCGCGCCGAGAAGCCGCTCAAGCTTGGCCCGACCGAGTTTCGTCTGCTCTCGACCTTCATGGAGAAGCCGGGGCGCGTCTGGTCGCGCGAGCAATTGCTCGACCGGGTCTGGGGGCGCGATATCTATGTCGATACGCGCACCGTGGATGTGCATATCGGGCGGCTCAGGAAGGCCTTGTGCCAGCATGGCGGTGATGATCCGCTGCGCACGGTGCGCGGGGCGGGGTATGCACTGGGATAGCGGTGATCCCGCGCCGGTGCGCGCCGGGGGCGCGCGTCATCCGATCATGCCGCGATTGAAACGCTGTTCAAGCAGCTTGAAGATCAAGGCCAGAACCCCGGCAATCGCCATGTAAATGAGCGCCAGCAGCAAAAGCGGCTCGTAGATGATGAAGGTATCCTGCCGCACGCGGCTGGCAACGGCGTAAATGTCGATCACCGTGATCGTCGCCACCAGCGGGGTCGCCTTGAGTTGCAGCACGGTCTCGCCGCCGAGCGTGGGCAGCGCGCGCTGCAAGGCCTGCGGCAGCCAGATCCGCCGCAGGATGGCAAAGCGGCTCATGCCCATGGCGCGGGCCGCCTCGAGCTGGCCGTGCGGCACAGAGCGGAAGGCACCGCGCATCACCTCGCCCTCATAGCCCGCGAAACTGAGCGACAGTGTCAGCAGGGCATAGGGCCATGCCTGCCGCAGATAGGGCCAGAGATCGCTCTCGCGGATCCATGGATATTGCGGAAAAAGACTGCCGAGGCCGAAATAGATCAGCCACAATTGCAACAGAAGCGGGGTGCCCCGGATCACCGTGCAGAACGCCCGTGCCGGAACCGCCAGCATCCTCGGCCCCGCCGCCTGCGCAAGCCCGAGCGGCACGGCAAGCGCAAAGCCGATGAGGCAGCTTGCCCCCAGGAGCCAGAGCGTGCGCCAGAGGCCCTGTGCCGCCAGATCGGCGTAGCGAGGGATCCAGTGCCAGCGCAGCGACAGCCCGGCCCAGACCGCAAGACCGACCGCCAGCGCGAGCATGACAAGGCGATGCGGCACCAGCACCTCCTCGGCGATGCGCTCCCATCGGCGGCTCACCCTGACGCCTCGCCGCGCCGGTAGCGCGTCTCGATCCAGCCGAAGATGCGCCCCGAGACGAGCGTCATCATCAGGTAAATGGCCCCCGCCGCCAGAAAGAAGGTGAAATAGGCCCGCGTCGATCCGGCGGCCTGCCGCGTCTCCAGTGTCAGTTCGGCAAAACCCACGATGGCCAGCAATGCCGTGTCCTTGGTGGCGATCAACCAAAGATTGGACAGGCCCGGCAGCGCGAGCGGCAGCATCGCCGGAAAGGTGATCCGGCGGAAGGTCTGGACCGGCCCCATCCCGAAGGCGCGCGCCGCCTCATGCTGGCCGCGCGGCACCGATTGGATCGCCCCGCGCAGCACTTCGGTCGCATAGGCCCCCTGGACGATGCCCAGAACGGCAATGCCCGCCGCGACGCCGGAAATCTCCACCGGCCGTTGGCCCATGGCCCGCAGCGCCTGGTTCAGCAGGTCGGTGCCCGCGTAATACAGAAGCAGGATCAGAATGAGTTCGGGCACGGCCCGCACCACGACCGTATAGATCGCAAGAAGATCGCGTGTGACCGGCCCGCCATGCAGCTTGCCAAGCGCCCCGAAGGTGCCGATCACGAGACCAAGCGCAAAGGCCCCCGCCGCGATCTGAAGGCTGGCCAGCGCGCCGCGCAGCAGATTGGCACCCCAGCCCGGAGGCTCGAGCGCCAAGAGCCCAGCCGAGACCTCAAGCCCCGGCCACAGCGCGAAAAGCCAGTCGATCACCCGCCCCGGCCAGGCTCAGTTGCCATAGATCGAGGTGGCGAAATAGCGCGCCGTGATCTCGTCATAGGTGCCGTCGGCAAGGATCGCGGCAATCCCGCGATTGAGCGCCTCGCGCAGCGCGTCATCGCCCTTGCGCACGCCTGCCCCCACGCCCGAGCCGAGGATGCCCTCGTCATGGGCGACCGCGCCCTTGACTTCGCAGCACGCGCCGGCGTCGGTCTTGAGGAAATCATCCATCGCCAGACTGTCGGCCTGCGTGGCGTCGATCCGGCCCGCGGCGAGGTCCTGATTGGCCTCGTCCTGGGTCTGGTAGGTGCGCAGCTCGGTCGCCGCCTCGAAATAGGCCTGGGCATAGGTCTGGTGGATGGTCGAGACCTGCACGCCCAGAACCTTGCCGGCCAGACCTTCGGGCGTGGCGTCGAAAGCCATCCCGCTCTGCCCGACGATCACGGTCGGCGTGTTGTAATAGGGGTCCGAGAAATCAATCGTCTGAAGCCGGTCTGCGGTGATCGACATCGACGCCATGATGGCGTCGATCCGCTCGGAGAGGAGCGCCGGGATGATCCCGTCCCAAGCGGTCGGGGTCAGGGCGCAGTCAAGCTCGGCGGCGGTGCAGACCGCGTCGATGATCTCGACCTCCCAGCCGATCCAGTTGCCCCCGGCATCGGGCGCGGCGAAGGGCGGATAGGGTTCGGCGGCAATGCCGATCCGCACCTGATCCGCCTGCGCGATACCGGCAAGGGCGATCAGGGCCGTCGTGGTCATCAGGGCCAGTCGTTTCATGTCTCTCTCCTCTGTTGGATGGGCGGGCGCTCGGTGCGCCTCTTGGTCCGAAGGCCGCGCGCAAAGGGGCGCGCAACCGGTTTGTCGTTGTATCTGGCCAAAGCCCCGGCAATCATGCAAGCGATTAGTTCTGCGCGAAAGGCTGCCCATGGCTTACGGATCCGAAGACCGCTCGAAACCGCTCGCCCGCGTGATCATGCGCGCGCCGGGGTCCGCGATGGCGGGATGCGATCCGCAGAACTGGCATTACGGCCCCGGCTTCGATCCGGCGCGCGCGGCGGTGCAACACGCGGAGCTGGCCCTGATCGTGGCCGACAGCGGGGCCGAGATCCACTGGATACCGTCGCCGGATGACGGGCTGTCGGATGCGGTCTTTGTGCAGGATCCGTCCTTCGTCACCCGCCACGGGGCCGTTCTTCTGAACATGGGCAAGGCGTTGCGCCGGGCCGAGCCGGGGCTTCACGCCGCGTGCTACGAAGAGCTTGGCGTGCCGGTGATCGGGCGGCTGAGCGGCGAGGCCACGGCAGAGGCGGGTGATTGCTTCTGGCTCGATCCGCAGACGCTGGCCGTCGGGCGCGGGGCGCGCACCAATCAGGCGGGGATCGCGGCGCTGAGCAATATTCTGCGCCCCCACGGCATCAGCGTGCAGGCCTATGACCTGCCTTACTGGACCGGTCCTGCGGCCTGTCTGCACCTGATGTCGCTGGTCTCGCCGCTGGGGCCGGATATCGCGCTGATCCATGCGCCGCTCTTGCCTCATGCGCTCTGGGTTGAGATGACCGCGCGCGGCTGGACCCTTCTCAACGCCCCCGAGGACGAATTTTTCGCCTCGAACGGGCTCAGCCTCAACGTGCTGGCGCTCGGGCCGCGCGATCTGGTGATGATCGACGGCTTTCCCCGGACCCGGGCCCTGATGGAGACGGCGGGCTGCCGGGTGCAGGTGTTCGAGGGGGACGCGCTCTGCATTGCCTGCGAGGGCGGCCCGACCTGCCTGACCCGCCCGGTCTTGCGCGCATGAGAACTGTGGCCGAAAGGCTGGTGGCGTGGCTCAGGGCGCTGGAGGTCGAAGTGATTTTCGGCATTCCGGGCGTCCACACGATCGAGCTTTATCGTGCGCTCGCGGGCGCAGGCATCCGCCATGTCACCCCGCGCACCGAGGCGGGGGCAGGCTTCATGGCCGATGGGTATGCGCGCGTGTCGGGCCGGTTCGGCGTGGCGCTGGTCATCACCGGTCCCGGCCTCACCAATATCCTCACGCCGATGGCGCAGGCGCGGGCGGATTCGGTGCCGATGCTGGTGATCTCTGGCGTGAACAGGCGCGACACTTTGGGCAAGGGGTTCGGCTATCTGCATGAACTGCCCGATCAACTGGCCCTCACCGCGACGCTCGGTCCGGCGCTGCATCTTGACCGGGCCGAGGATCTGCCCTCGCTCCTCGACCGTGCCGCCACGGCGCTGACCACCGGGCGCGGCGGTCCCGTGCATCTTCAGATCCCGCTCGACCTGATGACGGCGGCCGCGCCGGAGGCGACTGTGGGGCAACCGCGCACAAGCGAGGCGCATGGCGACATCAAAGCCGCGAACCGGCTGCTGGAGGCCGGGCAGGCCCCGGTGCTCCTGGCCGGTGGCGGATGCAGGCGCGCGGAGGCGGCCTTGCGCGCGCTGGCCGAGCGGCTTGGCGCGCCGGTGATCCTGACGACCAATGCGCGCGGGCTTCTGCACGGGCATCCGCTCGTGGTGCCGGCCTCGCCCAGTCTTGTCCCGGTGCGCGACCTGATCCGGAATGCCGATCCCTTGCTGGTGCTCGGCAGCGAATTGGGACCGACCGATTGCGACATGTATGGCGACGGTGGGTTTGCGGTGCCTGCGGCGACGATCCGCGTGGAGATCGACGCCGAACAACTGGCCCGCCACCCCGTCGCGGTGGCCCTTCCTGACGATGTGGCCACGCGCCTGCCGCAGTTGCTCCGCAGCGCGCCCGCAGCCAACGGCCCCGCCCGCGCGGATGAAACCCGTCGGGCCGCCCGCGCCGCCCTGCCTGCGGGATACGCGGGCGAGGTGGCCCTTCTGGAGCGCCTGCGCGACAGCCTGCCCGGTGCGATCATGGTGGGCGATTCCACGCAGGTGGTCTATGCGGGCAACCTCTATTACGACCATGACCGCGCCGGCGGCTGGTTCAATGCCGCCACCGGCTATGGCGCGCTCGGCTATGCCACGGGCGCGGCAGTGGGGGCAGCACTGGCCGAGCCGGCGGCGCACGTGCTCTGCCTTATCGGGGATGGCGGGCTGATGTTCGCGCCGGGCGAGGTGCTGACCGCCGCCGAAGAGGGGCTGAACATCACCTTCATCGTCTTCAACAACCGTGGTTTCGGCGAGATCGCAAGCGCGATGCGCGACGCCGGGGCCGAGGTGATCGGCTGTGCCCCGCGCCCGCCCGAACTTGCGGCCTTCGCCCGTGCCTGCGGCCTGCCGTTCGAGCGCGCCACGCCCGCCACGCTCCGGGTCTCGGGCGACGGCCCCAGATTGATCGAGGTGGTGTTGCCGTCCGTGGCGTGACAGTGCCGCGCGGCACCCGGGCTCTGTTGACGCTTGTCACGCGCGCAACGTATCCTCGTCCCCAAAGGAGAGGCCCGTGAACCGCCCCACCGTCCATGACATCGCAAAAGAGGCGGGGGTCAGCCTTGCCACAGTGGACCGGGTGCTGAATGCGCGCCCCGGCGTGCGCGACAAGACCATTGCCAAGGTTCAGGACGCGGTGGTGCGGCTTGGCTATGTGCGCGACACCTATGCCGCCAATCTTGCGCGCAAGCGGCTCTATCGGTTCGTTTTTATCCTGCCCGAGGGGCCGAACCAGTTCGCGGCAAGCCTCTGCGCCGCGCTTGACGAGGCCCATGCCGCGCAGATCTCGGACCGCACTGCCATCGAGATCGTGCGCGTGCCGCTGCTCGATCCGCACGCCATCGTGCGCCGCCTGAGACAGCTTGCCGCCGAGACGCTGGACGGGGTCGCGCTCATGGTGCCGGAGACGCCGCAGGTGCGCGACGCAGTGGCGCGATTGAAGGCGGCGGGGGTCGCGGTGGTGGCGCTGCTCTCGGATTTGCCCAATTCGCGGCGCGATCATTTCATCGGCACCAACAGCGTGGCCGCAGGGCGCACGGCAGGGCTTTTGATGGGGCGTTTCGTGCGCCGTCCGGGCGAGGTTCTGGTGGTGTCCAACTCCATGCGCGCGCGCGACAGTCTTGAGCGGCGGCTGGGTTTCGACGCGGTTATCGCGGCTGAGTTCGCGGGGCTGCGGGTGCTGCCGTCGGTGGAATCCTTCGACGATCCGGCCCGGATGCGCGCGGTCGTGACCGAGGTTCTGGCGCGGCGCGATGTCGTGGGCGTCTATTCGATGGGGTCGGGCAATACCGCGCTTCTGGATGCGCTGCGCGAGAGCGGGCGCACCGGCAATCTGGTCAGCATCGCCCATGAGTTGACCCCCACAACCGAATCCGCGCTGCGCGAGGGGGCGCTGGCGGCGGTAATCGCGCAGAACGTGGGCCATCTGGCGCGCAGCGCGCTGCGGGTGCTGCGTGCGCTCTGCGACGGGTTGTCGATCTACGAGGCACAAGAGCGCGTGCGGATCGAGATAATCTTGCGTGAAAACATCGGCTAAGACGGTCCGGCGCGCAGCGGAGGCGCGGCACGCGGATTATTTTGTTGATTTGAGGCACGTTCCTCATATACCAATCTTGCGACACCCCGAGTCCAACGCGGCGGTGTGCTGCGCCGGTGACAGGGCGCATTTCCGACACGGGAGGAGGAACCCCATGAAGAAAACCGCTCTTCTGGCAGGCACCGCGCTTGCCGCCGCGACCGGCCTTGCTGCGGGCGAGGCGCGCGCGGCCAATCTCACGCTCTGCTGGGCCGCCTGGGACCCGGCCAATGCGCTGGTGGAACTCAGCAAGGATTTCGAGGCGCAATCCGGCCACACGATGAATTTCGAATTCGTGCCCTGGCCCAATTTCGCCGACCGGATGCTCAACGAGCTGAATTCACGCGGTCAGCTTTGCGATCTGATGATCGGCGACAGCCAATGGATCGGGCTGGGGGCCGAGGCAGGCCATTACGTCAAGCTCAACGACTTTTTCGACGCCAACGGCATCGACATGGCCGATTTCATCCCCGCCACCGTGACGGGCTATGCAGAATGGCCCAAGGGCACGCCGAACTACTGGGCGCTGCCTGCCTATGCCGACGTGGTCGGCTGGACCTATCGCCGCGACTGGTTCGAGCGGCCCGAGTTGCAGGCCGAATACAAGGAAAAATACGGCCGCGACTTGCGCGTGCCCGAAACGCAGGCCGAGTTGAAGGACATCGCCGAGTTTTTCCAGGGCCGCGAGATCGACGGCACCACGGTCTATGGCGCGGCGATCTATACCGAGCGCGGCTCGGAGGGGATCACCATGGGCGTGACCAACGCGCTCTACAATTACGGCTTTCTCTACGAGAACCCGGAAAAGCCCTATGACATGCCCGGTTTCGTCAACTCGTCCGGTGCCGTCGAGGGGCTGGAATTCTACAAGGCGCTTTACGATTGCTGCACGCCGCCGGGCTCGTCGGACTGGTATATGTCCGAGACGATCGACGCCTTCAAATCCGGTCAGGCCGCGCTCCAGATGAATTTCGCCTTCATCTGGCCGGGGGTGAATGCCGATCCCAATGTGGGCGGTGATCGGTCGGGCTATTTCCCCAACCCCGCGGGGCCTGCAGGACAGTTCGCACAACTGGGCGGGCAGGGGATTTCGGTGGTGTCCTATTCCCAGAACCAGGAGGCCGCACTTGAGTATATCAAGTGGTTCGCGCAACCCGAGGTGCAACAGCGCTGGTGGGACATGGGCGGCGCGCCCGCGCTGCAAGCGGTGGTCGACGCCCCCGGCTTCGCCGAGAGCCAGCCCTACGCGCAGGCGTTCCTTGATTCCATGGCCATCGTCAAGGATTTCTGGGCAGAGCCGACCTATGCCGAATTGCTGCTGGCGATGCAGAACCGCGTCCACCGCTACGTGATTGCGGGCGAGGGCACGGCGCAGGAGGCGCTCGATGCGCTGCTCAAAGACTGGACCGAGGTGTTCGAGGACGACGGCAAGCTCTGAGCCATCACCGGGCCGCCGCCCCTGACGGCGGCCCTTACCCACCACATGAAAGGACGATGTCTCATGTCCGGGACAGCGATGGATCGTGCCGCAAGCGCCACGCCGCCGGGGATCGCGCGCCGCGTGCGCGGCCTCTCGGACCGGGCGATTGCCTGGGTTTTCGTGGCACCGACGATCTTTCTGCTGCTCGCCATCAACATCTTTCCGCTGATCTGGACGATCCGGTTGAGTTTCACCAATTTCCGCGCCAACCGGCCCAATGCCGAGGTGGAATGGGTGGGCTTGCGCAATTACCAGCGCATCCTGAGCGACCCGGAAATCTGGCAGACCATGCAGGCCACCGCGCATTTCCTGTTCTGGACGCTGTTTTTCCAGGTGCTGATCGGGTTCGCGCTGGCCTGGCTGATCAACGCGAAGTTTCGCGGTTCGAATTTCTGGACCACGGTGATCGTGCTGCCGATGATGCTCAGCCCCGCCGTGGTGGGCAATTTCTGGACCTTCCTCTACCAGCCGCAGATTGGCCTGTTCAATTACGTCGTGGCCTTCTTTACCGGGGCTGATCCCACGAGTTTCACCATGATCGGCGAGGTGGCATTGGCACCCTGGGCCATCGTGATCGTGGATACATGGATGTGGACGCCCTTTGTCATGCTGATCTGTCTGGCCGGCCTGCGCTCGATCCCCGAATCGATCTACGAGGCCGCCGAATGTGACCGCGCCAGCAAATGGCGGCAGTTCTGGACAATCACCGTGCCGATGGTGCTGCCCTTTCTGATGCTGGCGGTGCTGTTTCGCGGCATCGAGAATTTCAAGATGTTCGATCTGGTGGTGCAACTGACCGGTGGCGGGCCGGGCAACACCACCACGCTCACCTCGATCGACCTCAAGCGCGAGGCGTTCGAGAAATGGCGCACGGGCTACGCCTCGGCCTATGCGGTGATCCTGTTCGTCACGGTGTTCGGCCTTGCCTCGATCTACGTCAAGGCGCTCAACAAGGTAAAGGAACGATGAGCGCCGCCTCGGTCACCGGGCCCTCGACCCGGCTCAAGTGGATCGCCGGCGTGCTGGTGGTGGTCTATGCGCTGATCACGCTGATGCCGCTTTTGTGGATCATGGCGACGGGGTTCAAGACCTCGTCGGATGCCATCGCCTATCCGCCCAAGGTTCTGTTCGAGCCGTCGCTGGAGGGGTATGTCAACCTCTTCACCACGCAGACGCGGCAGGTGGCGGGCGAGGTGTCCGCGCCCGGGACGTGGTATGAGCGGATCGTGCATGACAAGGGCATGGTGATCACCGGCCCGTCGCGCTATGGCGAGCGGTTCCTCAATTCGGTGATCATCGGCTTCGGCTCCACCTTCCTGTCGGTCTTTCTGGGCACGCTGGCGGCCTATGCGTTTTCGCGGTTCCGGGTGCCGCTCAAGGATGATCTGATGTTCTTCATCCTAAGCACGCGGATGATGCCGCCCATTGCCGTGGCGATCCCGATTTTCCTGATGTTCCGCGCGCTTGGCCTCAGCGACACTCATGCGGGCATGATCCTGCTCTATACAGCGGTGAACCTGTCGCTGGCGGTCTGGCTGCTCAAGGGCTTCATCGACGAGATCCCGCGCGAGTATGAGGAGGCGGCGCTGATCGACGGTTACACGCGGTTTCAGGCGTTTCGCAAGGTGGTGCTGCCGCAGGCCGCCACCGGCATCGCCTCGACCGCGATCTTCTGTCTGATATTTGCGTGGAACGAATATGCGTTCGCCGTGCTGCTGACCTCTGGCACCGCGCAGACGGCACCCCCGTTCATCCCCACGATCATCGGCGTCGGCGGGCGCGACTGGCCCGCCGTGGCGGCGGGGGCGACGATTTTCCTCTTGCCGGTGATGGTGTTCACGATCCTTCTGCGCAAGCACCTGCTGCGCGGGATCACCTTTGGCGCGGTGCGGAAATGAGGCGGTTTCTCCACGGCCTGATCCGCCTGCGCCGGGGACCGTGGGAGATGGTCGCCTCGATCCTCATCGCGCTTGGCGTGGTCATGCTGATGCAGCCTTTCGCGCTCTGGGCCTATTCGTGGTCCTTCCTTGTCACCCTGACCGGCACGGTGATGTTCCTCATCACCAGCCATTTCCCGGAGTAGGCATGGCCGAGATCGTCATTCGCAACCTGCGCAAGGAGTATGGCAGTTTCACCGCCGTGCAATCCTCGTCCTTCAAGATCGAGGATGGCGAGTTCTTCATGCTGCTGGGGCCGTCGGGCTGTGGCAAGACCACCACGCTGCGGATGATCGCGGGGCTGGAGATCCCGACATCTGGCGAAGTCTGGATCGACGGCGAGGAGGTGGGGCGCAAACCGGCAAGCCAGCGCGATATTGCCTTCGTGTTCCAGATGTTTGCCCTCTATCCGCATATGAACGTGCGCCGCAATATCGCCTATCCGCTGGTCAGCGAGGGGCGGCCGCGCGCGGAGGTGAAGCGGCGCGTGGCCGAGGTGGCGCGCATCCTCGGGATCGAGGAGATGCTGGACCGGCCCGTGGGCGGGCTGTCGGGCGGGGACCGGCAGAGGGTCGCCTTGGGCCGCGCGATCGTGCGCAACCCAAAGTGTTTCCTCATGGATGAGCCGCTTGGCGCGCTCGACGCCGAATTCCGCGAGCATATGGCCGAGGAGTTGCGCGCGCTGCATGACCGGATGGGCGCGACCACGGTCTATGTCACCCACGATCAGCTTGAGGCGATGCAGATGGGCGACAAGATCGTGGTGATGAATCACGGCGTTGTCGAACAGTTCGGCACGCCGCAGGACATCTATGACAAGCCCGCCACCATGTTCGTCGCCGATTTCATCGGCGCGCCGCCGATGAATTTCCTGCGCTTTCATGGCGCGGTGGAGGCGGGGGCGACCGAGGTTCATCTGCATCACCATGCCCTGCCGGTGCCCGCCCTGCGCGTGCCCTTCGACGGGGATATGGTTTACGGGGTGCGCCCGGAGCATGTCCGCCTGTCGGACGGGGCCGACTACCGCGCCGAGGTGCTGGCCGCCGAATATCTTGGCACCACGCAGATCGTGACGCTGGCCACCGCCAATGGCGAGATCAAGGCGCGCATTCCCTCGGATCAGCGCGCCCGTCCCGGCGAGAGCGTGGGGCTGACCTTTGACGGCGCGACCGTCACGCTCTTTGATCGCCAGAGCGGGCGCGCACTCCGCTCGGACCTCAACGAGGGGGTGCTCTCGCATGGCTGAGGTGGTGCTGCGCGGCGTGAGCAAACGCTATGGCGCGACGGTGGCGCTCGACGAGGTCACGATGACGGTGGCCGATGGTGCCTTCGTGGTGCTGCTGGGGCCGACCGGCGCTGGCAAGACGACCACGCTGCGCCTCATCGCCGGGCTGGAAGCACCCGATGCGGGCGATATCGCCATCGACGGGCGTTCGGTCCTGCGCGATACGCCCGCCGAGCGGGACGTGGCGATGGTGTTCCAGCAATATTCGCTCTACCCGCATCTGAGCGTGCGCGACAATCTGGCCTTTCCGCTGCGCTCTCCGGCGCTGCGCACGCCCGAGGCCGAGATCGCGCGCAAGGTGGCCGAGGTGGCCGAGGTGCTGCACATCTCCCACAAGCTCGACAACAAGGCGACCGCGCTTTCGGGGGGCGAGATGCAGCGCGTCTCGATCGGCCGTGCGCTGGTGCGCACGCCCCGGCTTTACCTGATGGATGAGCCGCTGAGTTCGCTCGACGCCAAGCTGCGCGCCGATCTGCGGATTGAATTGAAGCGCATCCACGCGAGCCTTGGGCGCACGCTGCTTTACGTGACCCATGACCAGATCGAGGCGATGACCATGGCCACCGAAATTGGCGTGCTCGATCAGGGCCGCCTTGTGCAATTCGGCACCCCGCGCGAGATTTACGAAAGCCCGGTCAGCCTGTATGTGGCCGCGCGTCTGGGACAGCCGCGCATCAATGCGCTTCCGGCTGGCATATTCGGTGGCGCACCGAGCGGCGCGAAAACCGTCGGTCTGCGCCCCGAACATATCCGGCTGGGCGAGGGGCGCGCGGCGGAGGTGGTGCGCGTGGAGCGCCTCGGCGACCAGACCCGGCTTCATCTGCGCCTGGACGGGCACGACATCGTCACGCTGACCGATCCGCACGCCGCCTATCAGGCGGGCGACCGCCTTGCCCTTACCCCGCGCAACGCGCTCTATTTCGACGCCGCCGGCAACCGCATGTCCTGAGGAGGTCCCCATGCCGCAATTCATCAACACACGCGAAACCCTTGTCACCGAGGCCATCGACGGGATGCTGCGCACTGCGGGCGGGCGGCTGGCGCGGCTCGACGGCTATCCGCATATCAAGGTGGTGATGCGCACCGACTGGGACCGCTCGCGCGTGGCGCTCATCTCGGGCGGCGGCTCGGGGCACGAGCCGAGCCATGCCGGCTTCGTGGGGCAGGGGATGCTGACGGCGGCGGTCTGCGGCGAGGTCTTTGCCAGCCCGTCGGTCGATGCGGTGCTGGCGGCGATCCTTGCGGTGACCGGCAAGGCGGGGTGCCTGTTGATCGTCAAGAACTACACCGGCGACCGGCTCAATTTCGGGCTGGCGGCGGAACGGGCGCGCGCGCAGGGGCTGCGGGTCAGCATGGTGATCGTCGATGACGATATCGCGCTCCCGGACCTGCCGCAGCCGCGCGGCGTGGCGGGCACGCTTTTCGTGCACAAGATCGCGGGCGCGCTGGCCGAGCAGGGGGCCGATCTCGATGCCGTGACCGAAGCCGCCCGGCGCGTCATCGAGGGCGTTGTCTCCATCGGCATGTCGCTTGACACCTGCACCATTCCCGGCAGTGCCAAGGAGGCGCGGATCAGGCCCGGCAAGGCAGAGCTGGGCCTTGGCATTCATGGAGAGGCGGGGATCGAACAGGTCGATTTCTCGACCGCGCGCGCGGCAATGGAGATGGTTGTGGACCGGCTCGCCCCGCGCATCGCTCCGGGGCCGCATGTGGCGCTGCTGAACAATCTGGGCGGGGCGACGCCCCTGGAAATGGGTGTGCTGGCCGAGGAATTGCTTGGCTCGAAGATCGGGGCGCAAATCCGCTGGCTGGTGGGGCCCGCGCCGATGATGACCTCGCTCGACATGCAGGGGTTTTCCGTCTCGCTTCTGCCTGCGGGGCGGGCGGAGGAGGCGGCGCTGACCGCGCCGGTCGCCCCCTGGGCCTGGCCCGGATGCCTGCCCGTGGCGGGTGTCGAGGTGGTGGCCCTGCCCGACGGCCTCACGCCGATCCGGCCGATCCCCTCGCCGGATGCCGTGATGCGCGCCCTCATCGAGCGGTGCTGCGCCATCCTGATCGAGGCGGAGGGACCGCTCAACGCGCTTGATGCCAAGTCGGGCGACGGCGATACGGGCAGCACGTTGGCCACGGCGGCGCGTGCCCTCGGCGGCGCGCTCGACCGGCTGCCGCTGGCGGACCAGACGCAGCTTTACCGCGCCATCGGGCTGGAGCTGAGCCAGACCATGGGCGGCTCCTCGGGGGTGCTTCTGGCGATCTTCTTTGCCGCCGCAGGCGATGCCTCGGCCAGCGGGCAGGACATGATCGGCGCGCTCAAGGCGGGGCTTGACCGCATCCGTCAGGTGGGCGGCGCGCAAGAGGGCGACCGCACCATGATCGACGCGCTTGCCCCCGCGCTCGACGCGCTGGAGGGCGGGTTGGCCGCGGCGGCGGCGGCGGCGCGGCAGGGCGCCGATGCGACGGCAGGTATCACGCGCGCGCGCGCGGGACGTGCAAGCTATCTCTCCGCCGAGAGCCTGGCCGGACACAACGACCCCGGTGCCGAGGCGGTGGCGCTTCTCTTCGAGCGGTTGAGCGCGAAAGACGCGGCTTAGTCGCGGCCTATGCCGCCCTGAGGCGTTCCATGCTTTACAGGCGGGCGCGCGCGGTTGATCATCGGCGCGACGAAGAGGGGCGGACGCGGCATGGCCAGGGATTTGGGGGACGACATCTTGCAGGGGCTGCGCGCGGCGGCGGGCGTGCCGTTCGAGGAGGCGCGCGCGATGCCGCCCGAGGTCTATGTCAGCCCCGATTTCACGGCGCTGGAACTGGCGCATGTCTTTGCCCGCGACTGGTATTGCGTGGGGCGCGTCGACGGGCTGGCGCAGCCCGGCGATTACCTGACCTGCGATCTGGCCGGTCAACCGGTTCTGGTGCTGCGCGACCGCGACGGGAGCTTGCGGGCGATGTCGAACGTGTGCCTGCACCGCATGTCGACGCTGCTGCACGGTTCGGGCAACACGCGCGCGATCACCTGCCCCTATCACGGCTGGACCTACAATCTTGACGGATCCTTGCGCGGTGCGCCCGCGATGGGGCAGAATGCGGGCTTCTGCAAGGAGGAGTACCGCTTGCCGCGCGTGCGCTGCGAGACATGGCTGGGCTGGGTCTTTGTCACGCTCGATCCCGACACGCCGCCCGTGGCCGAGCGTCTGGCCGATCTTGCGGCGATGATCGCAGACTATGACATGACGCGCTACAGCCAGAGCTTTGCCGAAGAGCATGTCTGGGACACCAACTGGAAGGTGCTGGCCGAGAACTTCATGGAGAGCTATCACCTGCCGGTCTGTCACGCGGGCACGATCGGCGGGCTGAGCAGGCTGGAGGAAATGGTCTGCCCGCCGGGGCACGCGGCGTTCAACCACCACACCATCCTCAAGGATGAGAGCCTGCGCATCGCCTGCGCGCACCCGTCGAACACGCGGCTTGAGGGCGATGCGCGGCGCACCACATGGCTTCTGGCGATTTACCCGTCTTTGATGATCACGCTGACACCGGGCTATTTCTGGTATCTGTCGCTGCTGCCACGGGGGCCGGGGCAGGTCCATATCCGCTTTGGCGGCGGGATGTCGGATGATTTCGCGGAGGACGCTGACGCGACGGAGAATTTCGCCCGGCTCAAGACCCTGCTCGACGCGGTCAACGTGGAGGATCGCGGCTGCACCGAGCGGGTTTATCGCGGGCTTTGCGCGCCCCTGGCGCGGCCCGGGCACCTGTCGCATCTGGAGCGGCCCAATTACGATTTCGCCCGTTATCTGCTGGGCCGGATCGAGGCAGGACAAGGCAAGGCATGAGGCACGACATGGCGCATACCCGCATCCGCAAATTCAACACACGCGACACCTATCCCGAGCAGAACCTCGACAATGATCTCTGTCAGGCGGTGGTGACGCGGGGCGGGCGGACGGTCTGGCTGCGCGGACAATGCCCGCAGAACCTTGACGACGCGAAAAACATCGAGAGCCACGACCCGGTGGAGCAGACCCACAAGGTGATGCAGAATATCCGCCAGTTGATCGAGGAGGCGGGCGGCGGGATGGAACACCTTGTCAAGGTGGTGGTCTATATCACCGATGTGCGCCACCGCGAGGCGGTCTATCGCACCATGGGCGACTATATCCGGGGCGTGCATCCGGTCTCGACCGGGCTTGTCGTCAGTGCGCTGGCGCGGCCCGACTGGCTGGTGGAGATCGACGCCACCGCCGTCATCCCCGATTGAGCCGTTGCAGGCGGGGGGCCGGCCCCCCGCACCCCCGGAGTATTTCCGGAACGATGAAGGAGGGCGGGGCATGACTTTTTCGCTGGTGGCGCGGTGTAGCGCCACGGGAATGTTCGGGGTGGCGATCTCGTCGTCGTCGCCTGCGGTGGCGGCGCGGTGCGCCCATGCGCGGGCGGGGGTGGGCGCGGTGGCCTCGCAGAACGTGACCGATCCGAGGCTCGGGCCGCGCACGCTCGATTCGATGGAAAAGGGTCTGACGGCGGCGGAGGCGGTGGCAGACGTGGTGCGAACGGGGGCGTTCATGGACTACCGGCAGGTGTTGGCGGTGGATGCGGCCGGGGTCACGGCGATCCATTCGGGGGCGAATGCGTTGGGGATCTGGACACAGGCCGAGGGGCGCGACGTGGCGGCAGGGGGAAATCTTCTGGCCAATGACGACGTGCCGGGGGCGATGGTGGCGGCGTTCGAGGTTGCAAGGGGGCATCTGGGCGACCGGCTTCTTGCTGCCCTCAAGGCAGGGCTGGCGGCGGGGGGCGAGGCCGGGCCGGTGCATTCGGCGGGCATGATTCTGGTGGACAAGGTAAGCTGGCCGGTGGCCGATCTGCGCTGCGACTGGACCGAGGACTGTCCCATTGCCGCGCTGGCCACGGCCTGGGATGTCTACAAGCCACAGCTTGACGCCTATGTGCAGCGCGCCCTCGATCCGCGCACGGCCCCGTCCTATGGTGTGCCCGGCGACATGTGAGGCCGCTTTGACAACCGCGGCCCTTGCGCCCAGTCTGGAGCGTGGATGATCCGGGAGAGCGGGATGCTGCGCTACACGCTTCGGCAACTTGAATATTTCGTGGCCGTGGGCGAGGCGGGCAGCATCGCGCGCGCCGCAGAGCGCATCAACGTCTCCTCGCCCTCGATTTCGGCGGCGATTGCACAGCTTGAGGCAGAATTCGGTCTGGCGCTCTTTGTCCGGCAGCACGCGCAGGGGCTGTCGCTGACCCAAGCGGGGCGGCAGATGCTGGAACAGGCGCAAATCGTGCTGCGGGAGGCGGGGGCGCTTTGCGATATTGCCGGCGATATTTCCGGGGTGGCGCGCGGGCCGCTGGCGCTTGGGTGTCTTTTGACCTTCGCGCAACTGGTGGTGCCGATGATGCGCCGCGCCTTCGAGGCGGCGTATCCCGAGGTGCGGCTGCGGCAGGTCGAGATGAACCAGCTCGAGCTTTTCAGCGCGCTGCGCCGGTCCGAGATCGACCTGGCGCTGACCTATGATCTTGCCCTGCCTGCCGATCTGCAATTCACCGCTATTGCCAAACTCATGCCGATTGCCCTGATGGGGGCGGCGCATCCGCTGGCGGAGCGCGCCTCGGTCACGCTCGACGATCTGAAGGATCACCCGATGGTGCTGCTCGATCTGCCGCTGAGTGCGGAATATTTCCTGTCCTTCTTCGAGGTGATCGGTGCCCGCCCCCTGATTGCCGAGCGCACGCGCGACATGGCGGTGATGCGCTCGCTGGTTGCCAACGGCTTTGGCTACTCCATCGCCAATGTGCGCCCGCTCTCGGATGTCTCGCCCGATGGCAACCCGGTGCGCACTGTGCCCATCGAGGGCCATGTGCGGGCGCTGCGCATGGGGTTTCTCACGGCGCAGGATGTGGGGCGCTCGAATGCCGTGCGCGCGCTGATCGAGTTCGGCCGGGGGCTGGCGGCGCGCGGCGCGCTGGCGCGGATCGGTGCGATGCCGCTGGTCGACGGAGGGGGGGAATGAGCCGGACGCTGGCAATCCTCGAGCGGCTGATCGGATTCGATACGGTGAGCGCGCGGTCCAATCTCGACCTGATCGACTATGTCGAGCACCTGTTGCGCGGGGCCGGCTTTGCCGTGACGCACCTGCGCGACCCGGAGGCGGCCAAGGCGGGGCTTTTCGCCCGGATCGGGCCGGCGGAGGGGGCGGGGGTGCTGTTGTCGGCGCATAGCGATGTGGTGCCGGTCGAGGGGCAGCGCTGGACGCGCGATCCGTTCCGCCTGAGCGACGAGGGTGGGCGGCTCTACGGGCGCGGGTCGACCGACATGAAGGGGTTTCTGGCGGCGATGCTGGCCATGGCCGAGGCGGCGGCGGCACGGCCTCTGTGCGAGCCGCTGAAGCTGTCGATTTCCTATGACGAGGAGGTGGGGTGCCTTGGACTGGCGCGGATGATCGGCGCGCTGCCGCGCGTTCTGGGCAGGCCGCGCGCGGCCATCGTGGGCGAGCCCACGCAGATGCGGGTGGCCATCGGGCACAAGGGCAAGCAGACGCTGCGTGCGGTCTGTCAGGGGGAGGCGGGACATTCCGCCCTGGCGCCGCGCTTTGTCAACGCGCTGCATGGCGCGGCCGAATTCGTCATGGGGCTGCGGCGGATTCAGGCGGAGCTGGCGGCCACCGGCGCGCGCGATCCGGCCTATGACATCCCCTATTCCACCGTGCATGTGGGGCAGATGAGCGGCGGCACCGCGCTCAATATCGTGCCGGACCGGGCCGAAATCCTGTTCGAGATCAGGCATCTTGCCGCAGAGGCCCCAGAGGCGCTTGTCGCGCGGACCCGTGCCGTGGCCGCCGGTATCGCGGGTGTCGGGATCGAGACCCTCAACCGCTATCCCGGCCTTGACACCGACCCGCAGGCCGGGGTCGTGGAGATGGTGCGCGCGCTTTCGGGCGATGCGCCGGTGACCAAGGTGGCCTTCGGCACCGAGGCGGGATTTTTTGCGGGCCTCGGTATTCCGACCGTCGTCTGCGGTCCGGGCTCCATGGAGGGGCAGGGGCACAAGGCGGACGAATATATCGACCGCGACCAGCTTGACGTCTGCGACCGGATGCTGGCTGCGCTGCTGGACACGCTGTGCTGAGGGGGACGCTCAGCTGATGAGTTTCTTGAACCAACCCTTCTTCTGGTCCTCGGACTTCTGGTCCTCGGGCGCGCCCTCGTCCGGGCCCTCCGCCGCAGCCCCTTGCGCTTGCGGGCCTTCGATCACCTCCTCGAGCCGGACGAAGAACTGATCGGCCATCTTCTTGGCAAAGCCGTCGACGATGCGGCTGCCAAGCTGCGCGAGCTTGCCGCCGACATTGGCCTCCACGTCGTAATGCAGCCGTGTGCCGCCCTCGATCTCTTCGAGCCGGACATCGGCGGCACCCTTGGCAAAGCCGGCAGCACCGCCCTTGCCCTCGCCGCTGAGCGTCAGGCTCTCGGGCTCGTTCATGTTGGAGATTGTCACGGCCCCCTTGAACGTTGCCTTCACCGGGCCGACCTTTTGCACCACGGTGGCCTCGAAGCCGTCTTCGGGCGTGCCCGTCACCTCCTGCGCGCCGGGCACGCAGTCCTTGAGCACTTCGGGGCTGAGCAGGGCGGCCCAGACCGTTGCGCGGTCTGCCTTGATCTCGCGGCTGTCAGACATTTTCATCGGCGTGGCCCTCCTTCTGCTGTGGGGAACAGGCTAGACCAGAGAAAGCCCCGTGCAAAGCGGTCCTTAAGTCGGAGAGGGGCTGTTGTCGGGCGTGGGGCGGGGCTAGGCTCGGGGCCGGAAAACGGACGGGGGCAGGGAATGTTGCAAGGCACGCGCGTGGTGGAATTCGAGGGGCTGGGGCCTGCGCCCTTTGCCGCGATGATGCTGGCAGAGATGGGGGCCGAGGTTGTGGTGATCCACCGTCCCGGCGCGGCCAATCCGGTGGCGGGGGCGCGCAACCTGCTCGACCGGGGCAAACGCTCGATCGTGCTCGACCTGAAAACCCCCGCGGATATCGCCGTGGCACGCGCGCTTGTTGCCCGCGCCGATGCGCTCATCGAGGGGCTGCGCCCCGGCGTGATGGAGCGATTGGGCCTCGGGCCGGAGGAGATGCGCGCCGCCAATCCGCGCCTTGTCTATGGCCGGATGACCGGCTGGGGGCAGGACGGGCCGCGCAGCCTTGAGGCTGGCCATGACCTTAATTACATCGCCACCTCGGGCGCGCTCTGGTATGCGGGCGCGCCCGGCACCCCGCCGGTCACCCCGCCGACGCTGCTGGGCGATGTGGGCGGTGGCGCGCTTTATCTGGTGGCGGGTGTCCTCGCGGGGCTGATCCGTGCCGCGCGCACCGGGCAGGGCACGGTGGTGGATGCGGCGATTGTCGATGGATCGGCGCATATGATGGCGCTGCTCATGTCGATGCGGCCTTCGGGCAACCTGTCGATGGCGCGCGGCCAGAGTCTGCTCGACGGGCCGCACTGGTCCCGCGTCTATGGCTGCGCCTGTGGTGGCTGGCTCTCGGTGCAATGCCTCGAGCCGCAATTCTATGCCGTGTTTCTGGACCGGCTCGGTCTGCCGGACGATCCCCGCTTTGCCGCCCAGTATGACCCCGCGCAATGGCCAGCGCAGACCGAGGCACTGGCCGAGATCATCGCCGCGAAACCGCGCGCGCATTGGGAAGGGCTCTTTGCCGGGTCCGATGCCTGTGTGGCCCCGGTGTTGCGCCCCGACGAGGCCGCAGCCGATCCGCATATGGTGGCGCGGGGCGTTTGGGGCGCGGGCCTCGTGCCTGCGCCAGCGCCGCGGTTTGACGGGGGCGTGCGGGAGGTGAGCGCATCGCCGGAACGCGGCGCGGACGGGGCGGCGATCCGGGCGGAACTCGGGCTGTGACGGGGGGCGAGCGGCCCGAAGCTGGCTCCGAGCGACGGAATTTTGAAAAAATTCCTGTCAAGAAAGTTTTGAACTTTCTTGGTCCTGCCCGTCGGCAGGGACCGCAAGAGCGCGGCGGCGCAAGACAGCTTCAGGCCGACGCTCCGCCTCAATCCACCCGTCGCACCAGAAGTTGATTGCCTGAGCCCGGCTTGGTCTCGAACACTTTCAACTCGGCAATGAGGTCGCTCAGCTTTTTCTTGCCATAGCTGCGCGTGTCGAAATCGGGCTTGTCGGCCTGGATTTGCTGGCCGATCCGTCCCAGCGGATACCACTCGTCCTCGCTGTCGATCTTTTCCATCGCGTCAAAGATCAGGCGGCGCGCATCGGCCACCCGTGCGCTGTCGAGCCGCGCCTTGGGCGCGCTTGCAGGCGTATCGCCCGCCTCCTCATAGATGTTCTCGATGGCGACAAAGCGGTTGCACGCGTTCTTGAGCGCGTCGGGTGCCTTGGCCTCGCCGATGCCGATGACGGTCAGCCCCTGTTCGCGGATGCGGCTGGCCAGCCGGGTGAAATCGCTGTCCGACGAGACCAGAACGAAGCCGTCGAAATGGCCCGCATGGAGGATGTCCATGGCGTCGATCACGAGGCCAATATCGGAGGCGTTCTTGCCCTTGGTGTTCGCCGTCTGCTGGTGCTGGACGAGGCCCAGCTTCTGCGCCGTCCTGGTCCAGCCGGCAAGCTGCTGGCTCGACCAGTCGCCGTAGACGCGGCGCAGCCCCGGCTCGCCATAGCTCGTGACCTCGCGCAGGATCGCGTCGGCGAATTTCGCGGGCACGTTGTCGGCGTCGATCAGAACGGCCAGAAGAGGGGTGTCGCGGCTGGGCATGAAGGGGCTCCTTTTGCCCCATTCATGCCCGATCCCGCGCGCGGGCGAAAGCGGTTAGGCGCTCTCGCCGATCTTGTCCTGGGTTTTCGTGTCGAAATCCTCGGCCGAATGGCGCTCGTGAAGCTGCATATGCGGTTCGCCAAAGCTGCGGTTGACCATGCGGCCGCGCTGCACGGCGGCCCGCGCGTCGATTTTCTCGGCCCATTTCATCACATGCGTGTAGCTGGCGACGTCGAGGAAGGTCGCGGCACTGTAAAGCCGCCCGAGGCAAAGCTGTCCGTACCAGGGCCAGATCGCCATGTCGGCGATGGAATAGTCCTCACCGGCGATGAAGGGCCGCTCCGCCAATTGCCGGTCGAGCACGTCAAGCTGGCGCTTGGCCTCCATGGCGAAACGGTCGATCGGGTATTGCCATTTCTCGGGCGCATAGGCGTAAAAATGGCCAAATCCGCCGCCGAGATAGGGCGCGCTGCCCATCTGCCACATGAGCCAGTTGAGGGTTTCGGTGCGCGCGAGGCCCGAGGCAGGCAGGAAGGCACCGAATTTCTCGGCCAGATGCATCAGGATCGAGCCGCTCTCGAACACGCGCAGAGGCGCCTCGCCGCTCCGATCCAGCAGCGCGGGGATCTTGGAATTGGGGTTGACCGCCACGAAACCCGAGCCGAATTGATCGCCCTCGCCGATGTCGATCTTCCAGGCGTCGTATTCGGCGTCATGGCCCGCCGCCAACAATTCCTCGAACATCACGGTGACCTTGACGCCATTGGGCGTGGCCAGCGAATAGAGCTGGAACGGATGATCGCCCACGGGGAGATCCTTGTCATGGGTCGCGCCTGCAACGGGGCGGTTGATCGAGGCGAACTTGCCGCCCGAGGGCTGTTGCCAGGTCCAGACGTCGGGGGGGGTATAGCTGTCGTCGCTCATGCTGTCGGTCCTCTCATCGGTTGGACGCAAGGTATATGTGTGCGCGAGCGCCGCAAGGGGGCGGGCCGCACAAGGCGGTGTGCAGCGCCGCGCGACTCGACTCCGGCAATCCTGCATCCTATTATGGAACAAACAAGGAACATATCTGCTGCCACCATGCCCGCCCGTCGTATCCTGTCCATCTGGTTTCCCCGGCTGGGGGCCGAGCGCCTCATGCGGCGGCGGGGCATTTGCGGTCCGTTCGCGGTGGTTGCCGAGAGGGGGCAGCGGCAGGTGCTCGTCTCGCTCTCGCCCGGGGCCGAGGCGGCGGGGCTCTGCTGCGGTCAGCCGCTGCGCGAAGCGCAGGCGCTTTGCCCCGATCTGGTCACCGCGCCGCAGCATCCCGCCGCCGAGGTGGCCTTTCTGCGCGCGCTGGCCCGTTGGGCGGACCGGTTCTCGCCGCTGGTAGCCTCCGAGGGAGCGGCGGGGCTGATGCTCGATATCACCGGTTGCGCACATCTTTTCGGCGGCGAGGCGGCGCTGGCCGGGAACGTGATCGCCGAGGCGGCAGCCCTTGGCCTTTCGGCGCGCTCTGCCATCGCCGACACGCCCGGTGCGGCCTGGGCGCTGGCGCGCTTCGCGGCGGGGGCGGGGGCTGTGCGGGGCAGCGGCGATGCCATCGAGCAGGAGGCCCGCGCCACCCGTGCCCGCGCGGCAAGGCGTCCGGCACGGCCTCAGGCCCCGCCGCCTGCACAGCCGGTGATGATCGCCCCGCCGGGGCAGGTTCATGGCGCGCTTGCCCCCCTACCGGTGGCGGCGCTGCGCCTGCCCGAGGGCATGGCCGGGGATCTGGCGCGGCTCGGGCTGCGACGGATCGGCGATCTGGCCGGACAGCCGCGCGCGGCGCTCGGGCGGCGCTTTGGCCCGGTGCTGATGCGGCGGCTCGATCAGGCGCTCGGGCAGGTGCCCGAGCCGCTCTCGCCCGCCGGTGCCACGGCCCCGCTTGCTGTCCGGCTGAGCTTGCCCGAACCGATCGGCCATCTCGACGATCTGCGCGCGGGCACGGCGCGGCTGCTGGCGCGGCTTTGCGAGACGTTGCGCATGCGCGGTCTCGGGGCGCGCGCGCTGCGGCTCGAGGCGTTTCGCGCCGATGGCGAGGTCTCAACGCTCGATCTGCGGCTGGCGCGCCCGATGCGCGATGCGGGCGCGATGCTGGCGCTTCTGGCGATGCGGCTGGAGCGGATCGAGGCGGGGTTCGGCATCGACATGCTGCGCCTCGACGCGCCCGAGACCGAGCCGGTGCAGCCTGAGCAACTCACCGGCCCCGAGGGCACGGCGCGCGACGGGCTGGCGGACCTCATCACCCGGCTGGGCGCGCGCATCGGGCTCGAGGCGATCACCCGTCCCCACCCCGCCGAGAGCCGGATTCCGGGCAAGACCGCGCTCACCCTCGCCGCAGCCTGGTCGGCACCCGCGCCCGCGCCCTGGCCCTGGCCCGAGGCCCCGCGCCCGCTGATGCTCTGGCCGCCCGAGCCGGTCACGCCGCGCGCGGGCGGGCGGCCCTGCGCCGCGTTCCGCTGGCGCGGGCGCGAACACGCGGTGGCCGAGGCGCAAGGCCCCGAGCGGATCGCGCCGGAATGGTGGCTCGATGACCCCGACTGGCGCACGGGGCTGCGCGATTACTGGCAGGTGCTGACCACGCGGGGCGAGCGGCTCTGGCTCTATCAGGCGCATGGCGCGGCGCTCTCGGGGGGCTGGTTCTGCCACGGGCGCTTTGCCTGAGCCTTCCTCCTCCTGTGAATTCGCTTGATTTGCGGGGCATTTGGCGCAACTCTTGGCCCATGAACGCGCAACCGCCGATCCCGTTCACACAGACCCGAGGGGCCGAGCAGGTCGCCTTTCAGCGTGACGAGCTGGGTGCGATCCTGTCGCTTTACGGGCGCATGGTGGCGGCGGGCGAGTGGCGCGATTACGGCATTTCCTGCCTGCGCGAGGTCGCCGTGTTCTCGATCTTCCGCCGCACCGCCGAGCAGCCGCTCTACCGGGTCGAGAAGCGGCCCAAATTGCAGGGCAAGCAGGGGCAATACGCGGTCATCGGGCTTGACGGGCGGATATTGAAGCGCGGGCACGACCTGCGCATGGTGCTGCGCGTGCTCGAACGCAAGCTTATCCGCGCGGTGGAGTGACGCCCGCCATCACGCAGAGCGGCTTGAACAGGATCGAGGCCCCGCGAAACGCCGCGCCGCCGGAAAGATTGAAGTGCGGCGAGATATTGGCCGGATCGGCCCCGACGATGGTGACGTGATGCACCGAGATGGGGGACACCAATATCGGCCCTGTGGCCTTTACAGAACCAATGAAAGACTGACCGCACCCTGTTGCCCTATGCTTCGCGGCGAACGTTCTTGGCCTGAAGGGGACGTCCGTCGCCTAGCCCCCGCGCGGATTCAAGGCGTGCTTGCACGCCGCCGCGCGAGCGCCCGACCGCCCCCCGGGCGGGCGCTTTTTCAACGTTGAAACCCCCTACAATCGTTCCAGTATTTGGCACCATAAATCGCCCGCCAAGACCGGTGCAGCGCCCACCCGCGGTCGGGCCCTCGCGCGGCTCCACCAACGTCCCCTTCAGGCCATTCACGACGTCTCCCGCACCGCGCTTCGCAGCATGGCGGGCATAATCATCATCGGGCGACAAAGGGCAGATGTTGAACAATAGCGTGATCAATTTCCCTTGAATCGCCTGCGCGCCGTCACTGGCCCGCCGCCTTGCGCCGTGATGCGGGTGATGGCCTGCGATACGGGCTCGTAGGCCACCGCCATGTGATGCGCGTTGGCATGGAGGAGCGTGCCGGGCTCGGACACCCAGGCCACATGGCCGCGCCAGAACAGCAGATCGCCGCGCCGGAGGGGTGCATCTTCGGGCAGGGGATGGCCAAGGGCCGCCTCCTGCGGGCCGCTGTCGCCGGGGCAGGGGATGGCGCAGGCCAGACACCCCGCCTGCACCAGCCCCGAACAGTCGATCCCCAAGCTGGAATTGCCGCCCCAGAGATAGGGCGTGCCGAGCAGGCGTTCGGCCACCGCGACGGGATCGCTCTCGGGGGCGTCGAGCGGTGCGAGATGGGCAAGGGGGACAAAGCCCTGTGGCGTTTCGGCGAAAATGCCGTTTTGCCCGATGACCTCCAGCCGCGCGCCGAGGCTGAGCATCGCACGCTCGCGCGCCTTGATGTCGGGCGCGGGGTAGAGATGGGTGGCGCGGGCGGCGACGCGGTGGGTCACGCGGCCGGTGGTCAGGGCGGCCTCGGGGACGAAGCCCTCATAGCCGTCGCGTGCGGCGCGGACCGCGGTCCAGCCGGACGAGGATCCTCGGGTCAGGCCCGAGGATGACGCGATCTCCACGGCTTCGCCCATCAGCAATTGCCGGTCGCGCGCCCCGTCCGGTGTGCGGCAGAGATCCACCAGCGGCCAGGCGATGAGGCGCGCGTCGCTCACAGCCCCAGCACCTCGGGCAGGGCCGCGAGCAGCGCGCGCGCGCCCATGCCCACCCCGCCCTTGGGGCGTGCGGGCGCCGCCACGGGCTGCCAGGCGTAGATGTCGAAATGCGCATAGGGCAGGCCACCCGCGAAGCGGCGCAGGAACAGCGCGGCGGTGATCGAGCCTGCAAACCCGTCCGAGGGCGCGTTGTCGAGATCGGCGATGCCCGGCTCGATCATCGCCTCGTAGGGCGTGTGAAACGGCATCCGCCAGACCGGATCGGCCACGCGCGCGGCAGCGGTGTCGAGCGCCTGCGCCAGCCCGGCCTCATCGGTGTAATAGGGTGCCAGATCAGGCCCAAGCGCCACCCGCGCCGCGCCCGTGAGCGTGGCCATCGAGATCATCAGATCGGGCGCGCCCTCGGCCCCGAGGCTCAGCGCATCCGCGAGCACCAGCCGCCCCTCGGCATCGGTATTGTTGACCTCGACCGTCAGCCCGTTGCGCGCGGTCAGGATGTCGCCAGGGCGGAACGCGCCTGCGCTGACCGAGTTTTCCACCGCCGGAATGAGCACGCGCAGGCGCAGCCTGAGCCCAAGCGCCATGATCATATGCGCCAGCCCCAAGACGGTCGCGGCGCCGCCCATATCCTTTTTCATCAACCCCATGCTGCTGCCGGGCTTGAGGTTGAGGCCGCCGGTGTCGAAACACACGCCCTTGCCGACGAGGGTGAGGGTCGGCCCCGCGTCGCCCCACGTCATGTCGATCAGACGGGGGGCCTCGGCAGCGGCGCGCCCGACGGTGTGGATGAGCGGCAGGTTCCGCGCCAGAAGCGCCTCGCCTGTGATCACGTTGATCGTCGCTCCATGCTCTTCGGCCAACGCGCGGCAGGCGGCCTCGAGCGCTTCCGGCCCCATGTCATTGGCAGGCGTATTGACCAGATCGCGGGTCAGACATTCGCCCGCCGCGATGATCTCCAGCCGCGCGGAGTCGATCCCCTCGGGGGCAATGAGGCGCGCCTTGGCGGGGCTTTGCGCGCGGTAGCGGTCAAAGGCGTAGTGCGCGAGCAGCCAGCCAAGCGCCTCGGTCTCTCGCGCCTCGGGCGTCAGCCCCTCGAGCCGGTAGGTGCCCTCGGGCAAGGCACCCGCCACCCCGGCAAGGTGAAAGCGACCGCGCGCACGCCCCGCCTCGGTGCCATAGCCCGCCACGGCGAGCGCGATCCCGCCCGCGTCATCCGGCACCAGCGCGACCTTGCCGAGTGCTGCGGCAAAGCCCGTGGCGCGCAGCCAGCCCGCGACGCGGGGCGGTTGTGTCTCATACCAGCCCTCGAGTGCGCCCTCCTCCACCACATGCAGGGGGATGGCGGGCAGGCCGGGGGCGGCGAAACTTGGGCGCATGGCGGGTCTCCTCTGATTTCGGCCCAAGCCTAACGGAGAATGCGCGGCCTGCAAGGCTCAGAACGGGCCTTCGGCCATGTCCCAGATCTCGCAGAGCGAGCGGTCGGCGATCCGCAGAAGCCGCGCGAAGGTGGCGGCGAGCGCCGTGCCGTTGCCCGCGTCGATGCAGCCCGTCACATCGCCCGCCACCCGCGCCAGCATCGCCATGCCGACCTGATCGGCCATGGCAATCAGGCTGCGGCAGCCCTTGCGCATCTCGGGGAACCGCGCGGCTTGATAATCGCGCTCGGCCTGCGCGAGCCGCGCGGCGATTTCTTCCAGCGCGCGGCAGACCACATCCTCGGCCCCCCGGTCGCCCAATTGCCGGTAGAGTGTTTCCAGCCGGTCGGCATCGAGCCGGACCCGCTCCTGCTGTTGCAGAGCTGTCACCTGTTCCACGGTCTCTCACCCGTCCCATGTCCCTCGCACCCCCACAGCGCGCCCCATAATGGCCCGTTCGAGGTTCCCAAAACGTTGAGACGGTCGGGAAAAATCGCTCGAATTCGTCTCGAATAGGGACTAAGGCACCAAGGGTCTTGCACAAGGAGACGAAAGATGGACCAAGCGCGCCCCCTGCCCACCTACCTGGTGCAGCGCTATCACGGGTGGAAGGCAACGGGCTATGCCGAGAACCAGGCCTGGTATCGCCACCTTGCCGATCAAGGCCAGCACCCGCGCGCCATGGTGATTTCCTGCTGCGACAGCCGCGTGCATGTCACCTCGATCTTCGGGGCCGATCAGGGCGAATTCTTCATCCATCGCAATATCGCAAACCTCGTGCCGCCCTTCGAGGCGGGCGGCGGCCAGCATGGCACCTCGGCGGCGGTGGAATTCGCTGTGACCGCTCTCCGGGTCGCGCATGTCATCGTGATCGGCCATTCCGCCTGCGGTGGCGCGAAGGGCTGCCAGAAAATGTGCGCGGGCGAGGCCCCCGAGCTTGAGGAGCGCACAAGTTTCGTCGGCCGCTGGCTGGAAATCCTGCGTCCCGGTTACGAGCGGGTGCAAGGCGTTGCCGATGAGAAAGCCCAGCTTCGGGCGCTCGAGAAACAGACCGTGGTGGTCTCGCTCGACAACCTCATGAGCTTTCCCTTCGTGGCCGAACGGGTCCGCGCGGGGGCGCTCTCGTTGCACGGGCTGTGGCACGATATCGGCTCGGGTGCGCTTGAACAATACGACTCGGTTCAGGACGGCTTCGTGCCGATCTGACGTGAGAGGCGCGGACTGCCCCCGCGCGCCCATGACGCGCGGGGGGATGGCTCAGGCGGCGGCTGACTGACCGGCAAAGCGGGCGTAGAAACCCTGCCCCTTGTCTGCCATCTCGCGCAAGAGCGCGGGCGTGGCAAAACGCGGCCCGAACGTCTCGGCAAGCTGATCGCATCGCTCGGCGGCGTAGGGCGTGCCGATGATGTCGAGCCATGCGAACGGCCCGCCCGACCAGGGCGCAAAGCCCCAGGCCAGGATCGCGCCCACGTCGCCCTCGCGGATGTCTTCGAGGACGCCTTCTTCAAGTGCGCGCACGGCCTCCAGCACCTGCGCGAACATCAGCCTTTGCTGCACCTCTTGCAGGTCGGGCTGCTCTGCCGCGCGGGGGTATTTCTCGGCCAGACCCGGCCAATAGCCCTGCCGCTTGCCCTTTTCGTCATAGTCAAAGAACCCGGCATTGGCCTTGCGGCCCAGACGCCCCTCACCCTCCATCCAGAAGATGACCTCGTCCACCGCGCCATCCGGGTAATCGTCGCCCATGGCGGCCTTGGTCGCCCGCGCGATCTTGGCCCCCAGATCAATCGAGGTCTCGTCGACCAGTTGCAGCGGTCCCACCGGGAAGCCCAACTGCCGCGCGGCATTGTCGATGAGCGCAGGTGCCACGCCCTCGGCCACCATGCGGATACCCTCGTTGATATAGGGAATGATGCAGCGGTTGCAGTAGAAGAACCGCGCGTCATTGACGACGATCGGTGTCTTGCGAATCTGGCGCACGTAATCAAGCGCCTTGGCCACGGCGCGCGGGCCGGTCGCCTGCCCCTTGATGATCTCCACCAGCAGCATTTTCTCGACCGGCGAGAAGAAATGGATGCCGATGAAATCCTCGGGCCGGTCGCTGGCCTGTGCCAGATCGGTGATCGGCAGGGTGGAGGTGTTGGTGGCAAAGATGCAGTCGCGGCCCACCTCGGCCAGCGCCTGTTTGGTCACGCCCGCCTTGACGCCGGGGTCCTCGAACACCGCCTCGATGATCAGGTCACAGCCCTTGAGGGCTGCGTAATCGGTGGTGGCGGTGATCCGGCCCAGCACCTCGGCCTTCTTCGCCTCGGTGGCCTTGCCGCGCTTGATCCCCTGATCCATGAAATCGGCGCTATAGGCGCGGCCCTTGTCGGCGGCCTCCTGTTTCTGGTCGATGAGGACAACCTCGATCCCTGCCTGCGCCGAGACAAGGGCAATGCCCGCGCCCATCATGCCGGCCCCCAGAACGCCCAGCTTCTTTACCCGCTGATCCGGCGCGTCGGGGCGGTTCGCGCCCTTCTCCAGCGCCTCCTTGTTGATGAAAAGCGAGCGGATCATCGCGCCCGACGACGGATTCATCAGCACATTGGTGAACCAGCGCGCCTCGATTTTCAGGGCTGTGTCGAACGGCACGAGCGCGCCCTCATAGACCGCCGACAAAAGCGCCTTTGCCGCCGGGAACGCGCCTTGCGTCTTGCCGTTGACCATGGCCGAGGCCCCGACAAAGGTCATGAACCCCGCCGGGTGATAGGGCGTGCCACCGGGCATCTTGTAGCCCTTCTCGTCCCAGGGCTTGACGATGGCGGGGCCCGAGAGCACCCATTCGCGCGCCCTGTCAAGAAGCGCCTCGGCGGGCACCACCTCATCCACCACCCCGGCGGATTTGGCGCGCTTGGGATCGTTCAGCTTGCCCTCCAGCAAGAGAGGCGCCGCCGCCATCGCGCCCAGCTTGCGCGAGAGCCGTGTCGTGCCGCCCGCACCGGGGAAAATGCCGACCATGATCTCGGGCAGGCCGATCTTGGCCTTCGGGTTGTCGGCGGCAAAGATGCGGTGACAGGCGAGCGGAATCTCGAGCCCGATGCCAAGGGCCGTGCCGGGCAGGGCCGCCGCAATCGGCTTGCCGCCCTTGTTGGTCTTGGGGTCCATGCCCGCCCGCTCGATCTTGCGCAGGATGCGGTGCATGTTCATCAGCCCGTCCATCAGGCCCTGTGCGGGGTTGTCCCCCGCCATCTCCTTCATCCGGGCGATGACGTTGAGATCCATGCCACCGGCAAAAGACCCCTCCTTGCCGGAGGTGATGACGATGCCCTTGACGGTGTCATCGGCCAGTGCGTCGTCAATCAGGCTGTCCAGCAGCGGCCAGGCCTCCATCGACATGACGTTCATGGATTTTCCGGGCACGTCCCAGGTGATGATGGCGACGCCGTCGGCGCCTTTTTCCATTGTGAAATCGGTCATTTTGCAGAACTCCCCTTACACGCGCTCGATGATGGTGGCGGCGCCCATGCCGGACGCGATGCACAGCGTGGCAAGGCCGGTGCCCTTGCCGGTGCGCTCCAGCTCATCCAGAAGCGTGCCGATGATCATGGCCCCCGTCGCGCCCAGCGGATGCCCCATGGCGATGGACCCGCCATTGACGTTGACCTTCGAGGCGTCCACATCGAACGCCTGCATGAAGCGCAGCACGACGCTGGCAAAGGCCTCGTTCACCTCGAAAAGGTCGATATCGCCGATCGCCATGCCGCTGTCGCGCAGCGCCTTTTCGGTGGCAGGCACGGGGCCGGTCAGCATGATCGTCGGATCGGTGCCGATCTTGGTGGTCTGCACGATCCGCGCGCGGGGCGTGAGGCCCCATTTCTCGCCGAACGCCTTGCTGCCCACCAGCACACCGGCCGCACCATCGACGATACCGCTCGAATTGCCCGCATGGTGGATATGCTCGATCCGCTCCAGATGCGGATATTTCAGCCTGGCCACGGCATCGAAGCCGGGCATCACCTCGCCCATCGCCTGAAAGGCCGGGGTGAGCGCGCCCAGCGTCTGCATGTCGGTGCCGGGGCGCATGTATTCGTCATGATCCAGAATGGTAAGCCCGTTCTGGTCGCGCACCTCGATGATCGAGCGCGCAAAGCGCTTGTCATCCCAGGCCGCCTTGGCGCGGCGCTGCGATTCCATGGCCAGCGCGTCGGCCTCGTCACGGGTGAACCCGTATTCGGTGGCGATGATATCCGCGCTGATGCCTTGGGGGACGAAATAGGTCTCCATGGCGATCGAGGGATCGACGGCAATCGCCGCCCCGTCGCTGCCCATGGGCACGCGGCCCATCATTTCGACGCCCCCGGCGATATAACCGTCACCGGCACCCGCGCGCACCTGATTGGCGGCAAGGTTCACCGCCTCCATGCCGGAGGCGCAGAACCGGTTGATGGCAAGGCCGGGGATCCGCTCGTCCAGATCCGAGGCCAGAACGGCGGTCCGCGCAAGGCATCCGCCCTGCTCGCCCACTTGGGTGACGTTGCCCCAGATCACATCCTCGACGGCATGACCCTCAAGCCCGTTGCGCTCCTTGAGCGCGTTGAGCACCTGCGCCGAAAGGCGCGCGGCGGTCACCTCATGCAGCGCGCCATCCTTGCGGCCCTTGCCGCGCGGCGTGCGCACGGTGTCGTAGATATAGGCGTCGGTCATATCGGTCTCCTTCATTCAGGCGCGGTCAGCGGGGCTGCCGGGCATCAGGTCATAGGGGTGTTTCCAGCCGGGGGTGGCGCTGAGATTGTCCAGCCAGCGGTCGATATTGGGCCAGTCCTTGCGCTCAAACCCGAAAGGCTCGGGGTAAAAGAGATAGCCGCAGCACGAGAGATCCGCATTGCTGAGGCCCCCGCCCACGATCCAGTCACGCCCCGCGAGATGCGCATCAAGCGCGGTATAGGCGGCCTTGAGGCGGGCCTGGGTAAAGGCGATCACCTCGGCGGGCCGCTTCTCCTCGGGCAGGAAATTCATCAGGAACCGCACCATTCCGGCGGGGCTCGAAAGCTTGTGATTGTCCCAGAACATCCAGCGCAGCACCTCGCGCGCCTCCTGCGGCGTCGCGCCGCCGAACTTGCCGGTCTTCTCGGTGATATACATCTGCATGACACCCGATTGCGTCAAGGTCACGTCGCCATCCACCAGCACCGGCACCTCGCCCATCACGTTGAGCGCGCGAAACTCCGGCTGCCGCGTCTCACCCCCGAAGAAATCGACAAAGACCGGCGCCCAGTCGAGGCCCGAAAGCTCCAGCGCCAGCGCCGCCTTGTAGGCATTGCCCGATTCGCCAAAGCAGTGGAGTTTGATCGTCATGGTGTGGCTCCCGGTTGCTGGGTTGGATTTGGATATTTTTGGCAAGATGAAGCCGGGGGCTGTTCATCATTGATTAAGCTTGATGCGCTTTGATGATCTTGCGTTACAGGCTGGGAAGCCGATGGACGTGCAAGGTGAAGCCCTGTCGTCGCGCCTGATGCCAATCGGCCTGCGCGCGCGGCAGGGTGCGCCGTCGCCCGTTCATCTTGCCCCAAATATCCCCGCCGGAGGCATCCGCCATGTGCCACAAGCGCCAACGCCCCGCCCCTCACAGCGCCCTCGCAATCAGCTCTTTCATGATCTCGTTGGTGCCGCCGTAGATGCGCTGCACGCGGGCATCGGCCCACATCTCGGCGATGTCGTATTCCTGCATGTAGCCGTAGCCGCCATGCAGTTGCAGGCACTCGTCCAGCACCTCGCCCTGCGCATCGGTCAGCCAGTATTTCGCCATCGCGGCCTTTTCTACGCTCAATTCGCCGCGCATATGCTCGGTGATGCACGCGTCGAGAAAGGCGCGGGCGACTGCGGTCTTGGTCCGGCATTCGGCCAGTTTGAACCGGGTGTTCTGGAAGTGCAGGATCGGGCCGCCAAAGGCCTGGCGCTCCTTGGCATAGGTGATCGTGCGCGTCACGGCACCTTCCATCGCGCCTTGAGCACCACAGGCGATGATGAGCCGTTCCTGCGGCAATTGCTCCATCATCTGGTAAAAGCCGCGCCCCTCTTCACCGCCGAGAATATTCTCGGGCGGGATTTCGACATTGTCGAAGAACAATTCCGACGTGTCGCCCGCGTGCATGCCCACCTTTTCCAGATTGCGCCCACGCGCGAATCCTTGCGCGCCCTCGGTTTCCACGACCACCAGCGAGATGCCCTTGGCCCCTTCCTTGGGGTCGGTCTTTGCCGCGACGATGATGAGGTCGGCATGCTGGCCATTGGTGATGAAGGTCTTCTGCCCCGAGAGCCGGTAAGCGTTGCCGTCGCGCAGCGCGCGGGTCCTGATGCCCTGCACGTCCGATCCGGCGGCAGGCTCGGTCATCGCGAGCGCGCCGACCATCTCGCCCGAGACCATCCTGGGCAGCCACGCCTTCTTCTGCTCCTCGGACCCGTAGGCGAGGATGTAATGCGCCACGATGCCGGAATGGATCGGGTTGCCCCAGCTTGCCAGATTGGCGCGGCCCTGTTCGATGCAGATCACCGCCTCATGCCCGAAATCGCCGCCCGCGCCGCCATATGCCTCGGGGATCGACGGGCAGAGCAGGCCCAGTTCGCCCGCCTCAAGCCATATCTCGCGGTCCATGATTCCCGCCTTGCGCCAGCGCGCGAAATGCGGCCGCCATTCATCATTGATGAATTTAGCGGTCATTTCCGAGAGCATATGATGCTCGTCTGTCATCCATGTCATGCCCGGGCCTCCCTTCCCTGCGGCGTCAGCGCTTGCGCGCCTCAAGCTCCGAATTGAACAGTCGCAGGCGGTGCGCGAACGTGTCCTCATTGATCACGCTGTCGAAATTCTCGAAGAGAAAGGACAGCGCCTCGCCCTCGTCCAGCCCCGCCTCTTGCGCGAACTTACGCAGGCGGCGGTAGCCATCCTCGGTCATCGCCGCCGTGAAGCGGCGGGTGAGACGAAAGCGTTTCGGCATCTGTCCTCCCTCTCCTCGATCAGAACGCCTCGGCCTTCAGCGCCATGACGGTATCGGCCCCGCTTTCGATGCGCGCGAGGTGGAGCGCGGTCGCGGGCAGGCGGCGTTTCATGTAGTAGCGGCCCGTTGCCAGCTTGGTCTTGTAGAACGCCTCGTCCGAGGTGCCGCCCTCCAGCGCCGCATGGGCCGCCTTGGCCATCCGCGCCCACATCAGCCCCAGACAGACATGGCCGAAAAGGTGCATGAAGTCATAGGACCCGGCAAGCGCCGCGTTGGGGTTTTTCATGCCATTTTGCATGAAGAACATGGCCGAGGCTTGCAGGTCTTTCGACGCCGCCTTGAGCGGGTCGAGGAAATCGGCCTTGAGCGCCGCGTTGCCCTCGTTCTCTTTCAGGAAGGTTTTCACCATCTCGAAGAAGGCCATGACATGCTTGCCGCTATCCTGCGCCAGCTTGCGGCCCACCAGATCGAGCGCCTGAACGCCGTTCGCACCCTCGTAGATCATCGCGATGCGGGCGTCGCGGGTGAATTGCGACATGCCCCATTCCTCGATATAGCCGTGACCGCCATAGACCTGCTGCGCGCGCACGGTCATGTCATAGCCCTCGTCGGTGAGGAAGCCCTTGATGACGGGCGTCATCAGCGAAATCAGCCCTTCGGCGGCCTGATCGCCGCCGCGATGCGAGCGGTCGATGAGTTCCGCGCCCCAGAGCATGAAGGCGCGCGCGCCCTCGATGAACGATTTCTGATCCATCAGCGAGCGGCGGATGTCGGGGTGCACGATCAGCGGATCGGCAGGGCCGTTGGGGTTTTCCGTCCCCGTGACAGCGCGCCCTTGCAGGCGGTCCTTGGCATAGGCGAGCGCGTTCTGATAGGCGACCTCGGCCTGTGCCAGACCCTGCATGCCGACGCCAATACGGGCCTCGTTCATCATGGTGAACATGGCGCGCATGCCCTTGTGTTCCTCGCCCAAGAGCCAGCCGGTGGCGCCGTCATAGTTCATCACGCAGGTCGAATTGCCGTGAATCCCCATCTTTTCCTCGATCTTGCCGCAGCTCACGCCGTTGCGCGCACCAAGGCTGCCATCCTCATTCACGATGAATTTCGGCACGATGAAGAGCGACACGCCCTTGATGCCCTCCGGCCCGCCGGGGATCTTCGCCAGCACGAGGTGGATGATGTTCTCGGCCATGTCATGCTCGCCCGCCGAGATGAAGATCTTTTGGCCGGTCACCTTGTAGCTGCCATCGCCCTGCGGCTCGGCCTTGGTGCGCATCAGGCCCAGATCGGTGCCGCAATGCGGCTCGGTCAGGTTCATCGTGCCGGTCCAGTCGCAACTGGCCATTTTCGGCAGATATGTCGCTTTTTGAGCGTCGCTGCCATGCACGAGGATCGCCGAAGCCGCGCCATGGGTCAGGCCGTGATACATGGTAAAGGCCTGGTTGGAGGCCGAGAACATCTCGCCCACCGCGGTGCCAAGGATGTATGGCATGTATTGCCCGCCGTATTCCTCGGGCAGGTCGAGCGCGGTCCAGCCGCCCTCGCGGACCTGATCGAAGGCCGCCTTGAAGCCCGTGGGCGTGCGGACCACGCCGTTTTCCAGAACGCAGCCTTCGGTATCGCCCACAGCGTTGAGCGGCATCAACACCTCGGAGGCGATCTTGCCCGCCTCCTCCAGAACGGCACCGGTGAAATCGGCCTCAAGCTCGGCATAGCCGGGCACGTCCTGTTCGGAGACGTTCAGCACCTCGTGCAGCACGAATTGCATGTCGCGGGTGGGGGCGGTGTAGCTGGGCATGTCTTTTCTCCCTTGAAACGGTCAGGCCGCTTATTCGGCGGCTTTTTTCGGATCCCTGAGCGAGGCGAGCATGCGCGCGCCCCATGTCATCTGTTCGCGCAGATCGGTGATGGCGGCGTCGAGCGCCGCGCGCTCGGCCTCCATCGCGGCGAGGCGGGTCTGCGCCACCTCGTAGGCGGCGGTGATCTGCGTGTATTGCTGGTCGCCCTTGTCGTAGAGGTCGAGCAATTGGCGCAGGTCCTCGAGGCTGAAGCCGAAGCGCTTGCCGCGCAGAATCAGCTTGAGCCGGGCGCGGTCGCGCCGGGTAAAGAGCCGCCTTTGCCCCTGCCGGATCGGCGACAGAAGCTCTTTTGATTCGTAGAAACGCAGGGTGCGGGGGGTCACTTCGAATGCCTCACACATCTCGCGGATGGTCATGGTTGTCTCGCTCATGGCTTTGCCCTTGTCGCACAGGATATGCCGACAATCTGAGGGGGCTTGACCATGGTTACAACAGCCGCGCGGCTTTACGTAACCGCTACGTCACGTCACTTTTAAATTGACGTAAGATCAAGCAAGGTAAACCGATGCGCGGCGCAATTATCTTGCCGCTACGTCACCCCAGACTCGCCTCGGTGTCGTCGCGCAGCTTGCGCAATTCGTCCATGGCGTCGTCGATCTGGGCGCGCTGTTCGGCCAGCTCGGCAAGCTGCCGGTTGGCCAGTGCGATCCAGTAGCGCATCTGCGCCTCGGTGCCTTCTTTTTCATAGATGAGCAGCCATTGCCGGATCTCCTCGAGCGCAAAACCGAATTTGCGGCCCCGCAGGATGAGCGTCATGCGCGCGCATTCGCGCGGGCCATACCAGCGGGCGCGCCCGTCGCGTTCGGGCCGCAAAAGCTCGATATACTCGTAATAGCGCAACGTGCGCGGCGTCACATCGAAGCGCGTGCACATCTCCTTGAAGGACAGTCGCTTGTCGGACATTCCCCCCTCCCTTTGAAGGAAGGTTAGGGCCAAGTCCCGGTTTGCGCAACAGCCACCCTTGCCCCCGCGCCGATTTGCCCGCCATAAAGGGCGAGAGCGAGGCGGAGGCGAGATGGAAAGCCAGAAGGACAGGATCGCACGGCAGTTCATGGAGGCGCTGCCGCACGCGCGCGCGCTCGGGATGCGGTTGACGCTTCTGGAGGAGGGGCAGGCGCGGATCGAGATGGATTACGATCCGCGATTCGTTGGCGACCCCGAGACGGGCGTGATTCACGGCGGCGCGGTCTCGGCGCTGATGGATACGTGCTGTGGTGCCGCAGCGATGAGCCATCCCGACGCCCCCGGCGGCACCGCGACGATTGATCTGCGCATCGACTACATGCGCCCCGCTACGCCGGGCCAGACGATCCGGGCCGAGGCCGAATGCTATCACATCACCCGCTCGGTGGCCTTCGTGCGCGCCCGTGCGATGGACGATGACGCGGCCCTGCCCGTTGCCACCGCCACCGGCGCCTTCACCGTGGAGGGCAAGTGATGGCGCGGCCCCGTCCCGAACCGGTGCAGGTGGTCAAGCAGCGCCGCGATGCCGCCCTCAAGGCGCTTGTGGATGGCGTCCCCTATATCGGCTTTCTCGGTGTCGGGTTCGAGCGGCGCGGCGACGAGCTGACCGCGATCATGCCGTTCGAGGAAAAACTCATCGGCAATCCGCTGCTGCCCGCGCTTCATGGCGGCGCGACGGCGGCGTTTCTGGAGATCACGGCAATCATCGGGCTGAGCTGGGCCACGCTCTGGGAAGAGATCGAGAGCGGCGCGGTCGATCCCCGGACGCTGACCGAAGGCCGCCTGCCGCGCCTGCCCAAAACCATAGATTTCACCGTTGATTACCTGCGCTCCGGCCTGCCGCGCGATGCCTATGCGCGCGCGCAGGTCAACCGCTCCGGCCGTCGCTATGCCAGCGTCCATGTCGAGGCGTGGCAGGACAATCATGCGCGCCCCTTCGCGCAGGCCACCGGGCATTTCGTCATGCCGCGCCGCGATGGCTGAGGCGGCCCGGCCCGTCACCCATGGCCGGGTCCTGAAAATCGCCATTCCCATCGTCATCTCCAACGCCACCGTGCCGATCCTTGGCGCGGTGGATACCGGCGTGGTGGGGCAATTGGGGCTGGCGGCACCCATCGGGGCGGTGGGGCTGGGCGCGATCATCCTGACGGGCGTCTACTGGGTGTTCGGCTTTTTGCGCATGGGCACGACGGGGCTGACCGGTCAGGCGCTCGGCGCGGGGCAGGGGGGTGAGGTGGCGGCGCTGCTCACGCGCGCGCTCATGATCGGGTTTGCGGGCGGTGTCGCGGTCATCGCGCTGCAATGGCCGCTTTTCGCGGCGGCGTTTCTTGTCGCCCCCGCCAGCGCCGAGGTCGAGGGCATGGCGCGCGGCTACATGGCCATCCGCGTCTGGTCCGCGCCCGCGATGATCGCACTTTACGGCGTCACCGGCTGGCTCATCGCGCAGGAACGCACACGCGCCGTGCTCGGTATTCAGGTGCTGATGAACGGGGTCAACGTGGGCCTTGATCTGTGGTTCGTCCTTGGCCTCGGCTGGGGTGTCGAAGGCGTGGCGCGCGCCACCGTGATCGCCGAATGGGGCGGGCTGGCGCTTGGCCTCTGGTTTTGCCGCGCGGCCTTCGGCGTGCCCGCATGGCGCGACTGGCCGCGCGTGTTCGACCGCGCGCGCCTGCGCAACATGGCCTCGGTCAATGGTGATATCCTGCTGCGCTCGCTCATGTTGCAGGCGATTTTCGTCTCTTTCCTCTTTCTCGGCGCGGGTTTCGGCGATGTGACGCTCGCGGCCAATCAGGTGCTGTTGCAGTTTCTCAATATCACCGCCTATGCGCTCGACGGCTTTGCCTTCGCCGCCGAGGCGATTGTCGGTCAGGCCTATGGCGCGCGCGCGCTCGCCATCCTCCGGCGCGGCGCGCTTTTGTCGAGCTTCTGGGGCTTTGTGATCTGCCTGGGCATCGCGGCGGGCTTCGCACTCTTTGGCGGCGCGATCATCGACCTGATGACAACCGCGCCCGAGGTCCGTGAGCAGGCACGCCGCTTCTTGCCCTATACCGTGGCCGCACCCCTGCTGGGCTTGGCACCTTTCATGCTCGACGGCATCTTCATCGGGGCGACCCGCTCGCGCGACATGCGCAACATGATGGCGTTGAGCCTTGCGGTCTATGTCGCGGCGGTTGCCGCGATGGTGCCGACCTTGGGCAATCACGGCCTCTGGCTGGCGCTGCTCATCAGCTTTGTTGCGCGCGGCATCACGCTGGGCCTGCGTTACCCGGCATTGGAGCGGGGGATGGTCAGTCCACGCTCCTGAGCCGGGTGCGTTGCACCAGCGCCACTGCGAGCAGCGGCAGGGCGACGGTCAGGCCGCTCACGATCAGGATCAGAACGCCCAACTGGCTGTAATCGGCGGGGGTTGTGACCGCGCCGCTCACCGGGTCCCGCACCTCGCGCGTCACCACCAAAACCTGGTTGAGATACTTGGTGAAAAGCGAACTGGCCGACAGCGCCAGATTGGTGAACGACGCCATCACGGCAAAGAATGTGGCCTTGAGATCGGGCGGCGCGTTGCGCGCGATCCAGGCCAGCATCGGGATCATCGCGATCTGGCCCAGGGGCGATTCGAGCGCGGTATCCATGACCGCGATGAAGCGCGCGTCGACCACGCCCCCGGTGAGTGGTGCGGTGATGTCCTGAATGCCGTAATACAGCCCGATATTGGGCAGCGACAGCACCCCGCCCGCCACGGTCAGGATCACGATGATATAGACGATCGTGTGATTGGCGATGAGCGGGCGCAGGATGACCATGCCGACAAGGGTGAGCATCGAGGCAATGAGCGACAGAACCGAAAGGAACTGCTGATCGAACCCCAGTGCATCTATGGCAAACCAGGTATAGCCGTCGCCGACCCGTGGCACCGCGCGATAGATGAAGATGAGGAGCGCCGTGCCGATGAGCGTGCGCGCCTGCGCCACCGGCAGCACCGCCACAAGCTGACGCATGAGCAAGAGCACGATCGCCATCGACCCGGCAAAGATGATCTCTTGCCCGAAGGGAATATCGCTCAGCCCGATGGTGAGAGAGAGCGCGACAAACCCCGCACCGCCGACGAAATACCACGGGTTCGGCGTGGTCTCCTCGCCCGGCTGCTCAAAAAGCGCGTCGGCCTCGGCCTCGGTCAGGCCCCGCCCCAGAAGCCCCCGGCGCGCGCGCCATTTCTGCACGCCCGCCAGGATCACGCCCGAGACCGAGACCAGCGGAATCGCCAGCGCCGCAAGGTAAATACTGGCATAGACCGCGCGCTTGCCCTCTGCATCCAGCGCCTCGATCCCGGAGAACATCGTGATGTTGAGCAGCGCCACAGCCACCGTGCCGCTGATCAGCGCGAAGCGGCCCAGCGTCTGCATCGTGGTGTGCAGCGCGCGCGAGGTCTCGGGGGTGAGCGGTGCGCCGGCCTCGTCAAATCGCGGCACCGCCTCGACCGACATGGCATCGGCCACCGCATCCTGAATCACAAGGCCCGTCGGCGCCAGCAGGTAGGAGGTCACATACCACGCGCCCATCGGCATGATCGCGGTCATCATGCCGGTCTGCGTGAGCAACAGATACATGATGAAAACCGACAGCCCGATCAGCCCCGCGCCCAGATAGACCAGCAGCCATTTCCACCGCCACATGATATCGACCAGATGGCCGAGCGGCATCTTGAGGGCCCAGGGCAGTCCCGCCCAGAAGGCCAGGCCGGCAAGGAAAGCCGCCGAGAGGTCAAGATATTCCTTCACGAAAAAGGTGCCCACGATCATCGTCAGCCCCGAGAACCCGGCGGCGAAATAGACCATCAGCGGCGGCAGGAAGGTCCAGCGCATTTGCCGCGCAAGATCAAAGAGGACGGCATCGATCCAGCGGGCGGCGGCGCTCATGCGGCCCCCCATGTCGCCGGGGCGGCCTGAAGCGCGGGCGCGACCAGGTCGAGTGTCTCGGCGGGCAGGATCACCAGAAGCTTGGGCGCGGTCACCTCGAGCCGCACCGGGCCTTCGGCAATATTCGACGTGCCGATGCGCCCGTCCGGCGCAAGACGCAGCCCGTTGATGGGCCAGCGTAGCCCGTCCGAGGCCCCCTCGACCGCGCCCATCGGAAAAAGCGACACGCGGCACCCGGCCTCAAGCGGGAGTGACAGGGCAGGCGGGCACAGAAACATGAGATCCACCTCCCCCAGCAGGATGCAGCGCTGCGCGGCGTGGCGCACCAGTGCCGTGCAGGCGGCCATCTGATGATCAAGCCGGTCGCCGGTAAAGCCCAGACCGATCAACAGCGGCGCGCCGACATGGGCAAGACATTTCTCGAAATCGGTCGTGTCCTGATCCGACATCGGGTGCAGGACCCTATCGGGCAGGCGGGCGCGCGCCACCGCACTGATACTGTCGAAATCACCGATCACCGCGCGCAGACTCAACCCCGCCGCCAGCGCGGTATCGGCCCCGCCATCGGCGGCCACCACCTGCGACGCATGGCGCAACGCAGCACTCAGCCGTTCAGGTGCCACCGTGGCCCCGCCGATAAGCGCAATTGGCTGATTTTCGCGAACAATCATTATCTGATGGCCGTTATCGTTGCCTTAACTCTTCTGATGTCACATTCCGACCACGAAATGATACTGTAAAGATCGAAGAATCGGGCCGCTTTAGACGCGGAGTTCATGGTAAACACTGTCTTTGCAGGCAAGCAAAGCGAGCTATTCACATGGTAGGTTCAAGCAAGATACTTACAGTCTCCTACGGCACGTTTTCGTGCACGTTGGAAGGTTTCGACGATTCATTCGACACGATGAAGGCGATTGCAGAGTATTTCCGCGATCTCGCCGCCGACGACCGCTATTTCGGGGCCGAACCGCCGACACCGGATGCCGAGATGCTGGCGCGCATCGCCGAGCGTGAAATCGCGCGCCGGGTCGAGGCGCACGAGCATCAGGGCCGTATCGTGCTCCGGGCGCAGGACGGGGCCACGCCCATGTCTGCCCTTGCGGGCGCTGCGGCGCTTGCCCCGTCCGGGTCGCGTCCCGGGACTGCGCCCGAGACCGACAGTCGGCCCGAGGCTGGCGCGCCCGCAGCGGGGACATCAGAGGCAGAGAAGGCCGCGCCGGACGCTGCGCCCGATGTCGCTGACCTGCCCGCCAAGCTGGCCGAGGACCCTGCGCAGGACATGACGGACGCCCCCGAAGCCGCCCCCGAACCCGAGGGCGTTGCGGATATCGCTGGTGCGGCTGGCGACGCAGACGAAGATGCGCCCGAGGCAGAGTGGCTTGCCGAGCGCGAAAGCCGCGCCGCGCCGCAGGATCTTGCCGCGAAGCTGGACCTGATCCGCTCGGTTGTCGGTGCGGACGAGCAGTATAGCGAAGATGAGCACGCGCAGGATTTTGTCGAGCCGGACCCGGTGGATACGTCGCTTTGGCCCGATGCGGCCGCGCCGGTCTCCGAGGTGATGGACGCCTCGGAGGACCGCGTGGATGACGAGCCGGAGACAATGGACGGTCCGATCTGGACAGAAACGCCTGACGCGGCCATGACGGATGCGCCGGAGCCGGAGGCCCGTGATCCTCAGGACGAGGCGACCCTGACGGAGGCCGCGCCGGAGGTGTCAGGGGAGGCCGTTCGTTGGGAGAGCTTCGAGGACGAGGATGAGAATGACACGGCGGTGCTGACGGCCTTTGACGATGGCGCGCTCACTGCTGACGATTTGAGCGCGGTCGACGCGCCCGAAACCATGAAAGACCCCGAAGCCGCAGACGATACGGCGTTCGAGGACACCCTTGCCGCGCTCATGGCGGATGCCGGGGTGCCAGCGATCGAAGCGCCAGAGGCCGAACGTGCAGAGGACGACGCAGAGACTTCGTCTCCCGATACCGTGCGCCCTGCGCGTGTGCTCAAGGTCAAGCGATCCGATTTCGAGGCGGCGCGCGCCGAGGGTCTCTTCGAGGAGACGGGCGAGGACGAGATCGACCAGGACGACGGCCCGACGGGCAACATATTCGATGAGGATGACAGCCCGCTCAGCGCCGAGGAAGAGGCGGATCTGCAACGCGAACTGGCCGCGCTTGACGCCGAACTCGGCGATGAAACCGGTGAGGCCGATCAGCCCGACGCCATGCAAGAGCCGGAGACCGTCGCGGACAGATCCGAGCGCGTCAAGTTCGAGGATGTCGCCAAGGAAAACGACCTCGCGCGGATTTTCGACGAGGCCGATACCCAGATGGCCGCTCCCGAGACCAGCCGCCGCCGCAACACCATCCAGCACCTGCGTGCAGCCCTGGCTGCGACCCGCGCGGAAAAGGACGCCGGCGCGGACCTGACCCGCAAGCCGGATGCCAATCCCTATCGCGGCGATCTGGCCGCCGCCGTGCGCCCGCGCCGCCCCGAGGCGCTTGCCGCGCCCGCGCGCAGCGCGCGCCCCGAAGAGCCGCGCGCTGCCCCGCTCAAGCTGGTTGCCGAACAGAGGGTGGACACCCAACGCGCGCCGGTGCAACCGCGCCGCATCACCACACAGAAACCCGAGGTTCTGGAGGCGGTCGAGGGCGGGTTCTCGGAGTTTGCGGAGGAACTTGGCGCCACCGCGCTGCCCGATCTGCTGGAAGCGGCCGCTGCCTATCTCGCCGATGTCGAGGGCCGCACGCAGTTTTCGCGCCCGATGCTCATGGGCAAGCTTAGGGAAGTCGACGAGGAAGGGTTCTCCCGCGAGGAAGGGCTGCGCTCATTCGGCAAGCTTCTGCGCGAAGGCAAGTTGCAAAAACTGTCGGGCGGGCGCTTTGCCGTCACCGAGGAAACCGAGTTTCGGGCCGAGGCGCGTCGCCGGGCCGGATGAGCGCATGAGCGTAAAGCCGATGACGGTCTAGAACAAGGCAGGCCGGGCGCGTTTCCCGGCCTGCTTTACTGTGGTGTTCCCGTGATCAGATGCCGTTCAGGTGGCGCGCGACACCGGGCGTCCGGTGTAGACCCGCGCGCCGACGCGCACCTGCATCAGGCCGTTGGCGAGCAAGCGCACGAAAATGCCCTGAATGGACACGGCCGTGCCGAGTTGGATGGTGCGAAACATGATCTCCCCCCGATCATGGTGAACATATCCCCGTGTGACAGCACGAAACCCCGTTCACCTGTCCCGAGTGTGACAAGTCTGTTGCAATGATCAATACAATTTCGCGCGATGGGACGAATTGACCACGATCAAACAGGCGTGCACTCAAAGCCAGTCGCGCAGAATCGGAATCAGCGGCAGATCGGCGGGGGGCATGGGATAGGTGCGCAACTCCTGCGCGCGCACCCATTTGAGCGCTTGGCCCTCGCGCCCCTGCGGGGTGCCCTCCCATTTGCGGCAAGCGAAAAGCGGCATGAGCAAATGAAAATCGGCATAGCTGTGGCTGGCAAAGGTCAGTGGCGCAAGGCAGGACGCCCAGGTGTCGATCCCCAACTCCTCATGCAACTCGCGGATCAGGGCGGCCTCGGGCGTCTCGCCCGGCTCGACCTTGCCGCCGGGAAATTCCCACAGCCCCGCCATGGATTTGCCCATCGGCCGCTGCGCCAGCAGCACGCGCCCGTCCACGTCGATCAGCGCCACCGCCGACACCAGAATGGTTTTCACGAGCGATAATCCGCGTTGATCTCGATATAGCCGTGGGTCAGATCGCAGGTCCAGACCCGCGCCGTGCCCCCGCCAAGGCCCAGATCGACATGGATCACGATGCTCTCGCTCTTCATGTAGGCGGCGGCCTTTCCCTCGTCATGCGCGGGGCTGACCTCGCCGTCGCGCGCCACTTCGTGGGTGCCGAACCAGATCGAGAGCCTATCCCGGTCGGCCCGCGCGCCGGATTTGCCGACCGCCATGACGACGCGGCCCCAGTTGGGATCCTCGCCCGCGATGGCGGTCTTGATCAGCGGTGAATTGGCGATGGATTTGGCGTGGATATGTGCCTCGGCATCCGAGGCGGCACCGGTCACCGAGACCTCGACGAATTTCGTCGCCCCCTCGCCGTCGCGCACCACCTGATGCGCGAGATCAAGCATGACCCGGCGCAGCGCCTCCATGAAGCCCATGTTGCTTTCGGTCACGCGCACGCCCGAGGTGCCGGTCGCGGCCATCAGGAGCGTGTCGGAGGTGGAGGTATCGCTATCCACCGTGATGCAGTTGAACGTGGTGCGGTTGAGCGCGCTCACCATGTCCTGCAAGACAGCCTGCTCCATCGCCGCATCGGTGAAGATGTAGACCAGCATCGTCGCCATGTCGGGCGCGATCATGCCCGAACCCTTGGCGATACCCGCGATGCGCACGCTCTGCCCGTCGATGGCGATGGTCTCGCTCGCGCCCTTGGGAAAGGTGTCGGTGGTCATGATCGCGCGCGCGGCGGCGTCGATCCCGCCGGGCGCAAGACGGCCCGCCAGGTCGTCAATGCAGGCGGTGATGCGCTCATGTGGCAGCGGTTCGCCGATCACACCGGTGGAAGAGGTAAAGACCCGCGCCGCCGGAACTCCGAGCCGCTCGGCCACGGCCCCTGTCACCGCCTCGACCGAGGCCACGCCCCGCCGCCCGGTAAAGGCGTTGGCATTGCCCGAATTGACGAGGATCGCGGCACCCGGTGCCGGATCGCCGCCGATCTTGGCCTGACAATCGAGCACCGCCGCCGAGCGCGTGGCCGAGCGGGTGAATACCCCGGCCATGGCCGTGCCCGGCGCAAGGCTGACCAACAGAACGTCGGTGCGCCCCTGATAGCGCACCCCCGCCTGTGCCGTCGCAAAGCGCACACCGCCGATTTCCGGCAGGTCGGGAAAGGCGGCAGGCGCCAGAGGCGAAAGCGGCGCGGGCTTGCCCATGGTGTCAGTTCTCCAGAAGGTCGAGCCGGTTGATCAGCTCGGGATTGGCGGCATCGCCTGCGGCGCGCTCGATCGTTGTTCCGGCTTCGAGCGTGGCCAGATAGGCCTCGAAGGCCTGCCGCTGAATCTCGTCCGTCAGATCAAGACGCACCTCGTCGAGGGTCGGGCGCTCCTTGATCCGGGTCTCGTTGAGTTGAATGACATGCCAGCCGAACTGGGTCTGCACCGGGGCCGAGACCTGACCCACCTCAAGCGCGGACACCGCGTCGAAGAATTCCGGCACCATCACGCCGTCGGCGAACCAGCCCAGCTCGCCGCCCGAAGGGCCGGAGGGCCCGACCGAATGCGCCTGCGCCAGCGCGGCGAAATTCGCGCCCCCCGCAAGCTCGGTCACAAGCTTGGCGGCCTCTTCCTCGGTTTCCACGAGGATATGGGCGGCGCGATACTCGGTCTCGTCCTCGGCATTGGCGAATTCGGCCTCATAGGCGGCTTGCAGCGCCTCTTCGGTCACGGCATCGCCGGTCACGCGGGTGATCACCTCGGCGGCAAGGATTGCGCGGCGCTCGTTCTCAAGCCGCAACTGCGCAAGTTCCGACGGCTCACCGTCGAGCGCCTGCATCAGCAGGGTCTGTTGCACGAGCTGATCGAGCACGCCCTTGAACAGAACCTCGGGCGGGATCTGATTGTATTGCTCGGGCAGGCTTGCCCGCAGCGCAAGGACATGGCCAAGGGTGATCTCGGTCCCGCCCACCGTGGCCAGCACGGTCTCGCGCGAGGTTGTATCCTGTGCCATCGCGGGCGCGCCAAACGTGAGCGCGGCAACCGCGACCGTGGAAAGAAACTGTCGGAACATCAGGCCATCCTTTATCCAAAGAGCCGCAGCGCCGTCCAGGCACGCGACGTTGACACTTCTCGGGCTGCCGCTTACATCGCCTTGAGTTGTGGCGCGCGGGGCCGATCCGTGCCCGTTCTAGGGCGCAGGCGCAGGCGGGGCAAGCGATTGCCGGTCACGAACGGATAAAACGGCGGGAACGGACAGAACATGCTTGGTATTGGATCGATTGCCAGAAAGGTGTTTGGCACGCCGAACGACCGCAAGATCAAGGCCACGCGCCCGCTGATCGCGCAGATCAACGCGCTCGAGCCGGAATTCGGGGCGCTGAGCGATGCCGGGCTGATCGAGAAAACCGAAGAGTTCCGCAAGCGCATTGCCGGCGGCGAAGGTCTTGACGCGCTCCTCCCCGAGGCGTTCGCCAATTGCCGCGAGGGCGCGCGCCGCGCGCTCGGCCTGCGCGCCTTTGACGTGCAGCTCAAGGGCGGGATCTTCCTGCATCAGGGCAATATCTCGGAGATGAAGACCGGCGAGGGCAAGACGCTTGTCGCCACCTTGCCTGCCTATCTCAACGCGCTCTCGGGCAAGGGCGTGCATGTCGTCACGGTCAACGATTATCTTGCCAAGCGCGACGCCGAATGGATGGGCAAGGTCTTTGCCGCGCTCGGCATGACCACGGGCGTGGTCTATCCGCAGCAGCCGGAGCATGAGAAGAAGGCCGCCTATGCCGCCGATGTGACCTATGCCACCAACAACGAGCTTGGCTTTGACTATCTGCGCGACAACATGCGCGCCTCGCTCGAGGAAATGAGCCAGCGCGGGCACAATTTCGCCATCGTCGACGAGGTGGACAGCATCCTGATCGACGAGGCGCGCACGCCACTGATCATTTCCGGCCCCAGTCAGGACCGCAGCGAGCTTTACCAGACCATCGACACGGTGATCCCCGAGTTGCAGGACGACCATTTCAAACTCGACGAAAAGACCCGCTCGGTCACCTATACCGACGAGGGCAACGAGTTTCTCGAACAGCTTCTGCACGCGCGCGGCCTCTTGCCCGAGGGGCAGTCGCTTTATGACCCCGAGAGCACCACGATCGTTCACCACGTCAATCAGGGCCTGCGCGCGCACAAGCTCTTTCACAAGGACAAGGAATACATCGTCCGTGGCGGCGATGTGGTCCTCATTGACGAGTTCACCGGCCGGATGATGGCGGGGCGTCGGCTGTCGGACGGGCTGCATCAGGCGATCGAGGCCAAGGAGGGCTGCCCGATCCAGCCCGAGAACGTGACCCTCGCCAGCGTCACTTTCCAGAACTATTTCCGCCTCTACGACAAGCTTGCCGGCATGACCGGCACCGCCCTGACCGAGGCCGAGGAATTTGCCGAAATCTACGGGCTTGGTGTGGTCGAGGTGCCGACCAACCGCCCCATCGCGCGAATCGACCAGGATGATGCCGTCTATCGCACCGCGCGTGAGAAATTCGAGGCCATCGTCGAGGAGATCCGCGAGGCCCATGTCAAGGGACAGCCGATTCTCGTCGGCACGACCTCGATCGAGAAATCCGAGATGCTGAGCGGGCTGCTCACGCAGGCCAAGATCCCGCATAACGTGCTCAACGCGCGCCAGCACGAAAAAGAGGCGCAGATCATTGCCGATGCGGGCAAGCTCGGGGCGGTGACGATTGCCACCAACATGGCCGGACGCGGCACCGACATCAAGCTTGGCGGCAATGTCGAGTTCAAGATCATGGAGGCCATCGCCGCCGATCCGGACGGTGATCCCGAGGCGATCCGGACCCGGATCGAAGAGGAACACGCCGCTGACGAGGAGGCCGTGAAACAGGCGGGCGGGCTCTTCGTGCTCGCCACCGAACGCCACGAAAGCCGCCGCATCGACAACCAGTTGCGCGGGCGCTCGGGCCGTCAGGGCGATCCGGGCAAATCCGCCTTCTTCCTCAGCCTCGAAGACGACCTGATGCGCATTTTCGGCTCCGAACGGCTGGAAAAGGTGCTCTCGACCCTCGGCATGAAAGAGGGCGAGGCGATCATCCACCCTTGGGTGAACAAATCGCTGGAACGCGCGCAGGCCAAGGTCGAGGGGCGCAATTTCGACATCCGCAAGCAGTTGCTGAAATTCGATGACGTGATGAACGAACAGCGCAAGGTGATCTTCAAGCAGCGCCTCGACATCATGAAGGCCGAGGATCTGAGCGGCATCATCGGCGATATGCGCGGCGAGGTCATTGCCGATCTGGTCGATGAATTCATGCCACCCAAAAGCTATGCGGATCAATGGGATACCGAAGGTCTGCGCGACGCTGTGCGCGAGCGGCTCAACATGGATCTGCCGGTGGTGGACTGGGCCGCCGAAGAGGGCGTGGACGACGATGTGATCATCGAACGGCTCGACCGCGCCGGCAACGAGATGATGGCCGCCAAGGCCGCGCAATTCGGCCCCGAGACCATGCGCATGATCGAAAAGCAGATGCTCTTGCAGACGATCGACGCCAAGTGGCGCGATCACCTGCTGACGCTGGAACATCTGCGCTCTGTGGTCGGCTTCCGCAGCTATGCGCAGCGCGATCCGCTCAACGAATACAAGACCGAGGCGTTCCAGCTCTTCGAGGCGATGCTCGACGGTCTGCGCGCCGATGTGACGCAGAAATTGTCACAGATACGGCCCATGACCGAGGACGAACAGACCGCGCTCATGCGCGATCTGGCGCAGCAACGCGCGGCGATGGAGGCGGCGGCAACGGTGCCTGCGGACGACGCCGCGTTTCCCGATGCGATCCCCGGTTTCGACGAGGCGGATACCGCCACATGGGGCAATCCGGGGCGCAACGATGCCTGCCCCTGCGGCTCGGGCAAGAAGTTCAAACATTGCCACGGGCGGCTTGCCTGACGGCCTGATTGTGTCCGTGATCGTGCCACGGTCAGGCCTTTTTTAACGCCTATCCCTCATGCTGTCCTTTTACAGGCATGGAGGGCATGATGGCCCAGATCAGACGGTATATCGTGGCTGGCGGCACGCTCGCCTGCGCGCTTGGAATAGCTTTTTTCATGCAGTCCGGGCAGGGTTCGGCCCCGGTTGCCCCGCAACAGGCGTCCGTCGTGGTGGAGCCTCCGGTGGAAATCACGCAGATCGAGCTGACCGCCGCGCCGGCCCTGCCGTCGATGCCCGCGCCAGAGGTGTTGCCCGGCGCGTCGGCCACGCGCGTCGTGGCGCGTGACATGCCCCTGCCGGACACTCTGCCGATGGAGGAGGCTGCCCCCGGTTTCACCTGCGAGGTGGCGATGAGCGCGACGGTGCTCGACGCGGCGATGGTGCGTCTCGATATCGAAGCCCCGTGTCAGCCGAGTGCGCGGTTCACCCTGCACCACACCGGCATGATGGTCTCGGGCCTCACCAATGCGCAGGGCTACGGCTGGATCACGGTGCCCGCGCTTGCCGAGGCGGCGGTGTTCATCGCCTCATTCGAGGGGGGAGAGGGGGCCGTGGCCACGGCGCAGGTGTCTGGCCTGTCGGACTATGACCGATTCGTCGTTCAATGGAGCGGCGATGCCGAGAGCCTGCGGCTCCACGCGCTTGAATTCGGGGCCGATTTCGGCGATCCCGGCCATGTCTGGAGCGGGGCCGCCTCGAATGACGCCGATGGCGTGCTCGTGCGCCTCGGGGCGGATATGCTTTCCCCTGCCTTTCGCGCCGAAATCTATTCCTTCCCGACGGCGAACGCCCTGCGCGACGGCGCTGTCACTCTGCGGCTGGAGGCCGAAGTGACCGACGCCAATTGCGGCCGGGAGCTTGAGGCACAAAGCCTGAGCCTCGGGGCGACCGGGCGGCTCAGCGTGCTCGATGTCGTTCTGGCGATGCCCGATTGCGCCGCCTTGGGCGAGTTTCTCGTGTTGCAAAACCTCTTTGATGACCTGAAGATCGCGCAGAATTGACAGTGCGGCTTCAGGGGGCAGAGCATGGCGGGACTGCGGGCGGCCAGCCTCGCTGCGGTATTGGTCTGGGTAATGGGGGGGACGCTTGCCGCGCAGGATGTCACGCTGCGGTCGCATGACGGCACGGTAGAGATCGACGGCGATCTTCTCGGCTATGACGGCGAATTCTACCGCGTGGACACCGCCTATGGCGAGTTGACGGTCGATGGCTCGGGCGTCACCTGCGAGGGGCCGGGCTGCCCGGATCTTCAGGCTTTCGTTGCGCGTCTCGTGGCCTCGGGCGCGCCCAGCATCGGGCGTGTGCTCATGCCGGCCCTGCTCGAGGCTTTCGCCATCCGCGATTCCTATCACCTCAAGCGTCATGATGCCGGGCCGGATCTGCTGCATTTCACCCTGCATCCGGCACAGGATCCCGAGACCGTTCTGGGCGATTTCCGGTTCCGGCTGACCAATTCCGCCGAGGGTTTTGCCGATCTTCTGGCCAACGAGGCCGATATTGCCATGACCCTGCGCGAGGCGCAGCCCGACGAGCGTGCGCATGCGCGCGCGGCGGGTCTCGGCGATCTGACGCAGCCCGGACGCCTGCGTGTGCTGGCGCTCGACGCCCTCATCCCCGTGGTTGCCCCCGCCAACCCGGTGCAAGGGCTGAGCCTGCGCCAACTGCGTGACGTGCTATCGGGCGAGATCGTCAGTTGGGCCGATCTGGGTGGGGTCGATGCGCCCATCGACCTGCATCTCTGGGCCGCCGATACCGGCCTCGGTCAGGCCAGCCTCGATCAGATGCTGGCCATGGACGCGCGCAGCGTGCCGGAACGCACCACCTGGCACCGCGACGGGCCTGCGCTGGCCGAGGCGGTCTCGGCCAATCCCTTCGCACTTGGCCTCACCGCCCGCTCGGAACAGGGCCCGACCTGGGAGGTGTCGCTTACAGGCGCGTGTGGCTTTGCGCTGCGCGCGCATCGCCGCACCGTCAAGACCGAGGATTACCCGCTTACCGCGCCCTTGTTCCTCTACCTGCCCGCGCGCCGGATGCCCAAGCTCGTCCGCGATTTTCTCGCCTATCTGCGCGATCCGTCCGCGCAACTGGTGATCCGCCGCGCGGGTTTTGTCGATCAGTCGCCCGAGGAGATCGAGATCAACGCGCAAGGCGACCGCTTTGCCAATGCCATCGCGCAGGCGGGACCGGAGGTCGGGCTGGACGAATTGCAACGCATGGTGGGCCTGCTCGCGCCGCTCAGGCGGCTGACCACCACATTCCGCTTCGAGACCGGCTCGACCCGCCTTGATGCGCAATCGCGCTCCAACGTGGAGCAACTCGCCGCCGCGCTGGAACTGGGGCTTTATGACAACCGTCGGCTTGTTTTCGTGGGATTTTCCGACGGGCAGGGTCCGGCGGCTGCCAATCGCCAGATCGCCCTGCGCCGGGCAGAGGCGGTGCGCGACGCGGTCACGCGCGCCGCAGAGACGGCGCGTCTCGACCGGATCGACCTTGCGGTCGATGCCTTCGGCGAAGCGATGCCGATGGCCTGTGACGATACGGACTGGGGGCGGCAGGTCAACCGGCGCGTCGAGGTCTGGGTCCGCTGAGGTCACAGATAGCCCGCTGCGCGAAAGCTGACCTCGGCGGATTTACCGATCACCACATGGTCATGCAGCACCAGCCCGAGGGCCTCTGCCGCGCGCTGCACCTCGGTGGTCATCGAGATATCCGCCTGCGAGGGCGTGGGGTCGCCCGAGGGATGATTATGCACGAGGATGAGGGCGCTTGCGTCCAGCAACAGCGCGCGCTTGACCACCTCGCGCGGATAGACCGGAACGTGATCGACCGTGCCGCGCGCCTGTTCCTCGTCGGCGATGAGCACGTTCTTGCGGTCGAGATAGAACACCCGGAACTGTTCGGTGCCGCGATGCGCCATGCTGGCACGGCAATAGGCGATGAGCGCGTCCCAGGAGGAAATGACCGGTCGTCCGATCACCCGCGCCTGGGCCAGACGATGCGCGGCCGCCTCGACCACCTTCAACTCGGTCACGACGGCAGGACCGACCCCGGCCACCTCCGACAGGCGCTCGGGCGGGGCGGAGATCACGCCGCTGAAATCGTCGAACCGGTCAAGGAGCGCGCGCGCCAGCGGTTTCACGTCTCGGCGCGGAATGGCACGGAAAAGCACCAGTTCGAGCAACTCGTAATCCGGCATCGCCGCCGCCCCCCCGTCGAGAAACCGCGCGCGCAATCGGCTACGGTGGTCGCGGATATAGGAGGGCAGCCGCTCCGGCCCCGGTCCGGCGGGGGCCGCTTCGAAGAGCGGCAAGGACAGGTCATGAAAGGCGCGCGGCGTGCTCATGACCCGGTTATCGCACCGGGACCTTAGCAAAACGTTAACGCGCGCCCGTCAGCTCTTCATCGAGTCCCAGAAACTGCGGACAGAGGAAAAGAACGTGTTGCTTTTCGGGTTGTTATCCTCACTCAACGCTTCGAATTCGCGCAACAATTCCTTTTGCCGCGCGGTGAGGTTCACCGGCGTCTCCACGGCAAGCTCGATCATCATGTCGCCTTGCGGGCCACCGCGCAGCGCAGGCATTCCCTTGCCGCGCAGGCGCATCTGGCGCCCCGATTGCGAGCCCGCCGGGATCGTCACGCGCGAGCGCCCGCCGTCGATCGTCGGCACCTCGATGTCACCGCCGAGCGCGGCCTTGGTCACCGAGACCGGCACACGGCAATAAAGGCTGGTTTCCTCGCGCTCGAATATCTCGTGCGGGGCCACCTCGATGAAGATGTAGAGATCGCCTGCCGGACCGCCGCGCATCCCGGCCTCGCCCTCGCCCGAGAGACGGATGCGGGTGCCGGTCTCGACGCCCGCAGGGATATTGACGCTGAGCGCGCGCTCTTTCGGCACACGACCCTGACCCTGGCAGGACGTGCACGGGTTCTTGACGATCTGACCAAGCCCGCCACAGGTGGGACAGGTGCGCTCGACGGTGAAAAAACCCTGCTGCGCGCGCACCTTGCCCATGCCTGAACATGTCGGACAGGTCACGGGCTGTGCGCCGCCCTCGGCCCCTGTCCCGTCGCAAGCGTCGCAGGTTGCGGCACTGGTGACCTTGATGGTTTTTTGCAGGCCCGAGAATGCTTCTTCCAGCGTCACGCGAAGGTTGTAGCGCAGGTCTGCGCCGCGTGCCGCGCGTTGTCGCCCGCCACCGCGCCCGCCGCCCATGAAATCGCCGAAAAGATCGTCGAACACGTCGGAAAAGGCCGAGGCGAAATCACCCTGGCCGGGCCCGCCGCCGAATCCGCCACCGGGCCGCGGACCGCCAGTTCCCATGCCCCCCTCGAAGGCGGCATGGCCGAATCGGTCATAGGCGGCCTTCCTGTCGGGGTCCTTGAGCACGTCATAGGCTTCGCCCGCCTCCTTGAAGAGACGTTCGGTGTCGGGGTTGTCCTTGTTGCGGTCGGGATGCAGGTCCTTGGCCTTCTGGCGGTAGGCCTTCTTGATCTCGTCCGCCGAGGCACCCCGCTTGAGCCCGAGCACCTCGTAATAATCGCGTTTGGCCATCGGGGAACTCCTTCAAACGATGCCGGGGCCGCGTGGGCCCCGGCTCGCAGGCTGTGGCCTCAGCGGCGCTTGTCGTTGTCGAGATCCTCGAAATCGGCGTCTACGATGTCGTCCTCGCCGGGGCCTGCATCGGTGGCCTTGATCTCGTCCTCGTCCATCTGCTGACCGGCCTTGTAGATCGCCTCGCCCAGCTTCATCGACGCCTCGGCGACGTTCTGAATGCCGGACTTGATCTTGTCGGCGCTGGCATCCTCTTTCTCGAGGTCATCCTTGAGCGCGGCGATGGCAAGTTCGATCGCCTCGACCGTGGTCGGGTCAACCTTGTCGCCATGCTCCGCGATGGATTTCTCGGTCGAGTTGATGAGGCTCTCTGCCTGGTTGCGGGCCTCGACAAGCTCGCGCCGGGCCTTGTCGGACTCGGCGTTTTCCTCGGCCTCGCGCACCATGCGTTCGATATCCTCATCCGAAAGGCCGCCCGAGGCCTGGATGGTGATCTTCTGTTCCTTGTTGGTGCCCTTGTCCTTGGCCGAGACCGAGACAATGCCGTTGGCGTCGATGTCGAAGCTCACCTCGATCTGCGGCATGCCGCGCGGGGCGGGCGGGATGTTTTCAAGGTTGAACTGGCCGAGCATCTTGTTGTCTGCGGCCATCTCGCGCTCGCCCTGGAAGACGCGGATCGTCACGGCGCTCTGGTTGTCCTCGGCGGTGGAGAAGATCTGCGACTTGTTGGTGGGGATCGTCGTGTTGCGGTCGATGAGCCGCGTGAATACCCCGCCCAGCGTCTCGATCCCGAGCGAAAGCGGGGTCACGTCGAGCAGCACCACGTCCTTGACATCGCCTTGCAGAACGCCGGCCTGAATGGCGGCGCCCATGGCGACCACCTCGTCAGGGTTGACGCCCTTGTGCGGCTCACGTCCGAAGAACTTGGTGACTTCCTCGATCACGCGCGGCATCCGTGTCATGCCGCCCACGAGCACGACCTCGTCAATCTCCGACGCCGTGATCCCGGCATCCTTGAGCGCAGCCTTGCAGGGCTTGAGCGAGGCGGCGATGAGATCGCCCACCAGGCTTTCAAGCTTGGCACGGGTCAGCTTGACGACCATGTGCAGCGGCTGACCGTTGGCTCCCATCGAGATGAACGGCTGGTTGATCTCGGTCTGGCTGGCGCTCGAGAGTTCGATCTTGGCCTTCTCGGCGGCTTCCTTGAGCCGTTGCAGCGCCATCTTGTCCTTGGTCAGATCGACGCCATGCTCTTTCTTGAACTCGTCGGCAAGGTAGTTGACGATCCGCATGTCGAAATCCTCACCCCCGAGGAAGGTGTCCCCGTTGGTGGATTTCACTTCGAAGAGGCCGTCGTCGATTTCAAGAATGGTCACGTCGAAGGTGCCGCCGCCAAGGTCGTAGACCGCGATCGTGTGCGTATCCTTCTTGTCGAGACCATAGGCCAGCGCGGCCGCCGTCGGCTCGTTGATGATGCGCAGCACTTCAAGCCCGGCGATCTTGCCTGCGTCCTTGGTGGCCTGACGCTGGGCGTCGTTGAAATAGGCAGGCACGGTGATGACGGCCTGCGTCACCTCTTCGCCAAGATAGCTCTCGGCGGTTTCCTTCATCTTCCCGAGGATGAAGGCGGAAATCTGGCTTGGCGAATATTTCTCGCCGCGCGCCTGAACCCAGGCATCGCCATTGCCGCCATCGACCACGGCGAAGGGCATGTTCTTCTTGTCCTTGGCGAGGTCGACATCGTCCGCACGCCGACCGATCAGGCGCTTGACGCCGAAAATGGTGTTTTCCGGGTTGGTGACGGCCTGCCGCTTGGCGGGCTGGCCGACGAGCCGCTCGCTCTCGGTGAATGCGACGATGGAGGGGGTGGTGCGCGCCCCTTCGGAATTTTCGATCACGCGGGCCTGGCTGCCATCCATGATGGCGATGCAGCTATTGGTGGTTCCGAGGTCAATACCGATGACTTTGGCCATGTTTTCGATCCCTTCTTCTTCAGGCGATGTGGCGAGGAGCGGACCCGTTACGGCATCCGGCCCCCGGTTGGCAAGCGGCGGCGATATGGCCTCGCCGTCGCGTATCCCGGCGTATATAGGCGGGGGGTCTGGCCCCTGCAAGCACCGCAAGCCGCGCCTTTCGCTCAATTTTGGCGAAACAGTCCTGCAAAGGGGTGCGTCCCGCGCGGCCCCGTTCTGTGACCGATGTGCCATAGCCGAGCACACCCCCTCGTTTCGATCAACTTCACGTGTTCCAATCCGTGAAGTTTCTGCTAAGCCGTCGCCATGGGTTGGACGCAAAAAACCAGTGTCGCCGGGGCGATGATCGGAGCGCTTTGCGCGACCGCTGCTATTCCCGAGGAGAAATCGCCACGCGTAGACACCGGCTACAACAGCTACGGCTATCCGGGCATGATCGACATGCCTGTGGCCCACAGCCGCCCCGATGGCGAACTGGCCTTCAGCATCAGTTCCTTTGCCGGTCAGACCCGCAACACGCTCACCTTTCAGATGACGCCCCGGCTTTCGGGAAGCTTTCGCTACAGTCGCCTGGAGGACTTCCCGGTCACCGGCGGCACGACGACCAATTTCGACCGCAGTTTCTCGGTGCATTTCCGCTTTGCGGATGAAACCGATTGGCGCCCGGCTTTCGCGGTCGGGCTGAACGATTTTCTGGGCACCGGTATCTACTCTTCGGAATATATCGTGGCGACCAAGACAATCGGAGAGCGCCTGCGCGTCACCGGCGGTCTTGGTTGGGGACGTTTGGGCACCGACGGTGGTTTCAAGAACCCTCTTTCCATCTTCAATGACCGTTTCGAGACGCGTCCCGCGCGTGATACCGGGCAAGGCGGTGATGTTGATTCGCAGCAATTCTTCCGGGGCGATGCCGCATTTTTTGGCGGCGTCGAGTGGCAGGCGACCGACAAGCTCAAGCTGACGGCGGAATATTCCTCGGATGCGCACCCGGACGAAGACCCGTTCGCCTTCGAACGGGAAAATCAGTTCAATTTCGGAGCGACCTACAAGATCGGGCCGATGACGGATGTCTCGGTGCGCTGGCTTTACGGCAGCGAATTCGGTGCGCAGCTCTCGACCGCCGTAAATCCGAAAAACCGGCCCAATGACGGTGGACGGGATCCCGCACCGCCGCCGGTGCTGCTGCGGGACGCCGCCCCGGTTGCGGCCCTTTCCTGGGCGGGCAACATCGAGCAAAGCGCGGGCTACAGCACCCGGGTCGCAGCGGCGCTTGAAGGGCAGGGGGTGCGGCTGCACGGCTTTTCCATGGCGGGCAAGACCGCGCGCGTCGAGATCGAGAACCTTGCCTATCCGCAGGACGCACAGGCCGTCGGACGCACCGCGCGTGTGCTCTCGCGGCAATTGCCGCCACAGATCGATCAGTTCGACATCGTGCTTGTCACCAATGGAATGCCGGTCACGTCGCTGGCCATCGCGCGCGCCGACATGGAAACGCTCGAACACGATCTCGACGGCGCATGGAAGAGCTTTGCCCGCGCGCGGCTCTCCTCGCCGACCGATCCGGTCGCGCCGCTCGATGAGCGCTATCCCCGCTTTGAATGGAACCTCAAGCCTTACCTGATGACCAGCCTATTCGATCCCGATGACCCATTGCGCGCCGATGTCGGGGCAGAGTTGCGCGTGCTTTTCGAGGCGGCCCCGGGGCTGGAATTCGGCGGTGCGCTGCGCAAGCGGGTCGTCGGCAATCTCGACGAATCCACCCGGCCGTCCGACTCGGTCCTGCCGCGTGTGCGCAGTGAGTTCAACCGCTTCGATCAGGAGGGCGACCCGACGATCCCCGATCTGACGGCGGCCTACTACTTCAAGCCGGGTGAAAATCTCTATGGTCGCGTGACCGGCGGGTATCTCGAACGGATGTTCGGCGGAATTTCCGGCGAGCTGCTGTGGAAGCGCACGGACAGCCCCTTCGCCCTCGGGGCCGAGATAAACTACGTGAAACAGCGCGATTTCGATCAGCTTTTCGGGTTTCAGGATTATGACGTCGCCACTGGCCACGTGTCCGCATATCTCCAATTGGGGGGCGGGTTTCACGCGCAGGTCGATGCCGGACGCTATCTGGCCAAGGACTGGGGCGCAACATTCTCGCTTGACCGCGAATTCGGCAACGGATGGAAGGTTGGGGCTTTTGCGACCTTCACGGAGGTGTCTTTCGACGATTTCGGCGAAGGCTCTTTCGACAAGGGCGTTCGCATCACGATTCCCATTTCATGGATCACCGGCGAGCCGAACAAGACCGATTACAGCACGACGATACGCCCGCTGTTGCGCGATGGCGGGGCGCGGCTCGATGTCGGCGGGCGGCTTTACGAGCGGGTGCGCCCGCTGCAAAAGCCGGCCCTTCAGGATGGCTGGGGGAGGTTCTGGCGATGATGGCGCGTTCTCCCTTGCGCGCGGGCGTTGCGGCTCTGGTGGCCGCGCTGGCGCTGGGCGGCTGCGACCAGGCAATGCGCGGGGCGCTGGGTTCGCTCGATCTGGCCGGCAATGTCGCCGCTGTGCAGCCGCAGCTTATCGGAGACGAGCGGCTTGACGTGGTCATTCCCGCAAGAGAGGCACGGGCGCGCCTCGGTCCGGTTGCGCGCACCGGCGATGTCACGGTCTGGCAGACGCTTGACGGGATCACCCTCGCCATGCGGCAAGGTGTGCTGGTCGCCACGCGCGGGCTTGGCGATGATCTGATGTCGGCGGAGGTGGATGGCGTTCTGGCGCTGTTGCGCGGTGCGGCGGGCGAAGGCCCGGTGCCGCATATCCGCTCGCGCCTCGATGGCGAGGACCGCACCGAGTTCCGCAGCTACCAGTGCAAGCGCGATGCCGGGGTGCCCGATGCCGGGCTGCGCCGCGTCGAGGTGCTGTGTATTTCGCCACAGGACCGCTTTACCAATACCTACTGGCTGAATTCCGCCGGTGCCGTGATCCGATCGCGCCAATGGATCAGCCCCGCGTTGGGTCATCTGGAATCGACGCGGATATCGGGATAAACAAAGTCATGGATTGTCGGAGAATGCATATGGGACAGGTTGAGGCGCAGGCCACTAAACGGGGCGCAATCGTTGTGGCACTTGCCATGTCGCTGGTCCTGTCGGCATGTGGGGTCGTCTATCAAAGCCCCAAGGTGAGCCGCAACGTCGGCACCGGGCTTGACGTGCGCGAAATCAAGGTCACGCCCGAAACCGTGCTTTTGGCCAATCGCAGCGCCTACAGCCCGCGCAACCTTCCGCAGGAGTTCTATTCGGTGGCCTCCGCGTCGCAAGGCACGGGCCTGGGGGCGCTGCCCGCCGCGCCGGAAGCGCCGGACAGACGCCCCGGACGCCTGGAATTGCGCCCGCCGCAGGATTTGCCGCGCCAGCCCTACCGCATCGGGGTGGGGGATGTGGTGTTGCTGGCCACCAAAAGCGGCAGCAACAGTTCGCTCGAGCAACTGTCCGGCCTGCTCGCGGCCCAGCAACAGCGTCAGGGTTATGTGGTGTCGGATGACGGCTCCATTTCCATTCCCGATATCGGGCGTGTCGAGATCGGCGGGCTGACGCTGACCGAGGCACAGGACCGGATTTTCCGCTTCTTGCTGGACAATCAGGTCGATCCTGCCTTCGCGCTGGAAGTGAGCGATTTCAACTCGCAGCGCGTGACAGTCGGCGGCGCGGTGCGCAACGCTGCGCGCGTTCCGATCACGCTGGTGCCGCTTACGCTGGGCGATGCGCTGACCGCGACCGGCGGGGTCGAGGTGCAGGACGCGGAATTCGCCTCGATCCGCATCTATCGCGACGGCACGCTCTACCAGATCCCCTATGAGGACTATCTGGCGCGCCCCGAAATGCGGGAACTGACGCTGCGCGACGGCGATGCGGTGTTTGTGGACATCAATTACGACCTCGACCGCGCGTTTGAATTCTATCGGCAGGAGGTGGATGTGATCCGCCTTCGCAGTCAGGCGCGCAAGGACGTGCTCGACATGATGGAGACCGAAATGTCGATGCGTCGCGGCCTGCTCGAGGAACAGCGGTCCAATTTCCAGGCGCGTTCGGATCTGGGCGCGGAAAAACGCGATTACGTCTATCTCGCGGGCGAGGTCACGCGGCAAAACCGCGTAGCCCTGCCCTATGCGCAAAAGGCGATGCTCGCCGATGTGCTTTATGGTGAAGGCGGCTATCCGAACATGTCCGGCAATCCGGCCAATGTCTACGTCCTGCGCCCGTCGCAGGATCCGGCGGAATTCGGGGCCGTGACAGCCTGGCATCTGGACATGCGCAATGCCGCCAACATGACGCTGGCCACGCGGCTGGAAATGCGCCCCAACGACATCATCTTCGTCGAGGAGCAGCCCATCACCAAGTGGAACCGGGTCGTTCAGCAGTTCATTCCTTCGCTTTTGACGACACCCGCAGCGATCGCCGCGAACTGATTGCATGACGGTGGCAGGACGGTCCACGCCCTGCCACCACCGCCTTTTGTCTGTGTCGGAATGTCGCGGACGGGGCTTGCCCTTCTCGAAAACCGGGATACCCTCTCAACCGGGAGTCGTCGCGTGCGTCGGCCCCTGCTCCGGTGTGCGAAGGGGAGAGCGCGCGCCACTTCAGTTGATGTAACGAGGCTGAAGCACCGCCCGCCAACTCTTGGGCGGCAACGACCAGACGTTCAACCGGGAGGACCACATGAAATATCTTCTGTCATCCATCGCAACGCTTGCCCTCAGCGCGGGGCTGGCACAGGCGCAGGCCGCCAACGTGCCCGACAACCTTGAAAAGCTGTCGAATTTCCAGAGCACCGGCGTCACCGAATTCACCTTTATCGAGCAATCCGGCCCCTATGCCGACGGTATCCGCGAGACGCTCAAGCGGATCAAACTGCCCGATGGCTTCAAGATCGAGCTTTATGCCGTGGTGCCCGATGCGCGCCACATGGCCGTGGGGCCGCAGGGCATCGTGACCTTCGTGGGAACGCGCAAGGACAAGGTCTGGTCCGTCACCGACCGCAACAAGGACCGCGTCGCCGACGAGGTCAAGGATTTCGCGCCCTCGCTGCGGTTTTCCATCCCCAATGGCCCCTGCTTCTCGCCGGACGGGTTTCTTTATATCGCCGAGCAGAACCGCGTGCTGCTCTTCCCTGCCGCCGAGTTCTTTTATGAAAGCCCCGATGTGGCGGCCTTCAACCTTGTCGCCAAGGGCGATCTGATCCCCGAGGAGCAAGAGAGCTTCAACCACACCGCGCGGGTCTGCGATATCGGGCCGGACGGCAAGATCTACATTTCGCTTGACCAGCCCTTCAACGTCGCCCCGAAGGAAAACCTCGAGATCAACACGAAATGGGGCATCGGCGGCATCATCCGCATGAACACCGACGGCACCGGCCGCGAGGTCTATACCTACGGCGTGCGCAACTCGGTCGGTCAGGATTTCCACCCCGAAACCGGAGAATTGTGGTTCACCGACAATCAGGTGGACGGGATGGGCGATGACATCCCGCCCGGCGAGTTGAACCAGCAGACCGAGGCGGGCCAGCATTTCGGTCATCCGTGGTATGGCGGCGGCTCGGTCAGGACCAATGAATACAAGGGCGAGGAAGTGCCCGTCGAGGTGGTCATGCCCGCCGTGGAAACCGTGGCCCATGCCGCCGATCTCGGGATGGTCTTCTACACCGGTAAGATGTTCCCGGCGCATTACAAGAACGCCATCTTCTCGGCGCAGCATGGATCGTGGAACCGGACCGAGCCCGTGGGCGCGCGCGTCATGGTCACCCATATCGACGCCGACGGCAACGCCACGATGGAGCCTTTCGCAGAGGGCTGGCTTGACGAGAACGGCGAATATCTCGGGCGGCCGGTCGATGTGGCGCAGTTGCGCGACGGCTCGCTCCTCGTCTCCGACGATCTCGCCGGGGCGATCTACCGCATCTCCTACGAGGGGAACTGATGCGGCTGGCGCTTGTTCTTGTTCTGGGCGGGGGGTTCCTCGCCCAGACGGCCTTGGCGCAGGAGGGGGCGGGCGATCCTGCCGCCGGGCGCGATCTGGCGCGGCAATGCCGCACCTGTCACGGCATCGAGGGGTATGCGAAAATGCCCATCGTGCCGCATATCGGCGGCGAGAACCCGGCCTATATCCGGCACCAGTTGACCGCCTTTCGGGACGGCACCCGCACGCACGAGATGATGAGCGTGGTGGCGGCAGGGCTGAGCGATCAGGCCATCGCCGATCTTGCGGCGTGGTATGGGGCCCAGACGCCGGTGGCGACGCTTGACCCCGGTCAGGCAGCGGCGGGCGCGCCCGAGGGCTGCACCGCCTGTCACGGGATCGACGGCATCGCGCTCATCGAGGACGCGCCCAATCTGGCGGGCGAGACCGTCATGTATCTCGACACGCAGCTCAAGGCGTTCCGCACCGGCAAGCGCGTCCATGACATCATGAGCGGCATCGCGGCGGAGATGACCAATGACGAGATCCGCGCCGTCGCGGAATGGTATTCTTCGGTCGGGTTCGAGGTGATCGCTGCCCAATAGGCTCACGTTGCCGTGTTCGGCGGTTTCCCCCTGTCATGGCGTCAGCCGCTTCATTATATTCGCGTCATGTGATATGATGCGCGCATCCGCGCCCGATGAATGGAGAGAGACCAATGACCGGATTGGAAACCGCCTTCACCCCGCTGCAATCCTTGGCGGGCGGTGTGCTGATCGGCCTGTCGGCGGTGCTGCTGATGTTCCTGCAAGGGCGCATCATGGGCGCGACCGGCATCCTTGCCGGGCTTGTCACCGGCACCGCCCCCGGTGAGCGAAGCTGGCGCGCGGCCATGGTCGCGGGTATGATCGCGGGGCCGCTTCTGGTGCTGGCCGTTACCGGGCAAATGCCCGCCGTCGATGTGCCGGTCAGCCTGCCGATGATCCTTGTCGGCGGCTTCATCGTCGGCATCGGCGTGACCTATGGTTCGGGCTGCACCTCGGGGCACGGGGTTTGCGGCATGGCGCGGCTTTCGCCACGCTCGATCGTGGCCACGCTCACCTTCATGGTGGTCTGCTTTGCCACGGTCTATGTCATCCGTCACGTGCTGGGGGTCTGAGCCATGCGTCTTTTGTCTGCTTTCATTGTCGGTCTCATCTTCGGTGTCGGCATCGCCATATCGGGCATGATCAACCCCGCCAAGGTGCTCAACTTCTTCGATATCGCCGGGACATGGGACCCGAGCCTTGCCTTTGTGATGGGCGGCGCGCTGATCACCACCTTCATCGGCTACCGTTTCGTGCTGCGCCGCCCCGCGCCGGTGATCGAGGCGAAATTCCTGCTGCCGACCGCGCGCGACATCGACGCGCGGCTTGTTGGCGGCTCGGCGGTGTTCGGCCTTGGCTGGGGCATCGCCGGGTTCTGCCCCGGCGCGGCGCTCCCGGCGCTCGGCTCCGGCAAATGGGAGGTGGCGGCCTTCATCGCGGCGCTGGTCGCGGGCATCTGGGTTGCCCGCATGGCACAGGCGCGCGGCGCGCCGCGGGCCACGGCATGACGAGCCTTCCCCTCGACATGGGTGTGCATCCCGAGGTCACGGGATTTTTCGACGCAGACACCAACACCATCAGCTATGTGGTGAAGGATCCCGCCTCCGACGCCTGCGCCGTGATCGACCCGGTGATGGAGATCGACATGGCCGCGGGCCGGATCACCCATGCCGAGGCCGACAAGATCATTTCTCATATCGAGGCGCAGGGCCTGCGGCTCGAGTGGATCATCGAAACCCATGTCCATGCCGACCATCTCAGCGCCGCGCCTTACATTCAGGACCGTCTCGGCGGCCAGATCGGCATCGGCGAGCATATCCTGATCGTGCAGGACACGTTCGGCAAGATCTTCAACGAGGGCACCGAGTTTCAGCGCGACGGCAGCCAGTTCGACCGGCTGTTCAAGGACGGCGACACCTATCACGTGGGCGAAATGCCCTGTTTCGCGCTGCACACGCCCGGCCATACCCCCGCCTGCATGACGCATGTGATGGGCGATGCGGCTTTTGTCGGCGATACGCTCTTCATGCCCGATGGCGGCTCGGCGCGGGCCGATTTTCCCGGCGGCGATGCGGGGCAGCTTTACGATTCGATCCAGAGGCTGCTGGCCCTGCCCGACGATATGCGCCTCTTCATGTGTCACGATTATGGCCCGAATGGCCGCGACATCCGGTGGGAGACGACCGTGGCCGAGGAGCGGGCGCACAATATCCATGTCGGAGGCGGCCGGACGCGGGAAGAGTTCGTCAAGTTCCGCACCGAGCGCGACGCCACGCTTGCCGTGCCGCGCCTGATCCTGCCGTCCTTGCAGGTCAACATGCGCGGCGGCGAGGTGCCCACCGATCCCGATGGCCGCCCCATGCTCAAACTGCCGCTGAACCGCCTCTGAGGCCGCTTTGCTGCTGATTTCCCCGGCGGAATCGGCTAGGCAGGGACAGGATCACCGCCCGAGGCCCCGCCACATGGACAGCCCCACCTATCTTACCACCCGCGAGGTTGCCGACCTCCTGCGCGTCAAGGAGCGCAAGGTCTATGACATGGTGGCCACCGGCGAGATCCCGCATCGCAAGATCACCGGCAAGCTGCTCTTTCCCCAGGCCGAGATCATGGGCTGGATCGAGGGCGAGGGTGGCGCGCGCCCCGCCGAGCGCCCCGCGCTCGTCACCGGCTCGCACGATCCCTTGCTTGACTGGGCGCTGCGCGAGAGCGGGGCGGGCATGGCGACGCTCTGGAATGGCAGCCGTGCGGGGCTTGCAGCCTTCGCCGAGGGGCGCGCGGCGCTTGCGGGGCTGCACATCCCCGGTGCGGAGGGCTGGAACACCGAGGCCGTGGCGGAACAGGGCCTGCGCGACGCGGTGCTGATCGGCTGGGCGCGGCGCACGCGCGGCCTCATCCTCGCGCCCTCGGTCGCCGAGATGGTGAAGGGCTTTGCCGATCTGCGCGGGCGGCGCGTGATCCTGCGGCAGGAGGGGGCGGGCACCACCGCGCTCTTTGCCCGGCTGATGGCCGAGGCGGGGATGACCCCCGCCGATCTCATCACCCCGCCAAGCCCGGCCCATACCGAAAGCGATGCGGCGGCGGCCGTGGCGGCGGGCGAGGCCGAGGCGACGCTGGGGATCGAGGCCATGGCGCGCCAGTTCCGCCTCACCTTTCGCCCGCTCCTGCGCGAGCGGTTCGACCTGCTGATCGACCGCCGCGCCTATTTCACCGAGCCGGTCCAGCGCCTCGTGGCCTTCATGCGCTCCGACACGGTTGCCGCCAAGGCCGCGGCCTTCGGCGGCTATGACGTGAGCGGTATGGGCACGGTGCGCTGGCTCTCGCCATGAAAAAGGCCCCGGATTGCGCCAGCCCTTTGCAGTAAATGATGCGCGTGAGGACCCGCAGTGGGTTCGGAGCGCAATGACCGCTTCGAGCCCATCACCGACATTCGACATAGCTGCTCCATCCCGGATGATCACGTTTCTCCTCGGCGATCCGCCCTCTTCATGGCAAGATCGGTCCTGAGAGACATTTGGACGGAGGCGCGGACATGCTGATCCATCTTCACAAGCAAGCGACGACGACGCCCAAGGTGCGCGCGGCAATCCAGGAGAGCGACGAGGCCGGGACGGTGCTGGCCGAGCGCTTCGGCGTGACGCCGCAGACGATCTACAAATGGCGCAAGCGCGACAGCGTCGAGGATCGCAGTCATACGCCGCACCGGCTTCAGACCACTCTGACGCCTGCTCAGGAGGCCGTGGCCGTCGCGCTGCGCAAGACGCTGCTGGTCTCGCTCGACGACCTGCTGGCCGTGGTACGGGAGTTCCTGAACCCGCATGTCTCACGCTCGGGTTTGGACCGCTGCCTGCGGCGGCATGGTGTGGGCAACCTGCGCGACCTGCAGGCCAAGGCGGCGAGACCCAAGCACAGCGGCTTCAAGGCCTATGAGCCCGGCTACCTCCACATTGACGTGAAGTATCTGCCTCAAATGGCTGATGAAACTTCGCGTCGTTACCTGTTCGTGGCCATCGACCGCGCCACCCGATGGGTGTTTATCCGGGTCTTCAAATCCAAGACGGCTGCCAATGCCCGGCGCTTCCTGCGCGACCTCGAACGTGCTTGCCCGATCCGCATCCGCACCATTCTGACCGATAACGGTAAGGAGTTCACAGATCGCCTGTTCGGCCTACGCAAGCGTGCCGCAACCGGCGAGCATGAATTCGACAAGC